>NZ_JBSFYW010000073.1:0-38453 GCF_053599975.1 Streptomyces sp. NPDC005141 | reverse complement strand
CCCCTTTATCAACTCTCCCGACCAACCACACCGCCCCACCCGCCCGCTCTCGGCTCCGGGCGGTGGTGGCGTCGCGGCCCGGGGCGGGTCAGCCGGGCCGGGCCGTCCGGGCTGTCGCCCGGCTCGGATCCGCGCCTCAGCCGAACTGCTGCTCGAGGTCCTTGAGCTTGCGCTCCAGGGAGTCGAGTCGCGGCAGGGCCATCGTGTCGTCCTCCGTGGTGAGGTCGACGGTGATCGGCTCAGTGCTCTTGCGGACGGGCGTGAGGGAGGGCCGCGAGCGTACGGGCAGCTGCTCCGCGGTGGATATCGCAGGCTCCGCGGAGGCCTGGGCGGGCGCGCGCTCCACGGTGGTCTCCAGTTCCCGGGCGCCGCCGCGTCCGGGGAAGCCGCGGTGACCACGGCTGAGCGCCTTGAGGTGCGCTCGCTCGACCCGCTCCTCGTTCCGGCGGCGCAGTCGGTTCTGCTCCTTCTGGCGCCGGTCCTCGCGCACCTCGTCCACGGCCTCGTCCAGGGAGCGGACGTTCTCAAGCAGCATCAGCGACCAGGCGCTGTACGTCTCACGGGGCGCGCGGAGCCAGCGCACCATACGGATCTGCGGCAGCGGACGCGGCACCAGACCCTGTTCACGCAGGGCCGCACGACGAGTCTGCTTCAGCGCCCGGTCGAACAGCACCGCGGCCGACAGGGACATGCCCGCGAAGAACTGCGGAGCACCGGCGTGGGCCATACCCCGGGGCGCGTGGACCCAGTTGAACCAGGCCGCCGCACCGGCGAAGGTCCACACGAGTATGCGGGAGCCGAGCGCCGCGTCACCGTGGCTGGCCTCGCGCACCGCGAGGACGGAGCAGAACATGGCCGCGCCGTCCAGGCCGAACGGGACGAGGTACTCCCAGCCGCCGGAGAGGCCGAGGTTCTGCTCGCCGAAGCCGACCAGGCCATGGAAGGAGAGTGCCGCCGCGACCGCGGCACAGCAGAACAGCAGAACATAGGAGGCCGTGCCGTAGATGGCCTCCTTACGCCTGCGGCGCTCCTCGGTGCGCTCCCACGAGTCGTCGCTGCTCGTGCTGTCCCCGGACCGCTTGCCGCGCGCGAGCACCGCCACCGCCGCCAGCAGGCCCAGGAGCAGAACGGCGCCCGGAAGCAGCCAGTTCAGCGATATGTCGGTAAGTCTCATCTGGGGTCCCTTGCATTGGGATAGGGCGTAACGCCCGCCATAGTGGCCCAATCACGTCGGCCCTCAGGGGGTTTCGGGGCAAGAGGCCGCCAAGGGAGTACCAAGGGATGCACAGGGCGACTTTCTGCTCGAACTGCCGCGCGAGGGACGGGAGTTGAGTACGAATAAGACTACCCATACGAATGGTTCCACGGAAAGTTCCCGAGACAAGTGAGGAAATTGTGAATCGCCTGTCATTCGCGGGAGCTGTCCGCCGGGGCCCCGACCGGTGTGATCCTGGGGCGCGCACGGACCGGCGCCCGCCCAGGGCGGCTCAACTCGCTTCGGCGGCCGTCAGCTTGGTGATCCGGTCCGCGTCGCAGGTGCGCGGGCAGGTGGCGCAGGTGTCGGCGGGGCGCAGTGTGTAGAAGAGGCAGCAGCTCACCCGGTCGCGGGTGGGCAGCGGCTCCCCGTCCGGACCGGTCAGCTCGCGGAAGGCCGGCGAGCCGACGTACGGCCGGGCCGAGCCGGGCAGCAGCAGCTCCAGCTCACGCATCGCGCGCGGCTCCTCGCCGAACAGACCGGCGACGTACCAGAGGCCCTCGACTATCTCGTCCGTCGCCATGCCCCACAGGGCCCGGCCGCGCCGCCGCATCCGCGGCCCGAATCCGCCGAGGACGGGCTCCAGGTGCTCGGCCACCGCGGCCCGCACCTCCGCCCGCAGGGCCTCCTCGTCCGGTACGACCCTGGCGCCCGGCAGACCGGCGGCCGGGTCGTCCGGCAGGCAGGCGAACCTGGTGACCCGGACCGCCATCCGGCCGAGCTCGCGCTGATATGTGACGTGCTCCACAGGCAGCCGGGGCACCCGGCGCAGCAGGAACCACGGCACGGTGATCAGCAGACAGGCCGGCCAGGCGTACCGGTGCAGTCCGAAGCCGGCCACGACATCGGGCCGGGCGCGCTGTCCGTAGTCCCGGATCACCTGGGCCTCGTCCCAGGCGAGGAACGCGTCGAGGTCGGGCCCGCCCTCGGCGAGCCGGGCGGCGGCCGCCCAGCCCGCGCCCCGCGGAGCCGCTTCTCCGGCCGCCAGCTCGCTGACGCTCAGGTCCGGGAAGACCTCGCTCAGCCGCGCGTACGCCTCCGCCACGGGTGACACGGCGGCGGGCGGGGTGCCGGGGCCGGTCGAGGCGGCCGTGGCGGTGCCGGCGGTCGGGGCGGGAGCGGGCATGCGGAACCATCGCTTCACGATCGTTTGCAGGTAAGCCTTACCTTACCCTTCGATTCGGGTGTTTGAACCAGGGCCATGTGCGCCTATCGTGCTTGACGGACGAGTAACAACCGACGCCATGACCTCAAGTACCACCGAGCCGGAGGAGCACCCCGTGGAGCAGGCCGGTCCGCGCGGCGCGCACCCCTCCACCGGGGTGTGGGGCCCAGAGATCCGTACAGCCGCCCATCGGGTTCCACCCCAGCCGGGGGCCGCGGACGCGGGCCGGGCGAGAGGCGTCCCCGCGGGCGCCGCGGGCGTCGGTGCCGGACCGGTCGCAGGGCCGGGCGGCCCCGGCATGCCCTCGGCCCGCGGTGAGCACACGCACAGTGAGGTGCCGATCCCGCGCCCTCGCGCCGAGGAGGCCCGCGCCGCCGTACGCACGGACGACGCCCGTGCCGTACGCACGGACGACGCCCGCTCCGCGGTCCGCACCGAGAACGCCCGCCCCGCACACGCCGAGAGCACTCGCCCCCCGCACACGGACGACGCCCGCCCGGCGCACAGCGACGACGCCCGCCCGGTGCGCGGCGACAACGCCCGCCCGGTGCGCGGCGACAACGCCCATCCCGTACACGCCGAGAACGTTCGCCCCGCACGAGTCGACGACGGCCGCTCCGCGGTACGTCCCGAGGCGGCCCGGCCCGTCGTACAGCGGTCCTCCGTGCGCGGGCAGATCCTCGACGCGCTGCGCACCGCGCTCGTCGCGGGTGAACTCGCGCCCGGCGAGGTGTACTCGGCCCCCGCGCTCGGTGAGCGCTTCGGGGTGTCCGCGACGCCCGTCCGGGAGGCGATGCAGCAGCTCGCCGTCGAAGGCGCTGTCGAGGTCGTCCCCAACCGGGGCTTCCGCGTCATCGAGCGCGGCACCCGGGAGCTGGCCGAACTCGCCGAGATCCGGGGCCTGATCGAGGTTCCGGTGATGCTCCGTCTCGCCCGTACCGTGCCCGCCGCCCGGTGGGCCGAGCTGCGTCCGCTCGCCGAGGCCACCGTGCGGGCCGCGTCCTCGGGCTGCCGCGCGACCTACGCGGAGTCCGACCGGTCCTTCCATCGCGCCGTCCTGGCCCTCGCGGGCAACGCGCAGCTGGTGCGCATCGCCGACGATCTGCACCGCCGCGCCCAGTGGCCCCTGGTCGGCGGCCCCGTCTCCCGGGGCCGCGCCGACCTGGTGGCCGACGCGGCCGAACACACCGCCCTGCTCGACGCGTTGATCGCCGAGGACCTGGCGGTCGTCCAGGCCCTGGTGCGCGAGCACTTCACCGGCGCGTCCTGAAACGGCCGTTCCGCCGCCTGCCCGCCGACCGCTCACTTCTCCCGCTCATCAGGTCCGGCGGAGCGACCGGAACCGGGTGTGCCAGAGCTCCGCACCGACGCCGCGCCGCTCGCGCGGGACCTGCCGACGCGGTTCCGGAACCAGTGGGCTCGGTGTGACCACGAGGGAGATCCCGCCGATGGAAATGGTTCGAGGACCGTGTCACCCGGGGGTACCGCTGACGGCGGCGGACGCGGTGCCCATCGTCTTCCTTCACGGGACGCGCTCCAGCGCGGGGCAGCGGAGCACGCAACTGGCCGCACTCCGGGACGCGTTCCCGTTGGCCGCCGCGCGATAGCCGGGGCCTGCGGATACCGGGGCTGTGCGTACGGGCGGGCGGAGTGTCCGCCCGCCCGTACGTGATCAGGCCGTCGCCGCGGGCGGAGCCAACTGATCGGCCAGCCAGGTGGGTACGCCGCCGAGCAGCCGGAACAGCCGTCCCGCCTCCGCCCGCAGCCGCGACGCCTCCGGCTCGACCTCGGCGTCGGCCAGGGACGCCAACGCCGGTGCCGTACCGACGAGATAGCCCAGCTCCTCCCGAATCCGGAGAGATTCGGCGAATCCGTGCCTGGCCTCCGCCAACTCGCCTTCGCGCAGGGCGAGTCCGGCGAGGTGCCGCCAGGTGCAGGAGAGCAGCAGCGGATCGTCCTGGGTGGTCGCCCCGGCGTGTGCCCGCCGGTACGCGGCGCGGGCGGACTGCGGTGAGTGGGCGAGATTCTCGGCGAGCAGACCCCGGCGGAAGTCCAGCAGGGCCCGCCCGGGGGCGCCCGGTGCGAGCAGGGCCGCAGCCCTGCCGAGCGCCGCACGTGCCTCGTCGGCCCGGTCGCGCACGTTCAGCAGTGTTGCGGCGTAGGCGAGTTGACCCCGCTCACAGGCCGCCGCGCCCCGCTCGTCATCGCTCTGCGCGAGGGCCTCCGCGGTGCGCAGCGCGTCCTCCGCCTCGGCCCAGCCCTGCTCGGTGTAGAGGCAGCGCTCGACGAGCAGGGACGCTCTCTGCAGCGCGGGCGCCGCCGTGCGCGGCTGGAGCAGCGCCGCCGCGTCGGCCCAGCAGGCGCGCGAGCGCAGCCGCCATACCGCGGTCTGGAGTGGATCGTCCCCTGCAGTCGTTCCGGTACCAGACATGGCGGTATGCGCCACGTTGCCCTCCCCGAGCACACCATTGAGCTGTTGAGTGGTCGCATCTCAGCACGGATCACCGGGCCCGGCCAAGGGGGTGGGTGAAGGATTTCACAAAGTCATCGGTTGCGCGCGGCTCCCGTGGGGCCGCTGGGGTCAGCTCATCCGCAGTGCCAGGAAGAAGTCCAACTTGTCCTCCAGGCGTGAAAGATCACGACTCGTCAACTGCTCGATGCGGCCGACGCGGTAGCGCAGCGTGTTGACATGGAGGTGCAGACGGGCCGCGCAGCGCGTCCAGGAGCCGTCGCAGTCCAGGAAGGCCTCCAGGGTCGGAATGAGCTCCGCTCGGTGGCGGCGGTCGTACTCGCGCAGCGGGTCGAGGAGACGGGCGGTGAAGGCGCGGCGCACGTCGTCCGGGACGAAGGGCAGCAGCAGGACGTGCGAGGCCAGCTCCTGGTGTCCGGCCGCGCAGACCCGCCCGGGGCGCGCCGCGGCGACCCGGCGGGCGTGCCGGGCCTCCTCCAGGGCGCCGCGCAGCCCCTCGGCCGAGTGCACGGCGGCGCTGACGCCGAGCGTGAGCCGACCGTCGTCGTTCAGGCCGGCCGACAGCGGGTCCCGTACGGCCGCCAGAAGCGAGTCGGCGAGCAGGCCCGGCTCGGCGGCGTCGTCCTCGGCCGGGACCGCCGGAAGGGGGACGAGCGCGACCGCCTCGTCACCCGTGTGCGCGACGGCGATCCGGTCGGAGTGCTCCGGCCCGGGCGACAGCGGGTCCACGAGGATCTCCTCGAGCAGCGCCTGGGCGACCGGGCCGCCCTCGATCTCGCCGCCGTCCCACTCGACGCGCGCCACCACGACCTGCCAGTGCGGTGCCGCGCCCAGGCCGGGCAGCAGCACCGGCGCCGCGACCCGCAGCCGCGCGGCTATCTCGGCGGGCGCCGCGCCCGCCTGGACCAGCTCCAGCACCTCCTGCGCGAGCCGCCGCCGCACGGTGCGCGCCGCGTCCCGCCGGTCCCGTTCCACCGCGATCAGCTGGGTGACGCCCTGGAGCAGGTCGAGCCGCTCCTCGGGCCAGTCCCCGGCGTCCGCCTCCACGGCGAGCAGCCAGTCGGAGAGCACCGTCTCGCGCACGTCCCGGGAGGCGCCCGCGGCGCGCCCGGACGAGCGGATCGGGAAGAGCGAGTACGTCGCCGGGCCCACCGCCACCCGGTGCGGTCCCCGGCGCCCGGTGCGTACCGCCGCCAGATGCTCGGCGGCCAGCTTCGCGCAGGCGTCGGCGGGCAGGGCGGCGCCCGCGACCTTGGAGCCCGCGATGGTCCGTCCGGCGGGGGAGAGGACCCAGGCGCGCAGGTCGAGGTCGGTGCCGAGCAGATCGAGGACCACCTCGGGGCCGCCGCCCGCCGGGCCCGACGTCATCATCCGCCGGTGCCGGTCGACCACGGCGGCCAGATCCCCGGCGCGCTCGCCCGACACCTGGCGTACGACGTGCTCGGTGATCGTGGCGAAGGCCACCGACTCGTTCACGGCGAACAGGGGCAGCCGGTGCCGGGCGCAGGCCAGGATCAGGTCGTCCGGGATGTCGCCGAGCTCCGCCTCACCGGCGGCCAGGGCCGCGACCCCGGTGCCGGCGAGGATGCGGACGAAGGGCTCCGAGTCGTCGGCGTCGTGCCGCCAGGCGAGGCCGGTGAGCACCAGCTCGCCGCCCGAGAGGTAGCGGCTGGGGTCCTTGAGGTCGGTGGTCATCACACCGCGGACGGTGCGGTCGAGCTCGTCCTCGCCGCCGAGCAGCCGCAGGCCCAGCGCGTCGGTGTCCAGCAGTGCGCGCAGCCGCATTCTCGTCGCCGCCGTTCTTTGTCTCGAAATCTACGATGGATCGGTAGTGGGGCCCCGCGAGCGGGTCCCCGGGCTCCGAGGAGCCGGTCCGTGGGTTCCGAGAATCGGTGGTCCCGGCCCCTTGGGCCTGTGTCCTGGGGTTCGGGAGCCGTGCTCGCTGTTCCAGCGGGCTGTGCTCACTGTTTCCAGGGCAAAACGAAGAGGTTGCTGATGACCTCAGTTCATACGAATCTACAAGATGCGCGCGCTGGCCAGCCAACTCCTTCATGGTTTCGGTGACTGACCCCGGTGCGGGACACCGTTGTGTACTGACCCCACTCCGCGTAAACACCTCATGAACGAGCCGGGCCGCCCGCACACGATCTGGCTTGATCAGAACGAACCACGATACGAATGAAGAGAGCCACTCATGGACTTCCTTCGCCCCGCCAGCTGGGAGGAGGCGCTCGCCGCCAAGGCTGAGCACCCCACCGCTGTGCCGATTGCGGGTGGCACCGATGTGATGGTCGAGATCAACTTCGACCACCGCCGGCCCGAGTACCTTCTCGATCTGAACCGCATCGGCGAGCTGAGCGAGTGGGAGGTCGGCGAGGAGAGCGTGCGGCTGGGCGCCTCCGTCCCGTACACCCGGATCATGGAGAACCTGCGCGGTGAGCTCCCCGGGCTGGCCCTCGCCTCCCACACGGTGGCCTCCCCGCAGATCCGCAACCGCGGCGGCGTCGGCGGCAACCTCGGCACCGCCTCCCCGGCCGGCGACGCCCACCCCGCCCTCCTCGCGGCCGGCGCCGAGGTCGAGGCCGTGTCCGTCCGCGGCACCCGGCTGATCCCGATCGACGCCTTCTACACCGGCGTGAAGCGCAACGCGCTCGCCGCCGACGAGCTGATCAGGGCCGTCCACATCAAGAAGGCGGACGGACCGCAGCAGTACTCGAAGGTCGGCACCCGCAACGCGATGGTCATCGCGGTGTGCGCCTTCGGTCTGGCCCTGCACCCCGAGACCCGTACGGTCCGCACCGGCATCGGCTCGGCCGCGCCGACCCCGGTCCGCGCCAAGGCCGCCGAGGAGTTCCTGAACGCGGCACTCGCCGAGGGCGGCTTCTGGGACAACGGAAAGATCATCACCCCGTCGGTCGCCAAGCAGTTCGCGGACCTGTGCTCCGGCGCCTGCAACCCGATCGACGACGTCCGGGGCACGGCGAGCTACCGCCGCCACGCGGTCGGCATCATGGCCCGCCGCACGCTGACCTGGACCTGGGAGTCCTACCGCGGCACCGCCGCCCGCACGGAGGGAGTCGCGTAATGCGCGTCAATTTCACGGTCAACGGCCGCGAGCAGGAGGCCGACGACGTCTGGGAGGGCGAGAGCCTCCTGTACGTCCTGCGCGAGCGTCTCGGCCTGCCCGGTTCCAAGAACGCCTGCGAACAGGGCGAGTGCGGCTCCTGCACCGTCCGCCTGGACGGCGTCCCCGTGTGTTCGTGCCTGGTCGCCGCCGGGCAGGTCGAGGGCCGCGAGGTCGTCACCGTCGAGGGGCTCGCCGACTTCGCCAAGCGGCGCGCGGAGCACGGAGGTTGCTCCACCGGAGCCTGCGGAACCCCGGAGAGGCAGGGGACTTCGCTCGACGAGGCCAAGCACTGGGCGGCCAAGGGCCACGACTCACAGACCGGCGAGGGCACCGAACTCTCGCCCGTCCAGCAGGCGTTCATCGACGCGGGCGCCGTCCAGTGCGGTTTCTGCACCCCAGGTCTGCTGGTCGCGGCGGACGAGATGCTGGAGCGCACCCCGAACCCGACCGACGCGGACATCCGCGAGGCGCTCTCGGGCAACCTGTGCCGCTGCACCGGCTACGAGAAGATCATGGACGCGGTCCGTCTGGCGGCCGCCCGGCAGTCTGAGGCGGTCTGACCATGGGTACGACTGGTACGCCCACGAACATCACCCAGGGCTCCAAGACCAAGGGCGGCATCGGGGAGTCCACGCTCCGCCCGGACGGCACCCTCAAGGTCACCGGCGAGTTCGCCTACTCGTCCGACATGTGGCACGAGGACATGCTGTGGGGCCAGATCCTGCGCTCCACGGTCGCCCACGCCGAGATCGTGTCCATCGACACCTCCGAGGCCCTGGCGCAGCCCGGCGTCTACGCCGTCATGACGTACGACGACCTGCCCACCGACGTGAAGAACTACGGCCTGGAGATCCAGGACACCCCGGTCCTCGCGCACGGCAAGGTGCGCCACCACGGCGAGCCCGTCGCCATCGTCGCCGCCGACCACCCGGAGACCGCGCGCCGCGCCGCCGCCAAGATCAAGGTGGAGTACAGAGAGCTGCCGGTCATCACGGACGAGGCGTCCGCGACCGCGCCCGACGCGATCCTCGTGCACGAGAACCGCGACGACCACCACATCGGCCACGTCGCGCACCCGAACATCGTGCACCGCCAGCCGATCGTCCGCGGCAACGTCGAAGAGGCCGCGAAGAAGGCCGACTTCGTCGTGAGGGGCGAGTACACCTTCGGCATGCAGGACCAGGCCTTCCTCGGCCCCGAGTCCGGCCTCGCCGTGCCCTCCGAGGACGGCGGCGTCGAGCTCTACATCGCCACCCAGTGGCTGCACTCCGACCTGCGTCAGATCGCCCCGGTGCTCGGCCTGCCCGAGGACAAGGTCCGGATGACGCTCTCCGGCGTCGGCGGTGCCTTCGGCGGCCGCGAGGACCTGTCGATGCAGATCCACGCCTGCCTGCTGGCCCTGCGCACCGGCAAACCCGTCAAGATCGTCTACAACCGCTTCGAGTCCTTCTTCGGACACGTCCACCGCCACCCCGCCAAGCTCTCCTACGAGCACGGGGCGACCAAGGACGGCAAGTTGACCCACATGAAGGCGCGGATCGTGCTTGACGGCGGCGCCTACGCGTCGGCCTCCCCGGCGGTCGTCGGCAACGCCTCCTCGCTGAGCGTCGGCCCGTACGTGGTCGAGGACGTCGACATCGAGGCGATCGCGCTCTACACCAACAACCCGCCCTGCGGCGCCATGCGCGGCTTCGGCGCGGTCCAGGCCTGCTTCGCGTACGAGGCCCAGATGGACAAGCTCGCCGACCAAGTGGGCATGGACCGGGTCGCGTTCCGTCAGCTCAACGCGATGGAGCAGGGCTCGCTGCTGCCCACCGGGCAGCGCGTCGACTCACCGGCCCCGGTCGCCGAACTCCTGCGCCGGGTCAAGGCGATGCCGCTGCCGCCCGAGCAGCAGTGGCTCGCCGCGGGCGAGGAGGCCGACGTACGGCAGCTGCCCGGCGGTCTCTCCAACACCACGCACGGCGAAGGCGTCGTCCGGGGGATCGGCTACGCCGTCGGCATCAAGAACGTCGGTTTCTCCGAGGGCTTCGACGACTACTCGACCGCGAAGGTCCGCATGGAGGTCGTCGGCGGCGAGCCCGTGGCCACCGTGCACACCGCGATGGCGGAGGTCGGCCAGGGCGGTGTCACCGTCCACGCGCAGATCGCCCGCACTGAACTGGGCGTCGCACAGGTGACCATCCAGCCGGCCGACACCCAGGTGGGCAGCGCCGGTTCGACGTCCGCCTCGCGTCAGACGTACGTCACCGGCGGGGCCGTCAAGAACTCCTGCGAGCTGGTCCGCGAGGAGGTCCTGGAACTCGGCCGGCGCAAGTTCGGCACGTACCACCCCGCGTGGGCCACCGCCGAACTCCTCCTGGAGGGCGGCAAGGTCGTCACCGACGGCGGCGAGGTCCTCGCCGATCTCGCCGACGTGCTCGGGGAAGAGGCCGTCGAGGTCGAGGCCGAGTGGCGGCACCGTCCGACCGAGGCCTTCGACCTGCGCACCGGCCAGGGCAAGGGCCACGTCCAGTACTCCTTCGCCGCGCACCGCGCCGTCGTCGAGGTGGACACCGAGCTCGGCCTGGTCAAGGTCATCGAACTGGCCTGCGCCCAGGACGTCGGCAAGGCGCTCAACCCGCTGTCCGTCATCGGCCAGATCCAGGGTGGTACCACCCAGGGCCTGGGCATCGCGGTCATGGAGGAGATCATCGTCGACCCGAAGACCGCGAAGGTGCGCAACCCCTCCTTCACGGACTACCTGATCCCCACCATCCTCGACACACCGACCATCCCCGTCGATGTGCTCGAACTCGCGGACGACCACGCCCCGTACGGGCTCCGTGGCATCGGCGAGGCCCCGACCCTGTCGTCCACCCCGGCCGTCCTCGCGGCGATCCGGAACGCGACGGGTCTGGAGCTCGACCGGACGCCGGTACGCCCCGAACACCTCACGGGAACCGCGTAGGCGCCGGACACATCTCTCCGGGCGGCACCGGGAACGTCACACTTCGCCGCGCCGCCCGGAGTACCCGGCCACCGCACCGCTCGCGGAGCCGGGGAACCCAGCAGGGAGCAGCAAGCAAAAGGCACGTACCGCACCAGAGTTCTTCTCGTTCGTCTCGGGCCGTCCCCCGGGTCGTGCGGCCGAAGCACCTTCCCAAATCCCGCAACCGCGTTCGCGGTTCACCAGCCGTCAGGACGGCTGTCGCGGGTGCCCCTTTGAACCTTGGGAGCAGGCCCACATGACCCAGCAGTCACTGGAGCCGAAGACCGCCGCGCAGGACGCGGGCGCGGGCAGCCGCGTTCCGGCCGGACGGTCTTGGCTCGACCGGTACTTTCACATATCCCAGCGGGGAAGCTCGATCGCGCGTGAGGTGCGCGGCGGCGTCACCACCTTCATGGCGATGGCGTACATCCTGCTGCTCAACCCCCTCATCCTGTCCGGCAAGGACGCGGCGGGGGACATGCTCGGCCAGAAGGCCCTGATCACCGCGACCGCGTTCGCGGCGGCCTTCACCACGCTTCTCATGGGCTTCGTCGGCAGGGTTCCGCTCGCCCTCGCCGCCGGACTCTCCGTGTCCGGTGTGCTCTCCTCGCAGGTCGCCCCGCAGATGACCTGGCCGCAGGCCATGGGCATGTGCGTGATGTACGGCGCGGTCATCATGCTCCTGGTCGTCACCGGGCTGCGCGAGATGATCATGAACGCGATCCCGCTGGCGCTCAAGCACGCCATCACCATGGGCATCGGCCTGTTCATCGCGCTGATCGGCCTGGTCAAGGGCGGCTTCGTGCACCAGGGCAAGGCCACCCCGGTCACCCTCGGCCCAGCCGGTGAACTCGCCGGCTGGCCGGTCCTGCTCTTCGCCGCCACCCTGCTGCTGATCTTCATGCTCCAGGCGCGCGGCGTCCCCGGCGCGATCCTCATCGGCATCGTCTCCGGCACGGTCGTCTCCGTCGTCCTCAACGCCGCCGGGGCCATCGATCCCAGGCAATGGGCCGGCGGCGCTCCCGAACTGCACGGCAGCGCCGTCTCGATGCCGGACTTCTCGCTCTTCGGCAAGGTCGAGTTCGGCGGCTGGGGCGAGGTGGGCGCGATGACGGTCGGCATGATCGTCTTCACGCTCGTGCTCGCCGGATTCTTCGACGCGATGGCCACCATCATCGGCGTCGGCACCGAGGCGAAGCTGGCCGACGCCCAGGGCCGCATGCCGGGCCTGTCCAAGGCGCTGTTCATCGACGGCGCGGGCGGAGCGGTCGGCGGTGTCGCCGGCGCCTCCGGTCAGACGGTCTTCGTCGAGTCCGCGACCGGCGTCGGCGAGGGTGCCCGCACCGGTCTCTCCTCCGTCGTCACCGGCATCTTCTTCGCGGCCTGCCTCTTCTTCACCCCGCTCACGGCCATCGTCCCCGGCGAGGTCGCGGCGGCGGCCCTCGTGGTCATCGGCGCCATGATGATGATGAACGCCCGCCACGTCGACTGGGCCGACCGCGCCACCGCCATCCCGGTCTTCCTCACCGTCGTGATCATGCCCTTCACCTACTCGATCACCGCGGGCGTGGCGGCCGGCGTGATCAGCTATGTCGCCATCAGGATCGCCCAGGGCAAGGCACGGGAGATCGGGGCCTTCATGTGGGGCCTGACGGCGATCTTCTTCGTCTACTTCGCGCTCAACCCGATCGAGAGCTGGATGGGCGTCCACTGACGCCCGCCTTCCTTCCACGCAACCGCAGTCAAGGAGACCGAGAGATGCTGGACATCGCCGAAGAGCTCCACCGGTGGGTCGAGCAGGGCCGCGACTTCGCCGTCGCCACCGTGGTGGCGGTCGGCGGCAGCGCGCCCCGCCGGCCCGGCGCCGCACTCGCCGTCGACTCCGACGGCACGGCGATCGGCTCGGTCTCCGGCGGTTGCGTGGAAGGAGCGGTCTACGAACTGTGCGTGCAGGCGCTGGAGGACGGCGAGACCGTCCTCGAACGCTTCGGATACAGCGACGACGACGCCTTCGCGGTCGGCCTGACCTGCGGCGGCGTCATCGACATCCTGATCACCCCGGTCCGTGCGCGGGACACCGCCCGGCGGACCGTGCTCGCGACCGCCCTGGCCGCCTCCGCGGGCGGGGAGGCGGCGGCGCTCGCCCGCGTCGTGAGCGGTCCCGCCGAACTGATGGGCCGCGCCCTCGTCGTGCGTGCGGACGGCTCGTACGAGGGCGGCTTCGGCGCCCACCCCGAACTCGACCGTACGGTGGCGGGCGAGGCGGCGGCCCAACTGGACGCCGGCCGCACCGGCACGCTGGAGATCGGAGAGCAGGGCTCTCGTTGCGGAGCGCCGCTCACGGTCCTGGTGGAGTCGTCGGTCCCGCCCCCGCGCATGATCGTCTTCGGCGCCATCGACTTCGCCTCGGCACTGGTCCGCATGGGCAAGTTCCTCGGCTACCGGGTGACGGTGTGCGACGCCCGCCCGGTCTTCGCGACGGCGGCCCGCTTCCCCGACGCGGACGAGATCGTCGTGGACTGGCCCCACCGCTACCTGGAGCGCACGGAGGTCGACTCCCGCACGGTCCTGTGCGTCCTCACCCACGACGCCAAGTTCGACGTCCCGCTGCTCCGGCTCGCGCTGCGGCTCCCGGTGGCCTACGTCGGCGCCATGGGCTCACGGCGCACCCACCTGGACCGCAATGAGCGGTTGCGCGAAGTCGGCGTGACCGAGCTGGAGCTGACCCGCCTCAGGTCACCGATCGGCCTCGACCTGGGAGCACGCACGCCCGAGGAGACGGCCCTGTCGATCGCCTCGGAGATCGTGGCCGACCGGCGTGGGGGAAGCGGGGTTTCCCTCACGGGCGCGCACACGCCGATCCACCACGACGCCTCCTCGGTTCCGGCGCGACGGATCGACTCGGTGGCCTGAGCGCCCGAGTCCGCCGAGGACAGCCCACCACGGACCGTGGTGGGCTTTCTCCGCATGTCTTCTGCGTCCTGTATTGACGCCGGCACGCCCCTCGGCGAATCTCCTGTGGGAGCGCTCCCGCAAGTCCCTCGTGACCGTGGCGAACCAGGAGTGAACCCGTATGAGACGACGTACCTCGACGTGGCTGGCCGCTCTCTCCGTCGGGCTGGCCGCCCTCTTCGCCGCACCCGCGGCGCACGCCGCCGGGTCCACGGACCACGGACCGTCGCTGTACGTCCCGGAGCCCAACCCGGCGGCGTACCGGCAGGCGCTCGATCTCGCCCGGGCCGGCCAATACCGCGACGCGGCCGGTCTGCTGACGATGGTCAACACCCCGCAGGCCGTGTGGTTCGGCGACCAGACGCCGGCCCAGGTGGAGCGGCTGGTGCGTGGGGTGGTGCGCGACGCCGGCCACGACGACGCGATCGCGGTGCTGGCGCTCTACAACATCCCCGGCCGGGACTGCTCCAACTATTCGGCGGGCGGGGCCGCCGACACCGCGGAGTACAAGGCGTGGATCGACGCGGTCGTGCGGGGGATCGGGCGCGGCGGCACGATCGTCACCCTCGAACCCGACGCCCTCGCCCTGCTGCCCTCCGACTGCGGCCAGGACGACGCGCAGGGAACGAAGACCGCCGCGCGCTACACCGAGGTCAACTACGCGGTCGACAAGCTGGAGCCGCTGTCCGGAACGCGGGTCTACCTGGACACCGGGCATCCGGGCTGGCACACCGTCAGCTCCATCGTGCCGCGCCTGATCAAGGGCGGGGTGGCACGGGCCTCCGGCTTCTACACCAACGCCTCGAACTACAACACCGATGACGCCAACTCCTGGTACGGCAAGCTGATCTCGTCCTGCCTGGCCTATGCCGACGGCGGCGGTGACGTCGCCGAGTGCCCGAACCAATGGTGGCCGCGGGCGGACGCGCAGGCCTGGCTGGACGCGCGGGTGCACACTCCGCCGTCCCGCATGAAGCACTTCGTCACGGACTCCAGCCGCAACGGTCAGGGCCCCTGGACCCCGCCCGCGGGCACGTACGGCGACCCGCAGGACTGGTGCAACCCGCCGAACCGCGGTCTCGGCGCCCGCCCCACCCTGCGCACCGGCGACCCGCTCCAGGACGCCCGGCTGTGGATCAAGACACCCGGCGAGTCGGACGGGCTCTGCCTGCGCGGAACGCCGGGCCCCGAGGACCCGGAGCGCGGCTCGGTCGACCCCGACGCGGGGGACTGGTTCCCGGACCAGGCCCTGGAACTGGTCCGGCTCGCCAATCCGCCCATTCTGCGGGGGGATTGACGGATGCGGGAGGGGGTGTGAGCGCCCGCGCCCGAGGGTCCGTCCTCTGATACGGGGGATGTGAGGGGCCGCGCCCCGGCAGCAGGGGTGGGAGCTCCGCGCCCCGGCTGCGCGCCCGGTGCCCTCACCCCCGCCCGGTGTCCTCACCCCGCCCGAGCAGCCCGTCCACGGCCCGCCCGAACATCCACCGCGCCGACCACCCCAGCGGCCGGTCGGCGAACCCTGGCAGGCCGCGCACGCTCAGGTCCTCCCGCCAGATGACCCGTGAACCCCCGCAGCCCGCCGGGTGCACCTCGAACTCGGCCCAGCCCGTGACGAACGTGCCGCGCTTGACCAGCCGGCACGTTCCCGGGCTCCCGTCGCGCGGCGGCCGCCATGCGACGACCTCCATCGGGTCGTCGAACGCGAGGGCCCCGAGCCCCGACCGCGCCACGAAGACCGTGCCCTCCCGCGTCGGTGGCGGCGTGCGCACGGTGACCCGGGTCAGCGGGACGACGTCCGCGTGCCGGGGCCAGTCGGTCAGGCGCCGCCAGCTCTCGGCGACGGAGTGCCGGGACGCGCGTTCCAGGACGAAGAGGACCACGGCAGGATCGTAGGCGCTCGAAGTCCGCCGAACGGAAGATGAACTCTTCCGCAACCGGATGAAATCGGGCGCGCCCGCCCTACCCTCGTCCTCAGGGGCGAGCAACGTCGCCGACCGGCTCGACCACCGGGGCCCGGTACCGAAGGGGCAACTCGCGCCAGGTTGCGCCCCGTTGGTGCCACCGACCGGAGGTGTCCAGCCGGGCGACCGACGGGGCGGGGTTCCGCGCCGCTCCGGCCGCCCGGCATCCCCGCCCCGGTGCTCCTACTCCGTGTAGAACGTCGCGTCCGCCTTGGCCGCCGTCGTGTCGGCGGGTTGCACGTAGAGCAGGTAGTCGTAGTGACGGACGTACCGGCCCGGGTAGTTGTACGACTCGAACGAGACGCCGGAGGTGGTGTCGGCGAGGCCGGCCCGCCGGTAGAAGGTGGCGTCGCTCCTGAAGGCGGTGGTGCCGTCGTCCTTCTCCACCCACACCTCGAAGTTCTTGTGGCGGAGGTAGTGGCCGGGGTAGTTCGCCGACTCGAGCGAGACGGTGCCGGTGCCCGCGAGTCCGGTCACGACCCGGAACTGCGAGTCGGCGAGAGTGGCGACGTTCGCCTCGATCTTCGCGCGGAACTCCCAGTGACGGATGTACCGGTCGGGGAAGTTGTACGAGGAGAGGCGGACCGGGGAGACACCGTCGGCGACCGGGATGCCGAAGGATGGGGTGCCGTCGGCGTTCCAGTAGATCTTCTGCAGGCGGGTGCGGCGGTTGGGGTCGTTGAGCGGATCGCCGCTGATGTCCTTGTAGTTGCGGTCGTGGTAGACGAGGACGTCCGACCTGCCGTCCTCGGAGACGGTGAACGAGTTGTGGCCGGGCCCGTACTGCGAGGTCGCGGCACTGCTCCGGAACACCGGCTGCGAACCCTTCGTCCAGGAACCGGCGTTGAGCAGATCGGCGGAGGCGGACGCGGTCAGCATGCCCAGGCAGTAGTTGGCGTCGGTGGCGCCGGCCGAGTACGTCAGGAACACCTTGCCGCCGTGCTGGATGACGGCGGGCCCCTCGTTGACCTTGTATCCGACGGTCTCCCAGGACGACGTGGGCTGCGAGATCTCCACCGGAGTGCCGCTGATGGTCCAGGGGTTGGCCAGCCTGGCGATGAACAGGCTGGTGTTGTTGTCCTCGGCCGGATTGCGCTGAGCCCAGGCGAGATAGCGGACTCCGCCCACGACGAAGGTGGTCGCGTCCAGGGAGAAGGAGGAGACCGGGGTGGCGATCTGCCCCTTCTCCGTCCAGCCGCCGGTCAGCGGGTTCGCGGCGGAGCTCTCCAGGACGTACATGCGGATCGCCCATACGTCGCTGGTCGAACCGGCCGCGAAGTAGACGTACCACTTGCCGTTGATGAAATGGATCTCCGGCGCCCAGATGTGCGCGCCCATCACACCGCTCGCGTGCTTGGTCCAGATGGTGGTCTCCGGAGCGGTGGCCAGCCCTTGGAGCGTGCTGGCCCGGCGCAGCACGATCTTGTCGTACGTCGGGACCGTCGCGGTGAAGTAGTAGTAACCGTCGGCGTGTTTGAAGATGTGCGGGTCGGCGCGCTGTTCGGCGACCGGGTTGGTGAAGGTCACCGCGGGGGAGGGCGGGGCGGCCGCGTGGGCGGGCGTTCCGGTGGCCGGCAGGGCCAGTGTGGCGAGGACCGCCGTCAGCAGGCGGGCGATGAGACGTCGCATGGTCGTGGGTCTCCCGGTGTCAGACGGTCGGCTTGAGCTGCCACTGCTGGCAGGAGTTGTTCAGCCAGGTCCACTGGCGTACGTCGATGCCGTCGCCGGTACCGCAGTTGGCCACGTCGGCGACCTTGCCGCTGTTCGCGTTGACGATCCGCACGAAGTCCCCGCCTGTGTGGACGAGCCTGAATCGCTGGCAGTTGTTGTTGAGCCAGCTCCACTGGCGCAGGTCGGCGCCGTCGGCGGCGGAGCAGTCGGCGGTGTCCAGGACCTTTCCGGTGGCGGTGTTCACCAGACGGCTCGTGTCGTCGCCCTGGTCCTCCACGCGCCACTTCTGGTTGGCGCCGCCGCCGCAGGTCCACTGGAAGACGTTGGTGCCGTCCGCGGAACCCGAGCCCTCCACATCCAGGCACTTGCCGCTGTTGCGGTTCACCACGGTGTACGCCGTCGGGGTCGTGGCCGTCTCCCCGGAGGGGCCCGCGAACGTGGTGCCGGTCGCGACCGGTGTGCCGAACTCGGGCGTGCCGTCGGCGTTCCAGGTGAACTTCTGCGCCCGGGTCGTCCGGCCGTTGCCGCAGCCGCCGCTCGCGGAGCTGTTGGCGTGGTAGACGATCCAGTTCTCGGAGCCGTCGGGCGAGGTGAAGAACCCGTTGTGGCCGGGGCCGTAGACCCCGGCGGCGTCGTTGCGCTGGAAGACCGGGGTCTGCTTCTTGGTCCAGGAGGCGGGGTCGAGGGGATCGGTGCCGGTCAGTTCGAGCCGGCCCAGCTTGTAGTCGGCGGTCTGGCAGTAGCTGGCGGAGTACGTGAGGAAGGTCCGGCCGCCGTGGTAGAGGGGCTCGGGTCCCTCGTTGACGGGGGCGCCGGAGGTCTCCCAGCTCAGCGTGGGGCTGGAGATGACGGTGAAGGCGGAACTGCTCAGCGTGTACGGATTGCTCATCGGCGCGATGACCAGGCTCTGCTTGCTGCCGCCGACCGAGCCGCTGCCCACCAGGTACTGCTTGCCGCCGTACCGGAGAACGGTGGCGTCGATCAGCCAGCCGCCGGGGTCGAGGTTGGAGCCGGTCAGAGTGTTCTTGTAGGTGTACGGGCCCATCGGGTCGGAGCCCGCGCTCTCCAGGACGTGGGTGCGCTGGGTGTCGCAGCAGGCGGCCCCGCTCTGCGCTCCCGAGTAGTACAGGTACCACTTGCCGTCGAGGAAGTGGATCTCCGGCGCCCAGAAGTTGGCGTTGCGGCCGGAGGTGGTGTCCGACCAGATCTGCACACTGGGGGCGATGGCGAGCCCGGCCAGCGTCGGCGACTTGCGCATCGTCAGCTCATGGGTGAACGACGTCGTCACCAGGTAGTAGCTGCCGCTGTGGTACTCGAGCCAGGGATCCGCGCCCTTCTGGGACTTGACCGGATTGGTGTACGGCCGACCGTCGGCCGCGGTGGCGGGCTGGGTGAGCGATGAGGCGAGCAGCCCCGACAGCGCTGCTCCCAGGGCGAACCAGTGGCGGGTGCGGAACACGGCGAGTCCCCTTTGACGGCCCAGAGTTCGAAATCTCGTACGCTGTGCGGAGGTTCGACCAGAAGATAGGTTTCCGGCAGGGACACGTCAACGCTTCCGGCGTGTTTCGGTGCGGGCTCTCTTGCCGGGCCGTATGCCGAACCGCCCGCGACGGCCGGTTCGCGACGGCGCGCCGCACCCTGTGCTCAACTCGCCGCAGGCCGTGCTCAACCCGCCGCGGGCGTCACCGCCCGCCACGCGTTCCTCGCCGCGGGCGCCTGCGCCCGCCACGCTCAACTCGCGACGGGAAGCCCCGCCGTACGGAAGACGCGGTGCTCGGCGTCGACCGCGAACACTTCGCAGCCCTCGCGCGAGGCGGCCCACTCGACGCCCTCCGCGCCCAGCGCGAAGGCAGCCGTGGCCGTCGCGTCCGCCTCGGTCAGCGACGGCGCCACGACCGTGACACTGAGCAGACCGGTCGCCGGCCGGCCGGTGCGTCCGTCGAGGATGTGGTCGCCCCGCTCGTACCGCGCGGACGTCGCCACCGCCCCGTCGGTGATCTCCAGCACCGTGCACACCATGTCGGCCAGTTCCGGGTGACGTACACCCACCCGCCAAGGGCCGCCGGCGGTCACCACGTCACCACCCGCGTTGAGACAGAACCCGCGCACCCCGGCCGCGGTCAGCAGCTCCGCGGCCCGCTGCACCGACCAGCCCTTCACGACCGCGCAGGGGTCGAGGCCGCGACCGGGCAGCCGTACGTCGAAGGCGCCGCCGCTCGCGACGCGGAACTCCTGGCACACGCCGAGGACTTCGGCCAGATCCGGACTGATCCGGGAGCGCTCCAGCTCGCCCCGGCCCAGCCGGGACACCTCGCTGTCGGGCCTGAACGGGCTGAACCGCGCGTCGACTTCGCGCAGCCAGGCGAACACCGGGTCCGCGCTCTCCTCGACGGCGTCCTCGTCGCCGATCAGCAGCGAGACCGGGAAGCCCATGACATGTTCGACGCGGCGCACTCACGAACCCTTCGCGTCGAGGGCGGCCTGGAGCGACGTCACGTATCCCTCACTGGTGATCGTGGCGCCCGACACCGTGTCGATGTCGGCGCTCTGCGCCTGGAGCGTCTCCTGGATCAGCTTCGGCACGGCCGCGGTGGTCTGCGGGTGGTCCGGCTGCCGGAGCATCCGCACCGAACCGATCGTGTCGCCCTCGAAGGTCACCTCGACCTGAACCACACCCTTCGAGGTGTCGACCGTGCTGCCCCGGACGACCCGTGAGACCGCGCCCGACGAGGACGACGAGGACGACGAAGGGGAAGAAGAGGTGGGCGACGATGAGGAGTTCGGGGCGGGCCCGGCGGCCTCGGTGGTGGTGGAAGGGGTGTCCTGCGACGGTGCGTAGCGCCACAGCGGGATCAGACCCGCGATCGACAGGGCCACGACAGGCAGTGCTCGTTTCACGGTGTCCCTCTCATCCCGCCAGGCTGAAACGCTCGAAATGGATCTGCGCCTTGGGTACACCCAGGTCGCGCAGGGTGCGCAGCACCGCGCCGGTCATGCCGGGCGGCCCGCACACGAAGACGTCCCGGTCGGCGACGTCCGGCACCAGCCGGGCGAGTTCGCGCGGCGCCAGCCTGTCCGGCGTCGCCGGGCCGGTCACCACGTGCAGCTCGGCGCCCTTGGCGTCGGCGAGTTCGCGCAGCTCGTCGAGGAGCACGGCGTCCCGGTCGGCTGCCACACGGTAGATGAGCACCACATGGTCGTGCAGGTCCTCCAGAAGCGCCCGGATCGGGGTGACGCCGACGCCGCCCGCGATGAGCAGCGTCTCCGGACGGGTGCGGTGCAGGGCGGTGAAGGCGCCGTAGGGTCCCTCGGCGAAGACCCGCGTGCCCACCTTCAGATGCCGCAGGGCGGCCGTGCCGTCGCCCGCCGTCTTCGCGGTCAGACGCAGCCGCGTGCCGTCCGGCGCGGCCGACAGGGAGAACGGATTGGCCTGCCACCAGCGGTCCCTGGTGAGGAACCGCCACAGGAAGAACTGGCCCGCCCGGGCGGGCAGCCGGTCGAGGTCGCGTCCGGTGATGTAGATCGACACGACGGTGTCGGACTCGGGTACGACGGCCGAGATCCGCAGCCGGTGGCGCAGGTTCCGCCACACCGGCAGCACCACCCGGCCGACAAGGACCGCGCCGAGCGCCCCGCCCCACAGGGTCCACCAGTACGCCGTGGCCACCGCCGACGCGGTGAAGGTCGTGCCGGCCGCGACCTGGTGCGTGAACGCCAGCACCACCGCCACATAGGTGTAGAGGTGGATGAAGTGCCAGGTCTCGTACGCCAGGCGGCGCCGGGCCCAGCGGGCCGACACCGCGCCCACCGCCATGATCAGCACCAGGGCGACGAGTGCGCGCAGCACGCCCGCGACCGTGGTGGCCAGCTCCACCAGCTCGTCCACCGGGCCCGCCGAGGTCCCCTCGGCGTAGCCGAGGACGATGAACACCACGTGCGACAGCAGCGTCCACAGCAGGCCGAAGCCGACCCAGCGGTGCCAGGACGTCAGCCGGTCCATGCCGATCCGGTGGTCGAGCCAGGGGAGCCGGGCGACGAGCACCAGCTGGAAGGCCATCAGCAGCGCGCCGTACAGGCCGGTGAACCGGCCCAGCACGATCAGCGTGTTCGAGGCGAACCCGGCCCGGACGAAGAACACCGCCACCACGACGGCGTTCGCCGCCAGCAGGGCGTACAGGCCGGTACGGGCCACCACCTTCGGGCGTATCGCCGTGGGGGGCGGCTGGACACGTTCGGCAGTGGTCACGGAGGGCAGCTCCTCGTTCGGTCGTGGGGATACCGAGCCTGCCCGGTGGGAGCTGTCGTTTTCCTGTCGGACGACTTTCAAGTACCTATCGATGTGGATCACGGACCGCCGCGGCTATGGCGCCGCACGCCGGGTGAAGCACTATGGGCGGGTGGAAAAAGTGCGCCTCCTGGTCGTGGACGACGACCCTCCGATAGCCGATCTTGTCGCGACGGTCGCCCGCTACGAGGGCTGGGAGGCCGTCACGGCCAACTCGGGCGAGGAGGCACTGCACCGGGCCGCCGCGTTCCACCCCGACATCGTGGTGCTCGACCTGATGCTCCCCGGCCTGGACGGATTCGCCGTCCTCGACCGGCTGCGGCAGTCCGGCACGATGGTGCCCGTCGTCTTCCTCACCGCCCGCGACGGAGTCGCCGACCGGGTCGCCGGCCTCACCCGGGGCGGCGACGACTACCTGGTCAAACCGTTCGCCGTGGAGGAGCTCATGGCCCGGCTGCGCACCGTGCTGCGCCGCAGCGCGGGACCCGGCTTCCAGCGCTCCGTGCTCACGGTCGCCGACCTGACCATGGACGAGGACACCCGCGAGGTACGGCGTGCCGGCCGGCTGCTCACACTCACCCCCACCGAGTACGAGGTGCTGCGCTACCTGATGCGCAAGTCGCCCACCGTCCTCACCAAGGCCCAGATCCTCGACCACGTCTGGGAGTACGGCTTCGGCGGCCGTTCGAACGTCGTCGAACTCGTCGTCAGCCGGCTGCGCCGCAAGCTCGACGGCACCGACGACGGCGGGACACCGCTCATCCACACCGTGCGCGGCGTCGGCTACGTGGTCCGGCAGGTCGCCGCGTGAGGAGCCGGGGGGCACGGGCGCCGGCCGGCCGTCCGCGCAGCTTCCGGGAGACCTTTCGCCGGACCCGCCTGGGCACCCGGCTCGCCCTCGGGATGGGCGCGCTGTCGCTCGTCGTGTTCGCCGTCGTGGGCACGGCGCTGACGACGTACATGAGGGACTATCTCGACCGCCAGCTCGGCCAGCAGATGAAGCTCGTCCAGATCGCCCAGTCCAAGGACGCGGCGTCCCACGGCACCGTGCGGCAGCAGCCGTACTACGGCTGGTTCACCGCCGTCTACGACGTCAGGGGCGGCCGTGCCGTGCTCCGCGAACCCGCCGACGTGCCGGCGGACACCGTCGCCCTCACGGCCGCCGCCGAGGCACTGCCGCCCGAGGGCTCCGCGCACAGCCTGCGTGACGCGCGGATCGACGGAGAGGGCGCGTACAAGCTGCGCGCCTGCGAGGTCGAACCCGGAGTGGTCCTGGTCACGGCCGCGCCCACGGCCGACCTCCAGGGCACCGTGCGGCAGCTCATCACCGTCCAGGTCGTGGCGTTCGCCCTCGCCCTGCTCGCGCTCGTCGTGGCCGGCCGGGCGGTGCTGCGGCGCGGCCTCAGGCCCATCAGCGACATGGCGCACACCGCCCGGGGCATCACCTCGCACAACCTGACCGGTTCCGCCCGGCTCCCGGTGCGCGCCGGCGGTGGGAAGGGCGGCCCGGAGGTCGAGGAGCTGCGCACCGCCTTCAACACGATGCTGGAACACATCGACGACTCCCTCGCCGTGCGCACGGCGGCCGAGCAGCGGCTGCGCCGGTTTGTCGCCGACGCCTCGCACGAACTGCGCACCCCGCTGATGTCCGTACGCGGCTACGCGGACCTCTTCCAGTACGCCGCCGCCAACGAGCCCGCCGAACGCGAGAAACACCTGGCCCGGCTGCGCGCCGAGGCGGCCCGGATGGGTGTTCTCCTCGACGACCTGCTGCTGCTCGCCCGCCTCGACGCCGCCGAGGTCGAGACCCCGCTCCGCCTGGAGGACGCCGACCTCGCCGCGCTGACCCGCGACGCCGTGGACGCCTTCCGCGCGGGCCACCCCGGCCACACCCTGTCGGCGACGGTCGGCCCCGGACCCGTACGGCTGCGCCTGGACCCGCTGCGCATCCGTCAGGTCCTGGACAACCTGCTCACGAACGCCGCGGTGCACACCCCGCCCGGTACCGCGGTGGGCGTGGAACTGTCCGTCTCCACCGACGCGGCGGTCGTCCGCGTCCTCGACTCCGGCGGTGGTATCCCGGACGCCGAGCAGGAACGCGTCTTCGACCGCTTCTACCGCGTCGACAAGGCGCGCAGCCGCGACCGGGGCGGCAGCGGGCTGGGGCTCGCGGTCGCCCGCTCCCTGGTCCTCGCCCACGGCGGCACCGTCGACCTGTCCAGCGGTCCCGGCCGCACGGTCTTCGCCATCAGCCTTCCGCGCGGTCTCCCCGCGCCGGGCGCGGTGCCCTCCCGCCCACGGGGGACGGCGTGATGGCTCCGCGGAGGAACGATCCCGAACGGCTCCCGCTGCCGTGATCGTCAGGGCCTGTCGGTGCCTGGCTCCGGCTTCGGTTTGTGGCCGGGACGTCGTACGCCGGCCGTGCGGCCCACGAGCATCGCCAGCGCGAGCAGCCGGCGCCAGTCCAGGGTGGGCTGGACCGCGGGGACGCCCGGCCGCTTCTTCGGGACGCGGACGCGGAGTACGCCCGGCTCGACACGGCAGCGCACCGGGGTGGGCAGGATCATGGCCTCGCCGTCGATGCCGACCTCGAGTTCGTGGCTGTCGCCGCCGACGACCACTTCGCGCGCGGTGAGGACCGCGAGGCCCTGCGGGTCCGGGGAGAGCAGGAGGGCGGCGGCCTCGACGGCGCTGTCCACCTTGACGCCGAGGATGCCGAGCAGTCCCGAGTCGAGCCGCTCGCGGCGGCCCAGACCGGCCGGGTCGTTCGTGCGGTAGGGGTTGTTGCTCACCAGCAGCGCCTGCGGGGCCTCGAGCGTGGTGCCGGCGGCCTGGGCGGTCAGCTGCGGTCCGCGCTGGCGGGTCAGCAGGTCCGGAAGGAGCTGCAGGATGGTGCCGATCTTGTCGTCGCGGTAGGCGGGATCCTGGACGACGGCGGCGTACGCGCCGAACGAGGCGTTGTTGACGAAGGGATGCTCCCCGGCGAAGCCGAGGTCCACCCGGAGTTCGACCCCGTCCGTCAAGGCGTCGAGGCAGGTGGCGGGGTCGTCGCGGTCCAGGCCGAGGTCCATGGCGAAGTGGTTGCGGGTGCCGGCCGAGACGACGAGGAACGGCAGACCGTGTTCGGCGGCGACGGCCGCGACGAGCGCCTGCGTCCCGTCGCCGCCCGCGACGCCGAGGAGATCCGCTCCGTCCGCGACCGCCCGACGGGCCAGCTCGGTGACGTCCTGATGGTGCTCCGGGTCGAGGAGGACGACGCGCGCGCCGAGCCGCTCGGCCTTCTCCACGAGCCCGAACCGCTCCACCTTGCCGCCGCCGGACCGGGGATTCATCAGGACGAAGGGACGCCGTGGCGGTGGGGTGCGGTGCTCCTTCATGGGCCGGACACGGCCGCGGGCGCTCCGCAGCGCGTAGCGGCCGCTCCACACCGCGAGGATCCACAGCACGGGGGACAGCAGCAGGGTCCACAGCAGGGTGACCGCGAGGACCACGATGACGGCGATGGGGACGGCGACCGCCAGCAGCCCCGCGATCCAGCGCGCCGGTCCGCGCCGGGTCAGCGTCCACCACAGGGCCGCCGCCGCGACGGCCATGCCCGCGAGGGCGGCGAGGAGGAGCAGGAACCCGCGTACGCCTCCGAAGACGAGCGGCACCGCCACGGCCAGCGCCGCCGCGGCCAGCGAGGCCCTCGCCGCCCACCGTTCGCGGGCCGGCGGCCCCGTCTCCGTGCTCATCGTTCCTCCACTGGTCGGTCCCTCCCGCGCCGCGGCCTCCGTACGGGAGTCTCCGTACAGGAGTCGCCGCTGTGCCGGTCACGCGAACAACCAGATGCCCGTGCGGTGGACGTCCATGTCCGACGTGCTGGGGACGGCCCGTACGGGGCCACGCTGCCACGAGCCGGGCTCCGGCACCACGAGACGGCATGTCATCGGGTCCGTCTCCGGGTCCGTTCGCGGCCGGACGTCAGCCGGGCGTGGAGTCGGCGCGCCTCGCCGACGGGCCGGGGCGGGTGCGCGCCTCCGGCGGAATCAGGGCGCCGTGCCCGGCGCCGCAGACGACCACCGTGCGCACCTCCTCGCCGCAGTCGGCGTGCACGACCTCGAGGGGCGGACCTTCGGGGTCCGCCGTGTAGCGGTCGCCCCATTGCTTCAGGGCGATCATGGCGGGCCACAGTTCCCAGCCCTTGCGGGTGAGCCGGTACTCGTTCCGGGTGCGGCTGCCCGGTTCGCTGTACGGAACGGTCTCCAGGATCCCGGCGGCGACCAGCTTCCGCAGCCGGTCGGCCAGCACGCTCTCGGAGAGCCCGACATGCCGCCGGAAGTCCTCGAAGCGCCGTACGCCGTTCATGGCGTCGCGCAGGACCAGCATCGACCATTTCTCGCCGACCAGGTCGAGCGTCCGCTGGACCGTGCAGTTCTCGGTACTCGTGTCGAGCCACGTCATGGGCCCCATCGTAGGCTGGCTGTGACATTGACATCCAGGTGTCGGACTGGCTAGCTTCGAAAAGCAAAGCCAGATCGGGGAACGTCGAGGGAACAGGGAGCGTCATGGGCAGGTCTCGCACGTACGACTGGGAGGACCCGACCGTCTCCGCCGCCGCGGTCGGTCGGTACAGCGGCCTCGACTTCCTCCGTGAGATGCAGGCCGGACGACTCCCCGCCCCGCCGATCTCGGCGACCCTCGGCATGACCCTCGAAGAGGTCGAGCACGGACGGGTGGTCTTCTCCCTGGACCCGGGGGAGGAGCACTACAACCCCATCGGAAGCGTCCACGGCGGCATCTACGCCACCCTGCTCGACTCCGCGGCGGGCTGCGCGGTGCAGTCCGTGCTGCCCCGGGGCACCGGATACACCTCACTCGACCTGACCGTGAAGTTCCTGCGGCCGATCACCGTGGACACCGGCAAGGTCCGCGCGGTCGGCACCGTCGTCAACAGCGGCCGCCGTACGGCCCTCGCCCAGGCCGAACTCTTCGACGCGGCCGACCGGCTGCTCGCCCACACCACCAGCAGTTGCCTGCTGTTTCCCGTCTGAGAAACCTTCGCCGGGCCGACCCACCGCCACGGGGATACCGTGGCGGTGTATGAGGACGAAGCTGCCCATGGATGCCGTGCCGCGCCTGACGGGCGCGGTGGTGCTCGGCGCTCTGGTCGGCGTGGCCGTCGGACTGCCGACCGACGTCATCCTGGGCCTGCTGGCCGGGATCGCCGCCACCGAACTGTTCTTCGTCCTGGCGGGCTGGGTGGTGCTGTGGCCGATGACCGCCGCGGCCACCCGCGGCAACGCGCGGCGTGAGGACTTCCGGCCCCTGACCGACGAACTCGTGGTGGTCATGGTCGCCCTGTGCGGGCTGTTCGCCATCGTGCTGCTGCTCGTGCGCGGCGAGTCCGGCAACGTCCACGCCGCGGCTGTGACGGCGCTGTGCGGGGTGTTCATGGCCTGGGCCGCCCTGCACCTGATGTACGCCACCCGTTACGCCTACCTGTACTACGAGGCCGACGGCGGCATCGACTTCAACGCGGACGACCCGCCGGCATACCGCGACTTCTTCTACTTCAGCTACAACCTCGGCATGACCTATCAGGTGTCCGACACCGACGTCTCGAGTTCGGCGATCCGCTCGATCGTGCTGAGGCACTCACTCCTGTCGTACGTCTTCGGCACCAGCATTCTCGCCACGGCCATCAACGTCGTCGTGGGAATCGTGAGCGGCTGAGGGCACCGGCGGCACGCCCCGTTCCCGTGCGGTTTCCCCCGGGACGAAGCAGGATGGGAGGAAGAACCGACCGGTCCGCGTACGACGGACACCCCCGCGTCTCCTGAGGAGGCCGACCCTTGGCCGAGCCACAGGCTGTGATCTCCCGACCGGCCAGGGCCACCGTGTTCCTCGTGGTCACCGTCACGCCGGGGCACGAGGACACGGTCCGCGGCCTGCTGGAGGACGTCTCGGGGCTGCGCCGTTCCGTCGCCTTCCGGGCGCCCGGCGACGAGTTCGGCTGCGTGGTCGGCATCGGATCGGCGGCCTGGGACCGGCTGTTCAGCGGGCCCCGCCCCCAAGAGCTGCACCCGTTCGTGGAGTTGACGGGGAAGCGCCACCGGGCCCCGTCCACGCCGGGAGACCTCCTGTTCCACCTCCGGGCCCGCCGGATGGACCTCTGTTTCGAACTGGCCCGGCTGATCATGGAACGCCTGGACGGCGCGGTCACGGTGGTCGACGAGGTCCATGGGTTCAAGTACTTCGACGAGCGCGATCTGCTCGGTTTCGTCGACGGCAGCGAGAACCCCGAAGGGCGGCCCGCTGTCGAAGCCGTGATCGTCGGCGACGAGGACCCCGCCTTCGAGGGCGGCAGTTACGTGATCATCCAGAAGTACCTGCACGACCTGCGGACGTGGCAGGCGCTGCCGTCGGACGAGCAGGAGAGGGTCATCGGGCGCACGAAGCTCGCCAACGTCGAACTCCCCGACGACATCAAGCCGGCCGACTCCCATGTCGCACTGAACACCATCACCGACGAGGACGGCAACGAACGCAAGATCGTGCGGGAGAACATGCCGTTCGGCACCCTGGGAGAAGGCGAGTTCGGCACGTTCTTCATCGGATACGCCCGCACGCCCGAGGTGACCGAGCGGATGCTGCGGAACATGTTCCTCGGAGACGGCCGGGCCCCGCACGACCGCATCCTCGACTTCTCGACCGCGATCACCGGATGCCTCTTCCACGTGCCGACCGTCGACTTCCTCGACGACCTCCCCGCCGCTCCGGGCGAACAGGCGGCGGACCTCCCCGCCGGTTCCGGCGAGCCGGCGGCGGACGGCTCACTGGGGATCGGCAGCCTCAAAGGAGCCTGAACATGACCACGCCCGACGGCACCGGCAACCTGCACCGTGAACTCGCCCCCATCACGCCCGCGGCATGGGCCGAGATCGAGGACGAGGCGCGCCGCACCTTCCGGCGCAACCTCGCAGGCCGACGCGCCGTGGACGTCTCGGGCCCCGACGGCGCGGAACTCGCGGCCGTGGGGACGGGCCACCTGTCCGGCATCGACGGGCCGTCACCCGGTGTCGCCGCACGGCTGCGCCAGGTGCAGCCCCTGGTCGAGCTGACGGTGCCGTTCAGGGTGAGCCGTGCCGCCGTCGACGACGTCGACCGGGGCGCCAAGGACTCCGACTGGCAACCGGTCAAGGACGCCGCCCGCACCATGGCCTTCGCCGAGGACCAGACCGTCTTCAACGGATACGCGGCGGCCGGCGTCGACGGTCTTCGCGCACGCACCTCCAACCCCGTGCTCCGTCTTCCCGCGGAGCCGCGCGACTTCCCGGACGCGGTCAGCCACGCCCTGAGCACCCTCCGTCTGGCAGGCGTGCAGGGCCCGTACGCGCTGCTGCTGGGGGCCGAGGCGTACACGGCGGTCAGTGAGACCTCCGACCACGGCTATCCCATCGCCGCCCACCTCGGCCGGATGCTCGACGGACGGCTGATCTGGGCACCCGCCATGGAAGGGGCCTTCCTGCTCACCACCCGGGGCGGCGACTACGAGCTGCGGCTCGGTGAGGATCTCGCCATCGGCTACACGGCCCACGACTCCATCGGCATCGACCTGTACTTCCGCCAGACCCTGACCTTCCTGGTCCACACGGACGAGGCCGTGGTGGCTCTCGACCCGTGGAGCGACGCGAGCGCGGACACGGCCTGACCCTGCCGGGAGAGGGGTCCGACCCCCGTTCCGTCATGCCGGGAAACGGGGCTGGACCGGATTTGCTGTCCGTTCCCCGAATCCCGTCAACACACGTTTCCCCGCGCCGAGTTCCCCGTTCTCGAGGGAATTTCCGCAGGCCATGGGCCTGGTGTCGCGGACGCCCGCTCCGGTTGCGGAGCAATAGGCGCCGCGAAATGGTGGAAGGACTCACACCGCACCGGGAGCTGCCCATGTCGATGTCGTCGTACGGTTTCGGCGCGTCCGAACCCTTCGGTGACTTGCTGAACCGCTTCTTCGGGATGTCGCCCGCGTCATCACCCCCGGCGGTGCAGCGAGTGCCCATCGGACGGCTGCTGACAGAGTCCTCGCAGGAACTCCTCAACCTGGCCGCGCAGCGTGCCATGCAGGACGGCTCGTCCGATCTCGACACGGAGCACCTGCTCTGGGCCGCCACGCGAGTGGAACCGTCGCGCTCGCTGCTGGCCCGGGCGGACGTGGACCCCGACACCCTCGCGTCCCAGCTGGCAGAGGTGCTTCCCCGGGAGAGCAGCGAACCGTCCTCGGAACCGGGCCTCACCCCGGCGGCCAAACGCACCCTCGCCGCCGCGTACGCCCGCTCGCAGGCGGCCGGAGTGTCCTACATCGGCCCCGAGCACATTCTCGGCGCCCTGCTGGGTGACGCCGACACCGGCGCCGCCCAGCTGCTGCGCGCCGACGGGCAGGACGCGCAGAAGCTGGCGGGCCTCACGGAACGGACGGCCCGCCCGGACAGCCGCCCCGCCGAGCCCGACAAGCCCGCCACGACCCTGGACGAGTTCGGACGGGACCTCACGGAAGAGGCGAAGGCCGGTCGGCTCGACCCGGTGGTCGGGCGGGCCGAGCAGATCGAGCAGACCATCGAGATCCTCTCGCGACGGTCCAAGAACAACCCCGTGCTCATCGGGGAGCCGGGCGTCGGCAAGACCGCGATCGTCGAGGGACTCGCGCAGCGCATCGTGTCCGGCGATGTTCCCGACACCCTGAAGGGCAAGCGCGTCGTCTCGCTCGACCTGTCCGGCATGGTGGCGGGTGCCCAGTACCGCGGCCAGTTCGAGGAGCGGCTGAAGAAGGTCATCGAGGACGTCCAGGCGTCGGACGGGGAGATCATTCTCTTCATCGACGAACTGCACACGGTCGTCGGCGCGGGTGCGACGGGCGAGGGCTCGATGGACGCGGGCAACATGCTCAAACCCGCGCTCGCCCGCGGAGAACTGCACGTGGTGGGTGCGACGACCATCGACGAGTACCGCAAGTACGTCGAGAAGGACGCCGCGCTCGAACGGCGCTTCCAGCCGGTGATGGTTCCGGAGCCGTCGGTCGAGGAGACCGTGCAGATCCTGGAGGGGCTGCGCGACGCGTACGAGGCGCACCACCAGGTCCGCTTCGCCGACGGAGCCCTGGCCGCCGCGGCGGAACTCTCCGACCGGTACATCAGCGACCGGTTCCTGCCCGACAAGGCGATCGACGTGATGGACCAGGCGGGCGCGCGGGTGCGGCTGCGCAGCGCCGGCCGCTCGACCGAGGTCGCCGAACGCGAGGACCGCGTCGCGAAACTGCGCCGTGAACGCGATCAGGCCGTCGCCGCCGAGGACTTCGAGCGGGCGGGAGAGCTGAAGGGGCGGATCGCCGAGGCGACGGGTGAGCTCGCGGGGATCGAGGAGCGGCGCGCCGGTGTCGTGTCCGTGACCGCCCGCGACATCGCGGACGTCGTCTCCCGGCGCACCGGGATCCCGGTCTCCCAACTCACCGCCAGCGAGAAGGAGAAGCTCCTCAAGCTGGAGGAGGAGATGCACTCCCGTATCGTCGGCCAGGACGAGGCGGTCACCGCCGTCTCGCAGGCGGTACGCCGCAATCGGGCGGGCATGGGCGATCCGAACCGCCCCGTGGGTTCCTTCCTTTTCCTCGGTCCGACCGGCGTGGGCAAGACGGAGCTGGCCAAGACCCTCGCGGAGCTGCTGTTCGGCGACGAGAGCCGCATGATCCGCTTCGACATGAGCGAATTCCAGGAGAAGCACACGGTCGCGCGTCTGGTCGGAGCGCCTCCGGGATACGTCGGTTACGACGAGGCGGGCCAGCTCACCGAGAAGGTCCGCAGGCAGCCGTACAGCGTCGTCCTGTTCGACGAGGTGGAGAAGGCGCACCCCGATGTCTTCAACACGCTGCTCCAGATCCTCGACGACGGGCGGCTCACGGACGGCCAGGGCCGCACCGTCGACTTCCGGCACTGCGTCGTGATCATGACGTCCAACATCGGCGCCCACCGCATCCTCGACCACAAGGGGCAGGTGTCGGAGCTCAAGGACGTGCTGATGGACGAGCTGCGGACCCGGTTCCTGCCCGAGTTCCTCAACCGTATCGACGACATCATCATCTTCCACAGCCTCACCGAGGACGACCTGGCGCAGATCGTCGGTCATCTGCTCGGGCAGAGCGAACGCCGGGTGCACGCGCAGGGTATGAAGCTCGAGGTGACGGAGGCGGCCAAGAAGCTGCTGATCGCCCATGGTCACCAACCGGAGTTCGGCGCGCGCCCGTTGCGGCGCACGGTCCAGACGGAACTCGACAACAGCATCGCGGAGCTGCTGCTCGGTGGCGAGGCCGAACCCGGCGACACGATCGTCGCCGACGAACGGGACGGCTCCGTCCACTGCACCGTGCGCAAGGACGCCTCGGGCGACGGCACGGAGGCGGAGCGGGGCGACGGGCAGGCCGCCGGCGAGGCGGAGAACGAGTAAGGCACGTACGACGAAGGACGGGACGGAGGACTCCTGACATCGAAGGCGTACCCGGGCGCGTGAACGCCGGGTAGTCAGTTGAGGAGGCGGCGCATGACGCACCACAAGTCCAACCGGGATGTCGAAGGTGATCCGGAGCACGCCCACAACAGGGGAATGCCCCTGCGGGCGGACGACGACGAGCTGTTCGCGCGGACGCAGCGCGAGCGGCGTGAAGCCGGTCTGGTGGCCGGTCCGACGGAGGACCCCGAATCCGCGTACAGGAGAGAGCGCGAGGAGATCGATCTCGAGGTGGGCGCCGGCCGGATTCCGACCGGCAATGTCACCCGGCGGTCCCGGGACCCCTTCCCGCCCTCCCGCTACGAGAACTAGCGGGGCTGGTACGAGAACTGGCGGGGCCGGTCAGCCGCTGCGGTCGGGCGACTCGCCCAGGGAGACCACCACGGCGCTCTCGGGTCCGTCGGGTGCCTCGAAACCCATGGTGTCTCCCGCCCGGTGGCCGAGCAGCGCGCTGCCGAGCGGGGAGTCGGCCGTGACGAGCGTCCGGTCCAACACCGCGGCGGTTTCACCGATTTGCACGGTCTCCACCGTGCCGTCCGAGAACCGCACCGTGACCGTGCTGCCCACGCCGACCAGGTCGGTGGGCGGTGGACCGGCCACCTCCGCCTGGCGGAGGCGTGTGGTGATGTCGGAGATACGGTCGTCCAGCCGCCGGAGGTCGTCGGCGCGCTGCAACTCGTCCGCTTCGTCGGCGCTGTCGCCCACCTCCGCGTCGGAGTCGCGCAGGGTCGCCGCGACCGTTCCCCGCTCGGTGCGGAGATCGGCGAGTTCCTGCTCGAGAGCGTGCCGGGCAGCTTCGCTGATCGGCGCGGGTTCGCTGGGCATGCCTGCTCCTGGGGGTGCCGAGGGGTGAGCCGAATTGGACTATTGACAGCATATCTGTTCAATTCAGTGTGATATCGGGTCGAATCGCGACGATATGTGATGTATGGAATCGTGGGTCCCCGGAGTTCAGGACGCTTCCCGATGTCCTGCGAGTGAGGGAGGTTCCCATGTCCTCGAAGCGCCGCCGGAAGAAGAAGAGCCGCCGTAAGCACGCCGCGAACCACGGGAAACGCCCCCAGTCCTAGGCTCGGTGAGACTCTTGAACGCATCCCAGGACGGCCTGGAGCCCCGCGTGGGGCCCGACCCCCAGGGTGAACCGGAATTCCATCCGTACCATCACCCCGCCGCCGGCTGGGGTGCGGCCAAGAGCGTGAGCCGCTTCCTGGTGCGCGAACGCGCCCTCGTGGACGGCCCGCGGGCGATCATGCGCATGAACCACGAGAACACCGGCTTCGACTGCCCGGGATGCGCGTGGCCCGACGACACCAAGGGCCTGCACCTGGACATCTGCGAGAACGGCATCAAGCACGTCACCTGGGAGATGACGGGCAAGCGGGTCGGCCGCGAGTTCTTCGCCGCCCACTCGGTGACCGAACTCTTCGGCTGGAGCGACTACGCCCTGGAGGACCAGGGCCGGCTGACCGAGCCGATGGTCTACGACCCGGAGTCGGACCACTATGTGCCGATCAGCTGGCGCGACGCGTTCGAACTGGTCGGCCGTGCCCTGCGGGAGCTGGACGATCCGAACCGGGCGTCGTTCTACACGTCCGGCCGCCTCGGCAACGAGGCCACGTTCCTCTATCAGCTGATGGCCCGCGAACTGGGCACGAACAACCTGCCCGACTGCTCGAACATGTGCCACGAGGCCAGCGGCCGCGCTCTCCAGGCGTCGCTCGGCACCGGCAAGGGGACCGCCGACCTCAAGGACTGGGAGACCACCGACGCCCTGTTCATCATGGGCGTCAACGCCGCCTCCAACGCGCCCAGGATGCTCACCGCCCTGGCCGAGGCCTACCACCGCGGCGCCCAGATCGTGCACGTCAACCCGCTGGTCGAGGCGGCCGCCACCCGCACCATCGTTCCGCACGACTTCACGGACATGGCCCTCTTCAAGTCCACCCGGACCAGCACCCTGAACCTCCAGCCCCGCATCGGCGGCGACATGGCGCTCCTGCGCGGCATGGCCAAGGCGGTCCTGGAGCAGTCCGGTACCGACCCCAAGGCCGTCGACCAGGAGTTCATCGACCGCCACACGGCCTACTTCGACGAGTACCGCGCGGTGTGCGAGGCCACGTCCTGGGACGAGATCGAGCTGCAGTCCGGGATCGACCGGGACGGCATCCTCAAGGCGGCCCGGGTGTACCGCGACGCCGACCGCTCCATCATCAGCTGGTGTCTCGGTCTCAGCCAGCACGAACACGGCGTCGACACCGTGCGAGAGATCGTCAACCTCCTTCTGCTGCGCGGCAATCTGGGCCGCGAAGGCGCCGGTCCCTCCCCGGTGCGCGGCCACAGCAATGTCCAGGGCAACCGGACGTGCGGCATCGACCACCGGCCCGGTGAGGAGTTCCTGGACCGGCTGGCCGAGGTCTGCAGGATCGACCCGCCCCGCGAGCACGGCCTGGACACCGTGGCCACCATCCAGGCCATGCACCGCGGCGATGTGAAGGTGTTCGTCGGCATGGGCGGCAACTTCGCCCTCGCTGCGCCCGACACCCCCTACACCTACGCGGCGTTGCGCAACTGCGACCTCACGGTCCAGGTGAGTACCAAACTCAACCGCAGCCACCTCGTCCACGGCCGCCGGGCGCTCATCCTGCCGTGCCTGGGCCGGACCGAGAAGGACCACCAGCGAGGCGGCGTCCAGAGCACCTCGGTCGAGGACTCGATGAGCATGGTCCATCTGTCCGTCGGCATGAAGCGCCCCGCCTCGAAGCACCTGCTGTCCGAGCCCGCCATCATCGCCGGCATGGCCCGCGCGGCCCTCCCGGACAGCGACACCCCGTGGGAGTGGTACATCGAGGACTACGACCGCATCCGGGACACGATGGCACGGACCCTCGACGGGTTCGAGGACTGCAACCGCCGTGTGCGGCTCCCGCTCGGCTTCCGCATCAAGCAGCCGGCCCGCGAACTGGTCTTCCTCACTCCGACGGGACAGGCGGAGTTCTCCACGGCCCCGCTGCCCGACGTGGTCCCCGCCCCCGGCACGCTGGCGCTCGGCACCATGCGCTCCCACGACCAGTGGAACACGACGATCTACTCCGACAACGACCGCTACCGGGGCGTCAAGAACCTGCGCACGCTCGTCTTCATGAACGAGGACGACATGCGGGAACGCGGCATCTCCGAGTTCGCTCCGGTCGACATCGTCAGCACCGCGAAGGACGGCAGCCACCGCAATCTGGACGGCTACCTGGCCATTCCCTACGACATCCCGCGCGGCTGCGCGGCCGGCTACATGCCGGAGATGAACGTGCTGTGCGCGATCGGCGACTACAGCGTCCAGAGCGACCAGCCCCTGATGAAACACGTCAAGGTCACGATCGCACCGGCGAGTTGAGCGCTCGCGCTCCCGGGACGGGTCCGGGTCCGAGGGCGGGCGCGAGGAGCCGGCTCAGAGCCAGTGGCGTCGTTTGAAGATGAAATACAGGCTCACGCACACCACGCCCATCAGGCCGACGGCGAACGGGTAGCCGAACCGCCAGGTCAGTTCCGGCATGTGGTGGAAGTTCATGCCGTAGATGGTGCCGACGAGGGTCGGGGCGAAGAGGATGGCGGCCCACGAGGAGATCTTCTTGATCTCCTCGTTCTGTTCGAAGCCCGCCTCCGCCAACGCGCGCATCTCGGCGTTCTGTTGCTGGGTGACCAGCGTCGCGTTGACGGTGAGGATGTCGGTGAGGGCCTGGCGGAAGCCGTCGACGCGTTCGCTGGTGTGGGTGACGTGGTCGGCGACGTCGCGGAGATAGCGCTGGAGTTCCTCGTCGGTGCCGTACTTGGCGAAACCGGCCATCAGGCTGTGCAGCATGCTGACCAGGGGGCGGGTGGCGCGCTGGAACTCGACCATCTCGCGGGAGAGTTCGTAGATGCGGCGCGAGACCGCGGGGTCGCCGCGGAAGACTTCGGTCTCGATCTCGTCGATGTCGTTCTGGACCCCGGTGACCACCGGGACGTAACCGTCGACGACGGAGTCGAGGATCGCGTAGAGCACGGCCTCCGGGCCGAGTCTCAGCAGGTCCGGGCTGTCCTCCATGCGGCGGCGCACCGCCGAGAGGTCCGGTGCCGCGCCGTGCCGGACCGTGATCACGAAGTCGGGCCCCACGAACACGTGCAGCTCACCGAAGTCGACCTCCTCGACCGCGTCGAGATAGCGGGCGGCGCTCAGGACGACGAAGAGTGTCTCGCCGTAGCGCTCCAGCTTCGGACGCTGATGCGCCTCCATCGCGTCCTCGACGGCCAGCGGATGCAGATCGAACTCGGCGGCCAGCGAGAGGAGTTCGGTCTCCGTGGGACGGGCCAGGCCGATCCACGCCATGCCGGCCGGCTGCTCGCGCAGCTCACGGAAGGTCTCGGCCAGCGAGGCGGGGGTCGACACCCGTACCCCGTCGCGGTACAGCGCCGCCTGGACGACGCTGGCGACCTCGGCGGGTTCGGGCGCGGGCGGGGCGGCGTCCGGTGCCGGAGGCGGCGCGGGCGGCGCGGACGGCGGGGTCAGGGCGCGCCGCCAGACGGACATCCGGCCGGCCTTCGCACCCTTCGGGTCCCCGGAGTTCTCCGACTCCGCGGGGCTGTCCGTGGCCCTCGTGCCCTTCCGGCTGTTCGAGGCTGAGCGGACGCGTCGCTCGGACATCGCGGCTGCCTCCATGGTCGACCGTACGTCTGTGTGATCACGGAGCAGGATATACGGGGCAAACGATCCCCGGGTGTTCGGCGGCATCGTGAGCGTGACGAGAGTTGCGGACAGAAGGTGTCCGCGAGCGGCGCTAGCGTGCCGAGTATGACGAAGACGACCGCGACGGCCCCCGTGCTCGGTGCCCGTGCCCTCAACCGCGCGACCCTGGACCGTCAGCTCCTGCTGCGTCGCTCCCCGCTGTCCGCGACGGCCGCGGTCGGGCACCTCCTCGGCCTCCAGGCGCAGAACGTGAAGCCGCCGTACTACGCCCTCGCCGCGCGGGTGGAGGGGTTCCGGCCCGAGCAGTTGTCGGCCGCCATGGACGCGCGCCAGGCCGTCCGGATCGTCACCATGCGCTCCACCATCCACACGCACACCGCCGAGGACGTCCTCACCCTGCGTCCGCTGGTGCAGGCCGCACGCGACCGTGAGCTGGGCCAGTTCCGCAAGGGGCTCGCCGGTGTCGACCTGGACCGGCTCGCCGTGGTCAGCCGTGAGCTGGTGGAGGCCGAGCCGCGCACCATGAAGCAGCTGCGGGAGGCGCTGCTCACCGAGTGGCCGGACGCCGACCCGTTCGCCCTCTCCATCGCGGCCCGCTGCACCCTGCCGCTCGTCCAGGTCACCCCGCGCGGTCTGTGGGGCCGGAGCGGCCAGGTCGCCCTCACCACCGCCGAGCACTGGCTGGGCCGGCCCGCCGAGCCGGCTCCGGCTCCGGACGCGACCGTGCTGCGCTATCTCGCCGCCTTCGGCCCCGCCTCGGTCAAGGACATGCAGACCTGGGCCGGTCTGACCCGGCTCCGCGAGGCCTTCGAGCGTCTCCGGCCCCGGCTCGTCACGTTCCGTGACGAGAACGGGGTGGAACTCTTCGACCTCCCCGACGCGTCCCGCCCGGACGCGGAGACCCCGGCCCCGCCCCGCTTCCTGCCCGAGTTCGACAATCTGCTCCTGTCCCACGCAGACCGCTCCCGGGTCGTGCCGGCCGACCTCAAGGGGCGCACCTGGCAGGGCAATCAGGCCTACTGCACCCTGCTCGTCGACGGATTCCTGTCCGGCCTGTGGAAGCTGGAGGAGGGCGCTCTCGTCGTCGAACCCTTCGGCAGGCTCACGAAGGCGCAGCGCGACGAGGTCGCGGCCGAGGGGGAGCGGATGCTCGCGGCGATGCACGAGGGGGAGGGGTACGACGTCAGGTTCGGCAAGGTCGCGCGGCCCTGAGGCCGCCGCACCTGTGCGGAGTCGCGCGGAATGAGGTGCCGGCGGACGGACGGGGCACCGCGGGGAAGCCGTCCGCCGGCAAGCGCGAGGGGCGTGGAAGTGGATGAGGGGCGTTGCGGGCCGCTCGTGGAGGCCCG
>NZ_JBSFYW010000072.1:0-40259 GCF_053599975.1 Streptomyces sp. NPDC005141 | reverse complement strand
TAAACCACAACCACCACAAACCACCCCACCCCCCCCCCCCCTCTCCCCCAACCCCCTTTAAGCCCCCCGCGCGGGGGCCCCCCCCCCCCCCCCCGCACCGCTCCTGCCGTATCAGCGCCACGACGGCGACGGTTCGGGACGTCCTGGACCGGCGTGCGGGCAGTACGGCCCTCCCCGCTCATGAGCGGCGTTGAGGGGATGTGACACCTGGCAGGCGGCCTGAGCCGCCCCCGGGGTCGCACACGGGGGCCACCCCGGGGAATCCCCGGGGGCGACGCGCGCCGACCTGGGCCATCGTGGACGGGTCGGCACGATGTCGCCGGACAAGGAGACCCGTGAGATGACTGTGCTCGAGCGTACGCGCATGCCCCCGCTCGACGGGGCGACCAAGTGGCTGAACTCTGGACCTCTCAGCCCTACCGAGCTGCGCGGGCAGACCGTACTCGTGGACTTCTGGACCCTGACCTGCATCAACTGGTTGCGCACTCAACCATATGTTCGCGCCTGGTCGCAGGCTTACCGAGATGACGGCCTGGTGGTCATCGGAGTCCACACACCGGAATTCTCGTTCGAGCACGAAATCCACCACGTGCGACAGGCCCTGGCGGCACGGGGAACCACCTACCCCGTCGCTGTCGACAACGAGTACAAGATCTGGCGGGCCTTCGGCAACCAATACTGGCCGGCGCTCTACTTCGTCGATGCGAAAGGCATGATCCGCGACCGCCACTTCGGCGAAGGGCGGTACCCGCAATCCGAGCGTCTGATCCAACAGATGCTCGGAATAGAGCGCGACCTCGTCTCCCCCGAAGGACACGGCGTGGAGGCCGACGCGGACTGGGCCCATCTCCGTACGCCCGAGACCTACCTAGGCTTCATCCGCACAGAGACCTTCGAAGCACCGGGCGGGGTCGTCCTGAACGTCCCCCGCGTCTACGAAGTCCCACAGCACCTGCAGCCGAACCACTGGGCCCTGACCGGCACGTGGACGGTCACGCGGGAAGACGTTCTGCTCGACCAGCCCGACGGAGGCATCGCCTGCCAGTTCCAGGCCCGCGACGCTCATCTCGTGCTGGCCAGGGAAACAGTGGAGCCCATTGAGTTCCGTGTGCTCGTCGACGGCAAGGCACCCGGCGGATCCCGAGGCGTGGACGTCGACGCGGGTGGCAACGGCGTACTCGACGAGAGCCGCCTCTACCAGCTGATACGCACCCAGGGCACAGTCCGCGAGCAGACTCTTCAAATCACTTTTCGTCAACCCGGCGCCCGAGCATACGCATTCACCTTCGGGTAGGGCCGGACAGCGGACGCATGCCCGGAGGCGCGCGATGACGTACCACGAGGGAAGCCCCTGGAGAGAACCCCAGAGGACGAACCGAACCCACATCCAGGTCGCGGTCGGCTGCCTGTTCTCGCTGGCCCTGCTCGTCGTGCTCGCCATTCTGGAGATCCAAGCGGCAGCCATCGTTGTGGGTTTGGCGCTGGTCACCGGGCTCGTCCTGCTCATCGGCAGCCATTCCGGACGGCACCGTGATCCGTAACTCCCAGGCGCCGGCCTGGAGGTTACGGAGGAATTTCGGATGACACCCCAGAAAGCGCCACCAAAAGGGCATCGAGCACTCGCAGTCGAGATCGACGGGGAGATGGAATCATGCCTGACAAGACCACACAGATGACTGAACCGATACAGACCGTCGCGGCCGTAAGTGGTGTGAGCTACGCCTACAGGCGGTTCGGCAACTCCGAGACATCCGCACTTCCCCTGGTCTTTCTGCAGTGTTACCGGGGAAACCTGGATCTCTGGGATCCGATTCTGGTGGACTCCATCGCCGCACAACGCGAAGTGATTCTCGTCGACAACGCCGGCGTCGGCGGGTCAACGGGACGCGTGCCCAGCACTGTTCAGGAGATGGCAGTGCACGCGGTGGAATTCCTCGACGCCCTCGGAGTCAGACGGTACGACCTGCTCGGCTTCTCGATGGGCGGCTTCGTCGCCCAAGAAATGGCGCTGATCCGCCCTCACGAGATCCGCAGGATCGTCCTCGCCGGAACTGCCCCGCAGGGCGGCAACAACTTCCACGGGTGGCGGGGCGCGTTGCTGGAGGCTGCTCTCCGTGAGGCACAGGACGCGGAAGACCTCTTCACGCTGTTCTTCGAGCGTACGGAGACCAGCAGGTCCCTGGGAGCGGACTACCTGAAGCGGATCTCCAGCCGCGACAGGGAGCCTGACCGGTCGACCGACCTGGCCGCCCGTGATGCCCAGCTGTCGGCCATCGCCGGCTGGGGTGTCCCCGATGAGAGCCGCCTGTCCCGCCTGGCCGCGATCACTCAACCCGTCCTGGCGGCGAACGGGGACAACGACGTGATGCTTCCCACCGAGAACACGTACCTGTTCGCGAAGCACCTGCCCAACGTGAGGGTCAGCATCTATCCGGACGCGGCTCACGGGTTCCTGTTCCAGTACCCGGCCGAGTTCGCCGCAGAGGTGAACGTCTTCCTCGGCCGGTGACCTCGACCGCGTGGCAGCGGCGGGTCGGCAGGCCCCGGGGTTCACGAGCGCAGTCGTTAGGGAGTTGGACCGCATGACAGACCTGCTGGAATTCGTCCTTGCTCAGCACGGTGGTGCGCAACGGTGGGAGGGCGCCAGGACCATCTCCGCCACGGTGCACGTGTACGGAGTGTTCTGGCCGTACAAGGGCCAGCCCGACCTCCTCGGAGTCGAAACGGTGACTGCGCTTCTCGAACGGCAGCAGATCACCATGAGCCCCTTCGGCGAAGGCCGCACCCTGCACTTCGACGCGGCCGAGGATGTCGTGACCATCACCGACGCCGACGGCGAGGTGGCCGATCGGCTGTCCGCGCCCCGTGCAAGCATGGCCGACTACCAGGGAGACACCCCGTGGTCGCCGACGCAGATGGGCTACTTCATCTCCTACGCCACCTGGATATACCTCACCGAGCCGCTGCTGTTCACTGATCCCGGAGTCGAGACGCGGGAGACCGACCCATGGGAGGAAGACGGTGAGACCTGGCGACGCCTCGAAGTCACCTTCCCGGAGTCGATCGTCAGCCACAGCAGGGAACAGACCTACTACTTCGACGCCGCGACGGGTCTGCAACGGCGCATGGACTACGACGTCGAAGTCAACGGAGGGGCGAACGTCGCGCACTACACGTCCGAGCATCAGGACTTCGACGGGCTGATTGTTCCGACGCGCAGGCGGGTGCTGCTCAGGAACGAGATGGACATCGCCGACCACGGCTTCTGCGGCATCCTCCTGGACGTCGGCGACGTACGGCTCCACCGCTGAGTCCGCAGACCCTGCTTCGCCAGGCTCGCTCGCCTGGCGAGCATGAGCTGCCCGAGGTCAGGCCGGCAGGCCGAAGAGGGTGAAGAAGCGTTGCGCCGCGGCCCGGTCTCCGGTCACTTCCAGGACGCCCGCGTCGAGGGCGGACGCAACGGTCATGTCAGTGAAGATCAGGTCCCACAGCACCCGGACATCGCCTCGGACAATGGCGTCTGTCTGCGCGTGCGCGCCTCGCGCCACCTCGATTGAGGCGCCGTCCACCTGCACGTCGAAGGAGTCCGTACCCACGAGCAGGCGGACGGCCATCGTCGGCGCTCCGGTCGCGGGCGGGGAATACAGCGCCTTGACGAGCAGCATGAAGGCGTCGGTGCTTCTGTCGGCATCGGGTTCGACGGGCACGTGCGCGCCCCAACGGGCCAGCGCGATCAGCGCGGGTTCCAGCTGTTGTCCCCACTCGGTGAGTTCGTAGGCCTGCGAGCTCACCGGCGGCCCGAGTTCCACACGGCGCACGACGCCGTTCGCCTCCAGTTCCTTCAGGCGCTGGCTCAGCACGTTCTGGCTGACCTTGGGCACCCCGAGGCGCAGATCCCTGAAGCGCTTGGGACCGAAAAGCAGCTCGCGCACGACGAGCATGGCCCAGCGCTCGCCCACCACATCCATGGCCAGAGCGGCCCCGCAAGCGTCCTCATACGTCCTTTGCGACATGCCTCAATGGTAAACCGACACTGACTGGTGTTACTGTAAAACCAATCAGTCCTAAATTAGGAGTAAGCATGGATGCGCTACTGGCCCGCGTACTCGAAGCGCACGGTGGGCTCGACCGCTGGCAGAGCCTCTCGGCCGTCACCGCACGGATCACCTACGGCGGCCCGTTCTGGGAGTTCAAGGGGCACACCGACTTCGCCGGCACCGAGATCACCGAGGCGCACATCCAGGAGGGGTACATCCGACAGGTTCAGGAGTCGACCGGCCGCACAGTCGTCTTCGACAAGAAGGCTGACCGGGTGACCGTTGCCGACGCAGCCGGAAAGGTCATCGAGGTGCTGGACAGCCCTCGGGCGACGTTCGACGGCTTCACTCCGAACACCTCGTGGAGCCTTGGGCAGATCGCCTACTTCCGCAGCTATGCCACATGGCACTACCTGGTCGAGCCGTACCTCTTCACCTGGCCCGGCGTCGAAGCCCACGAGGTGGAGCCGTGGACGGAGGACGACCACACGTGGCGCGTCCTCAGCGTGACGTTCCCCGACTCGATCGACTCCCACAGCACGACCCAGCTCTACTACTTCGACGACGCCGGGTCGATGCGCAGGATGGACTACCAACCCAAGGTCAATGGCGACACGCCCGTCGCCCACTACATCCGCGAAGCCGAAAGCGTCGACGGAATCGTCGTGCCTACCGAGCGGCACGTCCTCACGCGCCTCGACGACCGAACCCCGGATCTGTCCTGGATCCCCATCACGCTCGACCTCGACGACATCAAGTTCAGCTGAACGACCCACCGTGCGGGGGGGGGCCGTCGCGCGGCCGTCCACCGTGCAGCCTCGTGCTCTGGAACGCTGCACATACGGAGAAGTGACTTCAGCAAGGAGGCCGATGGCGGCCGTGTACCCCTCAAGGCCCACTCGCATGCAGTCGCCGCGGCGCCCTGCCATGGTGTTGTCGGCGACAGACCTGGCGTGAAACAAGTCACGGTAGCGCGCTGTGCCAAACAGCCTGCTCCACCATGTAAGTTCCTGCGTCCAAGGGGTGCGGACTCCCCCTGATCAAACTTTCGTGCCAGCACATCTGCGCCCGCTGAGGGAGACATCTCCATGCCCGCACAAGAACCGGCCCACCACCCGCCCCAGCGCATCGGGGTAGTGGCCGAGTCCACTCCCGGGGAGACCCGTGTCGCGGCGACGCCTGCCACAGTGCGCCAGTTGGTGGGGCTGGGCTACGACGTCGTCGTCGAGTCGGACGCCGGCACGGCGTCAGGCTTCGCGGACGACACCTACTGTGACGCGGGGGCCCAGATAGGCGACGCCTGGCAGGCGGACGTCGTACTGAAGGTCAACTCTCCTTCGCCGGGCGAGATCGCGCGCGTGCCCGACGGCGCGACGCTGATCGGGCTGATCAGCCCGGCCCAGCGGTCAGACCTTCTTGCGGAGCTCGCGAGCCGTCCCATTACCGTGCTGGCCCTGGACGCGGTACCGCGGATCTCGCGGGCACAGTCGATGGACGTGCTCAGTTCCATGGCCAACATCGCCGGCTACCGAGCCGTGATCGAGGCGGCGCACGTGTTCGGGCGCTTCTTCACCGGCCAGGTGACGGCCGCGGGCAAGGTCCCGCCGGCGAAGGTGCTGGTGGCCGGCGCCGGTGTGGCCGGGCTGGCTGCCATCGGCGCCGCCTCCAGTCTCGGCGCGATCGTTCGGGCGACCGATCCGCGACCGGATGTGGCCGACCAGGTGCGGTCGTTGGGCGGCGAATACCTCGCGGTGGACGTCGCGCAGGAGGAGAGCACCGACGGCTACGCCAAGGCGACCTCCGCCGACTACGACCGTGCCGCGGCCGCGCTGTACCACGGGCAGGCGAAGGACGTGGACATCGTCATCACGACCGCGCTGATCCCGGGCCGCCCCGCCCCACGCCTGCTCACGGCGGAGGATGTGGCGGCGATGAAGCCCGGCAGCGTCATCGTCGACATGGCCGCCGCCCAGGGCGGCAACGTCGCGGGAACCGTCGCGGGCCGCACCGTGGTCACCGACAACGACGTCACCATCATCGGCTACACCGATCTCGCGTCCCGGCTGCCCACCCAAGCCTCACAGCTGTTCGGCACCAACCTGGTGAACCTGGTCAAGCTGCTGACGCCCGGCAAGGACGGTCGCCTCGTCATCGACTTCGACGACGTGGTCCAGCGGGCGGTGACCGTGGTGCGCGAGGGCGAGATCACCTGGCCTCCGCCGCCCGTGGCCGTCTCGGCCTCGGCCGCCGCGCAGCCCGCCCCCGTGGCAGCGGTCGCACAGCCGAAGGAGCCGCGGCTCACCCCGGCGGCCCGGCTCGGGCTGATCGGCGCCGGCATGCTGGCGATGTTCGCCCTGGTCGCCTTCGCACCGGCGCAACTCGCGGCGAACTTCACGGTCTTCACGCTGGCGGTGGTGATCGGCTACTACGTGATCGGCAAGGTGCACCACGCGTTGCACACGCCGCTGATGTCCGTCACCAACGCGATCTCCGGGATCGTGGTGATCGGAGCGCTGCTGCAGATCGGGCACGAGAGCGCGGTCGTCACCACTCTCTCGTTCGTGGCGATCCTGCTGACGAGCGTGAACATCTTTGGCGGCTTCGCCGTCACCCGCCGCATGCTGTCCATGTTCTCGAAGGGCTGAGCCGCAATGACTTCAACCACAGCCTCCCATGCTGCGGACCTGGTCGCCGCCCTGCTGTTCATCCTCAGCCTGGCGGGACTGTCCCAGCACCGCACCTCCCGTGCCGGTGTCGTGTACGGCATCGCCGGCATGGCCCTCGCCCTGGTCGCCACCGTCGTGCTCGCGGCACAGAGCATCACCGCGGGCGCGGTCGCGCTGATCGTCGTCGCGATGGTGCTCGGCGCCGCGATCGGCATCTGGCGAGCGCGGCAGGTCGAGATGACCCAGATGCCCGAACTCATCGCCGTGCTGCACAGCTTCGTCGGTCTCGCCGCGGTGCTGGTCGGCTGGAACAGCTATCTGGAGGTCGAGGCGCACGGAGCCGCGCAGACGCACGTCACGGCCGACCTGCTGGAGATCCACCACGCAGAGGTGTTCATCGGGATCTTCATCGGCGCGGTCACCTTCACCGGCTCGATCGTCGCGTTCCTCAAGCTGTCGGCGCGCGTCAAGTCCCGTCCGCTGGTTCTGCCGGGCAAGAACGCGCTCAACGTCGCGGCGCTGGTGGCGTTCGCGGCGCTGACGGTCTGGTTCACGATCAGCCCGAGCCTCGGCCTGACGATCGCCGTGACCGTGCTCGCGCTCGTCCTGGGCTGGCATCTCGTCGCCTCGATCGGCGGCGGCGACATGCCCGTCGTCGTCTCCATGCTCAACAGCTACTCCGGGTGGGCCGCGGCGGCCGCGGGATTCCTGCTCGACAACAACCTGCTGATCGTCACGGGCGCGCTGGTCGGATCCTCGGGTGCCTACCTGTCCTACATCATGTGTACGGCGATGAACCGGTCCTTCCTCTCGGTCATCGCGGGCGGATTCGGCATCGAGGCCCCCGCAGGCGGAGACGAGGAACAGGGCGAGCACCGCGAGATCCACGCCCAGGAGGTGGCTGAGCTTCTGACCCAGGCCCGGTCCGTCGTCATCACCCCCGGCTACGGCATGGCCGTGGCACAGGCGCAGCACCCGGTCGCCGAGCTCACGCGTCAGCTGCGAGAGCGCGGCGTGGACGTCCGCTTCGGCGTCCACCCCGTGGCGGGCCGTCTGCCCGGGCACATGAACGTGCTGCTGGCCGAGGCCAAGGTGCCGTACGACATCGTCCTGGAGATGGACGAGATCAACGATGACCTCGCCGACACTTCTGTCGTCCTGGTCATCGGCGCCAACGACACCGTCAACCCGGCCGCGGAGGAGGATCCCACCAGCCCGATCGCGGGCATGCCGGTGCTGCGGGTGTGGGAGGCGGAGCAGGTCGTCGTCTTCAAGCGCTCCATGGCGTCCGGCTACGCGGGCGTGCAGAACCCGCTGTTCTTCCGCGAGAACAGCGGCATGCTCTTCGGCGATGCCAAGCAGAGCGTCGAGGACATCCTTCGCGCCCTCACCTCCGACCCCCGCACCCAGGCACCGAGCGAAGCCGCCCTCGCCCGCTAGGGCCCGGGCCTTGCGGCTTGCTTCCGCTTCACGCGCGGCCGCATCGCCATCCCTGTCCCTGCTTCTCGGCACGGCCCACCGGCCGCCCTGTCACACGCACTCTTCGCGTGGGAGGGCAGTCGGTGGGCCGTGTGCTTTCCGGGCCGGCCCCCTGTCAGCACGTACAACTTTGAGTTGATCATGACTGCTGGTAACGGTTTACGGTGATTGCGACCACGCGTTCCACACGCACGCAACACGAGGGCGGCCCGGCCGCCCGGGGGAAACGCGGGCCCACGCCGTCGAACGGCGCCTCGGGGTCCGCGCACTGAGGAACACATGCACCTGCACGTCAAACAGAAGATCGTCACGCTCGCGACCGCCTTGTGCCTGACCATGGGCGCGGGCGTGGGCACGGCCGCGGCGGCCGGACCACCGCCGAAGCGGGAGCCGGAGCCCACGCTGCTGGAGATCGCGGCCAAGGTGGCGCGGTACTCCGGCTGCGGTTCCCAGCCTCTGCTGGAACGGCCCGCCTGCCTCAAGGAGTTCGCCCTCAAGTCCGCCAAACTGGGCCTGGGCGTTGGCGTCTTCCTCTACGTCACCCGTGACGCGATGAAGGACGAGGGCACCTCCTTCAAGGAGCTGGAGAAGGCGCTGACCGAGCTGCACAAGCTCAAGCCCTCCCTCCTGCTCGATCCGGACAAGGAGACCGACCCGGCGAAGAAGAAGCAGATCTACGAGCAGACGCTCAAGGCCTTCAAGGCCGCCAAGCCGCACGTGGACAAGCTGCGCACCGATGTCGTGAAGGCCTCCCGGATCCTCGACGCCCACACGGAGTCGGTCGAGGCCCTCGCCGTGCTCGCCGTCGCGGTGGGCGACTACTACCCCGACCCCAAGCCCGTCGACGACCGGCCGGCGAAGGACACCTGGGACATCGCGGGCTTCTTCAAGGACATCAACAAGAGCCTGGACCAGATCAACGCCGGCTTCGACAAGATGAACGGCGCCCTCGACGACATGAACAAGGCCACGGCGGAGGTCAACCGGGGCCTGGACAAGGCCAACAAGGGCATCGAGAAGGCCAACCGGGGGATGGACAAGCTCAACGAGGGCGTCAAGGAGGCCGACAAGGGGCTCAACGAGACGAGGAAGGCCGTCGAGGGCATCGGCAAGGCCGCATCGAAGCTGCGCGAAATACCCGAGTTCGACTTCGACTTCTCCCGTCTCGCCGACAGGATCGGTTCGAAGGACACCACTGCCGAGGAACGGGCCGCGCAGGAACGCCGGATGTCGATGCTGCTCAACCTGCTGCCCGGGATCGGGGACGGCAAGGGCGTCATCGAGGCCATCACCGGCACCGACCTGGCCACCGGTGAGCAGGTGAGCGGCACCGACCGGGTGCTGGGCTCGCTCGCGGTCATGCGCTGGCTCAAGTACGGGGGCAAGCTGCTCCCGGAGGACATCCGCGCCGCCCGCAAGGGCGACAGGATGCCCGAGTGCAACAGCTTCCCGGCCGGCACGCGGGTCCTCATGGGAGACGGCACCACCCTGCCCATCGAGCAGATCACCGTCGGCGACAGCGTCCTGGCCGGCGACCCGGAGGCGGGGACCACGGGCTCGCGCCCGGTCGAGGACACCATCTACACGCCCGACGACGAGGACTTCACCGGCGTCACCCTGGCCGGTGACGCGGGAGAGGCGGGAGAGGGGCGGTCCGCGCTCACCGCGACCGACCATCACCCCTTCTGGGTCGAGAACCAGCGGCGGTGGACCGACGCCCGCGACCTCAACTCCGGTGACACCCTGCGCGCCCCGGACGGCACAGGAGTCCGGATCGACAAGGTCACGCACTGGAAAGAGCCGCAGGGCGCCTACAACCTGACCGTCAACGACCTGCACACCTACTACGTGCTGGCCGGCGCGACTCCCGTACTCGTCCACAACGCGTCATGTGATTTCATCCGCGGAGAGATCCCCGACGCCGCGGCCATCGACCGCGGCTCCCTGGTCAAGATCAAGGAGAAGCAGCTCGAGAAGGCGCTGAAGAGCGTCGGGGAGGACCCGCACGCCTTCAAGGCCGACTGGGTCGGGAAGAACAACGTGTCGCGGTTCGACGCGATGCGCGACGGCGAGGGCAGGGTCGTCCTCGTGAGCAAGGACGGGAAGATCTTGGTTCCGACGAATTACAGGTACCGGCCGTGAGCGCCTTCCGGATGTACCTGAGGGTGGTCAGCGAGTCCCTTCAGCCGGAGGAGATCTCCGTGCGGCTGGGGGCCGAGCCCGACGAGGCGACGGCGATCGGCAGCCGTCGGCGGCCCCAGTCGCCACCGCGCCGCCATGCGACGTGGATCCGGCACGTCCCGGCCGCGGGCGGGTCCGGTCGGCCCGAGGATCTCGAACCGGTGGTCCTGGGCTGGGGACCGGAGTTCGCCGCGGCCCTGGGACGGCTGGCCGGCTCCGCGGACGCCGACGTCTCCCTGGTGGTCGTCCAGAAAGTCACCGACCCCGAGGACCCGCGGCAGAAGGGCATCTTCCTGAGCGCGGCCCTGCTGGCCTGGCTGACCCAGGCCGGGGCGTCGCTGGACATCGACCAGTACGTCTACCACGACTGCGACGACCAGCGGGGCGAACCCGGCTCCGGGTAGGCCGTGTCGGAACGTCGATGACCGGTGTCCGGTTCACCGTCCGAGGGTGTGGCGGGCGGTGAACCGGATGGTGAGGTGTCGCGGACGACGGACAGCGGACGACGGACAGCCAATGGTCGCCTCGTACGAGCCGTTCTGCACGACGCACTTCCGGCTGCTTCAGCTCACGGCCAATACCTCGGACCACGTGATGTGGGGCCCACCAGCACGCCGCCGGGGCCCGGAAGGAGGGCTTCGCAGCCCCGCGCTCGGACGCTCCCGGGGCGGCCTGGCCAGTGTGATGACAACTGCTAGAGCCGGGATCCGGTGTTCGCCGGCCCGGTCCTGCGGACATGCAGCACGCTGCCGTCCAGGGGCAGCGGTGCCCGGCCCACCAGGGTGAGGCCCGCGTCGGCGAACAGCCGGGCGTAGTGGTCGGCGCGCCGTTCGCGGCCGCCGACGTTGCACATCATGTGCAGGTCCCAGGCCGTGGCCAGCGAGGCCGAGCCGTCGGCGGGCAGGACGCGTTCGACGACGAGCAGATCGGCGGTGTCGGGCATCGCGCGGGCGCAGTGGCGCAGGATCTCGCGGCAGCGGTCGTCGTCCCAGTCGTGCAGGACGCGGGACAGGACGTAGACGTCGCCGCCCGCGGGTACGTCCGCGAAGTCGCCCGCCCGGAAGGTGCACCGCGCCGTGTGGCCGGCCGCACCAAGGAGGCGGCGGGCGGTCTCGACAGTGTGCGGGCGTTCCAGCAGGAGACCGTGCAGGCGGGGGTGCGCGGAAAGGATTCGGCCGAGCAGTTCCCCGTTGCCACCCGCGATGTCGACGACGGTCGCCCCTTCGTCCGCCGCGGTGAGGACCGGGTGGGCGGGCAGCGGGTCGAACATCCGTGAACCGGCGGCCATCGACCGGTCGAAGAGTTCGGCGAGTTCGGGATCGCGAGCGAAGTGGTCGAAGTGGTTCTCGCCGAAGCGCTGTTCGAAGGCGACCTGTCCGGTGCGTACGGTGTGCCCGAGCCCGGCGAAGGACTCGTAGAACGGTCCCCCGTACATCAGCGCCAACGGTCGCATCGACCCTTCGGCGTCCGCGCGCAGCAGCTTGCCGGTGTCCGTGAGCCGGAATCCGTCGCGGTTCTCGCTCACCACGCCGAGCATGGTGAGGTAGCGCAGGAGGGTGGCCAGGTTCGGCGCGAAGGCGCCGACGTCACGCGCCAGTTCCGCCACACCGATGCCCCGCTCCTCGTCCATCGCGTCGGCCACTTCCAGTTGCGCGAACGCAGCCAGGGCCTGTGTTGTCCACGCACCGGTCAGCAGGCGCAGCAGGGTCTCGGCAGGCTGCCGCTTTCGGTGTTCGTCGAGGTGGGCGGCGAGGACGTCGCGGTGGTCGCCGGGGACGTACACCTCCACGCGCCGGTATCCGGACTTGGCCTCGGCGGGCGCGGTGAAGTAGAACACCGTGCCGTTCTCGAGCGGGTTGTAGCCGCCGCCGTCGGGGGTGGCGCCGTACCGTCCGAAGACCGCGCACAGGCCGCGCAGCACCAACGGGTCCGGCGCCTCGACCTCGAAGGCGACATGCGCCTCGTGCTGCCGCACCCGCTCGTGCGCGGCGATCGTGTCGAGGTCCGACTCCGGCGGCACGGTCAGCACGAACACCTCGACCATGCGCCGCGCCCCGTCCAGACACTCCACCGCGGGGCGCAGAATGCGGACGTCGAGCTCCGTCGCACACTCCTTGTGCCGTACGGCGAGACGCTCGCGCACGACGACGCTCGGCCGCGGCGGCGCGTCCGCGACGAGCCCGCAGTCGGCGAGCGTGGCGTCCAGCGCCGCCTCGTCGGACGGGAAGACGAGCAGCGCCGCGTGCGAGAAGTCGCAGCGCTCCACCAAAGCCCGCAGCTCCGGGCCGTCGAGCCCGGGAAGCAGGAGCGGGAGCAGCGTGGCGGTGTCCTGTTCCTTGACGAAGTCGACCGTCGCGCGCAGGCGGGACGTATCGCCCGACAATGCCGTGATCATTGCGGGGGGATCCTCATTCCGGGGTTCGGATGTGTGCGTACGGATGTACGCGGGTGCGGAGTTCGGGGGCGGCGGGCTACACGCCGACGTAGTGCTCGGCGAACCAGTCCTGCTGGCTGCGCGAGGTGCGCAGTGAGGTGAGGCGGGAGCGGCGCAGGGAGTTGTGGAACAGCGACTCGCCGTCCGCGCCGGACGGGCCGTGCAGCAGCCCGATCATCCAGTGCGAGAACTCCTGCGCACGCCAGATGTGCGTCAGGCACCGCGCCGAGTAGCTGTCGAGGCCCTCGGGGTCCCCGGCGGTGAGGTCATCGATCAGGGCGCGGGCCAGGACCGCCGCTTCGAGGACCGCGAGATTGGCGCCCTTCGCGGCGGACGGGCTGATCAGACCGGCGGCGTCGCCCGCGAGGAACAGCGCGCCGTGGCGCAGCGGTTCGAGCACGTCGGACTCCAGGTCGACGACGGAACGCTGCACGATGCGCCCGCGGCGCAGCGGGCCGTACTCCCGCGCGCGCATCCGCAGCTCGAGCTCGTCCCAGATCCGCTCCTCGGACCAGGCGTCGGCCGGGGTGCCGCGCTCGCACTGCAGGTAGTAGCGGGTGATCTCGCTGGTGCGGGCCATGTGTCCGGCGAACCCGCGCTCGTGCACCGCGTACCCGACGGCGTCCAGACTGGGCGGCGCCTCGGCGAGCAGACCGAGCCAGGTCACGCCGTGATCGCGGTGGTGACGGACCGTGCCGGCCGGCAGCGAACGCCGGGCCGCGCCGTGACGTCCGTCGCAGCCGGCCACGTACCGCGCCCGCCACAGGCCGGGCCGCCCGTCGGCCTCGCGCACAGCCACCTCGGGCCGCTCGCTGTCGGCATCGCGCACGGCCACGGCCTCGGTGGCGAAACGGATCTGTCCGCCGCGTTCCAGGAACCGCGTCAACAGGTCGGTCACCAGCTGCTGTTGGGGGTAGACGGTGTGCCGCTCGCCCTGTCCGAGCGCGCTGTAGTCCAGTCGGAACCGGCCGTCCTCGGTACGGAACTCGCAGGTGCTGTGGATCTGCCCGTGCCGGTGCAGCCCCTCGGCGAGACCGTGCCGTTTCAGGATCCGTACGGTGTTGGCGGCCAGGAACCCGGCTCGTGCCCGTGTCTGCACATGCGTGCGCTCGGCCCGCTCCAGGACGACACAGTCGATGCCCCGGTCCACAAGGATGTTGCCGAGCACGAGCCCGGCCGGCCCGGCCCCGAGGACGACCACATCGGTCGCGTGGTCGGCCGGTGTCCGCCGGCTCTTCCCGTCTGTCACGGAACCAGATACTAAGTTGCCTAAGATCGTTTTTCGCGCCGAAATCACCTGAATGCCCGGCTCGAACGACAAACGGACCGGCACTCACCCCCGCGAGGCACGCCGCGGCTCGCACGGCAGGCCAACCGGGCGGCCTGTCAAAGGGCTTGGCGGGTACACGGACGGTTGAAAGGAGGACCGTCGACATGACGACGTCCATCAAGCGCATGCCCGGTTGGGCGAAGGTGGTCTCCGCCTTCGTGCTCGTGCTCGTGGTGCTCTTCGCCGGGCTGCGGCTGGCCGTTCTGCCGGGGCTGCGCGATGTGTTCGGCACGGAGACACACGACAGGTCGGGCCCCACGCTCCTGAAGTCGATCCAGGACATGAGCCGTTACGACGCCGCGTCGGGCAACTTCCAAGTGGTCGTGGACCTGGAGAAGGACGCCAAGTACCTGCCCGACGCGATCCGCGGCACCCGCACGCTGTACGTGGGGGCCGGCACGGTCGACGCCTATGTCGATCTCGGTCATCTCGGCGAGAAGGACGTGACGGTCGACAAGGACCGTACGTCGGCCACACTCCATCTGCCGCATGCGGCGCTGGGCAAACCCGCCCTCGATCCCGACCACTCCTACGCCGTCTCGAAGCAGCGTGGTCTGCTCGACCGGATCGGCGACATCTTCTCGGGCAACCCGAACGACGAGCGGGCCGTGCAGCGGCTCGCGGCCAAGCACATCGGCGCGGCCGCCAAGGACAGCCGGCTGACCGCGCGGGCCGAGGAGAACACCACCGGCATGCTCCAAGGCCTGTTGCGCTCTCTCGGCTTCAAGGAGGTGACGGTCACCTACGGTGCCTGAGCCCGGGCGGCACCGCCGGCACCGGGGGCGATCACGAGGTCGCCCCCGGGGCCGGCGGCCGTCACGGAGGCGGTCCCCCGGATGGCAGTCCCCTCCGAGCAGGCAGACGATGGAAGGAGGCAAGGGAAGGGATCCGTCATGCTGGAGATCAAGACGGTCGACAAGCCCGATGAGCGACGCGATTTCCCGCGCGGCCACCTCGAAGCGGTTCACATGAGCGGGCTCGACTTCGCCGTGGGAACCTTCGAACCGGGCTGGCGCTGGTCCGAGTCCGTAGGCCCGATCGCCGGAACGAAGAGCTGCGAGGTCCACCACAACGGCTATGTCGTACAGGGACGCATGCACCTCGCCATGGACGACGGCGGCGAGGGCGAGCTGGGACCCGGCGACGTCTTCGTCTGTCCGCCCGGGCACGACGCCTGGGTCGTGGGTGACGAACAGGTCGTCGTGTACGACTTCGCGGGAGGCATGGCAACCGACTACGCGAAGGCGAAGGACGCCTAGCGGCTGACCATCTCCCCCGGATTCGAGACACCCCTGCCGAGCGCCGACTCGGCCGAGGTGCGGGGAGCGCGTACGCCGACGAGGGCGCCGACGGTGGCGGGTGCGGCGCGACCATCGCCCCGACGGGCCCTGCCTGGACCAGCGCCGCATGCCGGCACCCTGACCTGCCCACCCACATGCACCCCCTTGATCACACCCCCAATTCACGCCGACCTGCCCTTTCGCCGCCCCGTCGCGGCACGGACCGCGCCTGGGACATCGCGTTGTCGCAAAAGCTCTGCCCGCTGCCGGGCCCTGGGCATCCTCGGCCCCATCGGGGGTATGCGGGCTGCACCAGAGGGCAGTTGAAAAGGGGAGGGTCGCATGGTCCGCACCGCGTTGCGCTCACGTGCCGCCAAGGCAGGACGCCGGAAACCGGCACCAAAGTCAGGATCGGACCGGGGGAAGTCGACGTCGAAGTCCGACCGGGGCAAGTCGGAGAAGTCGCGGTCGCTCTTCCGCCGCCGGACGCCGTCGCCGGCACCGGCGCGCGAGCCCAGTGCCCTGACGCTGCCCCTCCGGCTGCTGGCCATGCTGATCGCCTTCGCGGCCATGGTCGCCTTCGCGGTCGCACTGGCCCGGCTGACGCTGGAGCCCTCACCGGCGTCGACCGCGCTGATCCACGACAACCTGCACCCCGGGCGCTCCCTGCGGGCCTATCTCGACCAGCCGGAGCTGCGCGACGCCCTCAAGCAGATCGGCGGGAACCTCCTGCTCGGAGTGCCCTTCGGCGTGCTGCTGCCCGTGGTGGCCCCTAAGACCCGCGGAATCCTGCGTGTCCTCGCGCTCACCGCGGCGGTCATGCTCCTTGTCGAGCTCGTTCAGGGAGCCCTCATCACCGGGCGGTCCTTCGACATCGACGACGTCATCCTCAACACGACCGGGGCGCTGGTGGGTTACCTGCTCCTGGGACGCCGGTTCGGCCGGGCGGTGCACCCCCGGAAGCGTCTTCGCACCTGAGGACTCGCCTCAACTATTGGTCCGGACCAGAGTATTGACACCCCGTTACCTCACTCCTTAAATCAAGAGGCGAAGCATGCACCCCCCACCTCAGTCGGCGCACCCTCCCCCCGGGTAGCCGTACGGAAATGAGAGTCATGGACTCCCCACGCCTGCTCCGAAGATGCCTCTTCGCCGCGCTCTCCGCCGCACTGGTCGCCTCCGCCTCGGCCGTCGTCGCTCCCGCCCACGCGGGTCCGGCGGCGGCCGCGGCGGCCGTGACGTTCCAGGACACCTTCGACGGTCCCGCCGGTTCGGCCGTCGACTCGTCCAAGTGGCAGATCGAGACCGGCGACAACGTCAACAACCACGAACGGCAGTACTACACGTCGGGCAGCAAGAACGCCGCGCTGGACGGCCAGGGCCATCTGGTGATCACGGCCCGCAAGGAGAACCCGGCCAACTACCAGTGCTGGTACGGCACATGCCAGTACACCTCGGCCCGGTTGAACACCTCCGGGAAGTTCACCACGACGTACGGCCATGTCGAGGCCCGGATGAAGATCCCGCGCGGGCAGGGCATGTGGCCGGCGTTCTGGATGCTCGGCGGCGACATCGGACAGGTCGGCTGGCCGAACTCCGGTGAGATCGACGTCATGGAGAACGTCGGCTTCGAGCCGTCCACCGTGCACGGCACGATCCACGGTCCCGGGTACTCCGGGTCCGCCGGTATCGGCGCCGGATACTCCCTGCCGAACGGCCAGGCCTTCGCGGACGCCTTCCACACCTTCGCGGTCGACTGGGCACCGAACTCGATCAGCTGGTCGGTGGACGGAACGGTCTACCAGCGGCGTACGCCCGCCGATCTGGGCGGCAACACCTGGGCGTTCAACAAGCCGTTCTTCCTGATCCTGAACCTCGCGGTCGGCGGGTACTGGCCGGGCGACCCCGACGGCTCCACCTCCTTCCCGCAGCAGCTCGTCGTCGACGAGGTGAAGGTGACGACGAGCGACGGCTCGGGCGGCACCGGCGGTCCGATCAAGGGCCTCGCGGGCAAGTGTGTGGACGTGGCCGCCGCCAATTCGGCCAACGGAACGCCCATACAGCTCTACGACTGCAACGGGACCGCCGCCCAGCAGTGGACGGTGTCCTCGGACGGCACGGTCCGCGCGCTCGGCAAGTGCCTGGACGTCACCGGCAACGGCACGGCGGACGGCTCCACGGTCCAACTGTGGGACTGCAACGGAGGCCCCAACCAGAAATGGACGGTCACCGCGGCTCACGACATCGTGAACCCGCAGGCCAACAAGTGTCTCGACGTCACGGGCAACAACTCGGCCAATGGCACACGACTGCAGATCTGGTCGTGTTCCGGCGGGGCCAACCAGAAGTGGACGGTTGGCTGACAGACCGCTCGGGCGGGCGGCGAAGGGTCCGGTGGGGCAACCCCGCCGGGCCCTTCGCGCACCCGGCGCTCAGCCGACAGGAACGAACCAGGGACAGGAACGAACCAGGGCGCGAACTAGGGACGGGACAAGGCACCAGCGAGGGCCAGGAGTCGGCACCCGACCGCCGCCGACACGGCTCGTCCGGACAGGGACGGATGCGCGGCCCGGTCCCGCCCGGCGTGACAGGGCGCCCGGGCCGGTCGGACACGCACACCGCCCGCGGCGCCACTCCCCCGGGCCGGACAGGCCCGGCGAGGCGTCCGCCCGGCCGCAAACCCGGGCTCGGATTCCGGGACCGGCGCAGATTCCGGGACCGGCGCAGATCCTTGGACCGGCGCAGATTCCGGGACCGGCGCAGATCCTGGGACCGGCGCAGATCCTGGGACCGGCGCAGATCCTGGGACCGGCGCGGATCCAGGGGTCGGCGCGGATCCAGGGGCCAGGGCTGCGTCAGCGCGGCTGCCAGGTGAGTTTGTCGCCGCCCACCCAGCGGACCACGTCGGGATCGTCGAGGTCGTGGACGATGATGCCGTACGCCGCCGCGTACTCCAGGACGTCCGTGATCGCTTTCGCCTCGCCGACCATCTCGCCGTCGATCTCCATGATCCGGAACGGCGGCGTGCCCGGCTGCACCCCGAGCACCATGATCCGTGGGTTGGAGATGTGAGGGCTCGCGCTTTCGGTCATGGCTAGAGCGTAAAGCGGTTCCCGCGGGTCAGCGGCGGAGCTCCGGGAGCCTCCCGCCCGCGCCGCCCGGCACGCGGCGGAACAGCGGAAAGCCCGGGGTTCGCCCAGGTGGGTGAGCCACCCGCCGCACCCGCCCGGGAACCACCACATCACCGCCCACAACGCATCCGCCGTGCGCTCCGGCGACGGCTGGGCAACGCTGGGGGGAGCGCGGCGGCCGACGCGACCGCAGGGAGGAATGCCGATGGACCCCGTCGAGGCCCTGGACCGGATCGCGTTCCTGCTGGAGCGGAGCCTGGCCCCCACCTATCGCGTACGGGCCTTCCGTACCGCGCAGACCCTGCTCGCCGGGATGCCCGCCGACGAGGTGCGCGAGCGCGCGGCGACCGGGGCACTGGAGTCGCTCAAGGGCATCGGCCCGAAGACCGCGCAGGTGGTGCGGGAGGCGCTGGCCGGTGAGGTGCCCGGTTACCTGGAGAAGGTTGAGCGTGAGGCGGCGGGGCCGCTCGCCGAGGGCGGTGAGGCTCTGCGGGCGCTGCTGCGCGGGGACTGCCATCTGCATTCCGACTGGTCGGACGGCGGCAGCCCGATCGAGCAGATGGGGCGTACGGCGGCAGCGCTGGGCCACGAGTGGGCGGTGCTCACCGACCACTCGCCCCGGCTGACCGTGGCGAGCGGTCTGTCGCCGGAACGGCTGCGTGAGCAACTCGCGGTCGTCGCGGACCTGAACGAACGCTGGGCCCCCTTCCGGCTGCTCACCGGGATCGAGTGCGACATCCTCGACGACGGATCGCTCGACCAGGAACCGGAGTTGCTGGAACAGCTGGACGTGGTGGTCGTGTCCGTCCACTCCAAGCTGCGCATGGACGCGAGGCCGATGACCCGCCGGATGGTCGCCGCCGTACGCAATCCTCTCTCGGACGTGCTCGGCCACTGCACCGGGCGGCTGATCAGCGGGCGTGGCCGACCCGAGTCCGCCTTCGACGCGGACGCGGTCTTCGCGGCCTGCGCCGAGACCGGCACGGCCGTCGAGATCAACAGCCGTCCGGAGCGCCTCGACCCGCCGCGCCGGCTGCTGCGCAGAGCGGTCGACGCGGGCGTCCTGTTCTCCCTGGACACCGACGCGCACGCTCCCGGGCAGCTGGACTGGCAGATCTACGGCTGCGCGCGAGCCGAGGAGTGCGGGGTGCCCGCCGAACGCGTCATCACCACGTGGACCCTGGACGACCTGCTCACCTGGGCCAGGACCCGGGAGACACCGGCCGGCGCGGGCAGCCGCTGAGACGGAGCGCGCGGCGGGGCGTCAAACCCGCCGTCATCCCGGAGCTCTGACGATCTCGGCGTGGACGAGGCCGTCGGCCAGCCCTCCGAGCACGATCTGCCGACGTTCCTGCCGGGTGAGTCTGCCGCCCGACATCCCGGCTTCCGCCGCTGCCTCCACTGCTGCCTCGGAGCCTCCACTGGAGCGTTCACTCGCCATTCATTGCAATGATCAGCGTCGAGTTGTTGCATTAAATTCAGAATCATTGCAACGATATCTTGCCGTTGAACTGCTTATATGCCGTTGATGCGCAACAAGCATGTTGTCTGATCCATGAATGCAACGTAGCGTTTCCATCATCGGAAACAGCAGGCCGCAGGAGCCACACGCGGCAGAAATAGGGAGAGCATAATGCAGAAGTTCGACACCCCCGCCCCGATCTCCGCCGTCCTCGACATCCCCGCGGGACGCGTCCGCCTCATCGCCGCCGACCGCGCCGACACGACCGTCGAGATCCTGCCCGCGGACGCCTCGAAGGGCCGCGACGTGAAGGCGGCGGAGCGGATCGAGGTCACGTACGACAGCGGCGTCCTGCGGATCGAGGCCCCTGAGGCGAAGAGCCGGATCCTCGGCACTTCCGGGTCCGTCGAGGTGACGGTCCAGCTGCCGGCAGGCTCCCGCATCGAGGCGAAGGCGGCCGACGCCGTACTCCGGGGCGTCGGTCGGCTCGGCGACGTCACCTTCGAGGGCGCGCAGGGCTCGGTCGAACTCGACGAGACAGCGAGTGCCCGCCTCACCCTCCTCGCCGGCGACATCTCGGTCGGCCGCCTGGGCGGCCCCGCGGAGATCAGCACCCAGAAGGGCGACCTGAGCGTCACCGAGGCCGTACGCGGCACGGTCGCGCTGCGCACCGAGCACGGCGACATCTCCATCGGCGCCGCCCACGGTGTCTCCGCCACCCTGGACGTCGGCACCACCCACGGCCGGATCCACAACGCGCTCAAGAACAGCGACGGTGCCGCCGCCGGCCTGACCATCCACGCGACCACCGCCTACGGCGACATCACCGCCCGCAGCCTGTAAGGAGCATCCGCATCCCCAACTCGGCCGTGGCGGCGAACAGGCCGCGCCGCAAAGGAACTTGACGATGCAACAGATCGTCCGGATCTCCTCGGGTCCGGCATCTCCAAATCGGCCGCCTCGGATCGGCGAAGGCCGAATCACCGGACGTGGTGATCAACGGGCGAGACAATGACGGCGACGGTCCGTCGCCACGTCGGCGGCCATTCCGCCCCGAAGACATCGTGGGCGCACCAGGAGGAGACGAAGTCGTGAGCGAGAGCCGGCGCCCGTCAGGCGAGTCACCGAGGCTGAACACCAGCGTGGCGCACAACGCGCGGGTCTGGAACTACTGGATCGGCGGGAAGGACAACTACGCGATCGACCAGGTGATCGGCGATCAGGTCGCGTCCATGTTCCCGGTCATCCGCGAAGTGGCCCGCGCGGACCGCGACTTCCTCGGCCGCGCCGTGCACCACCTCACCGCCGACCGCGGAGTGCGGCAGTTCCTGGACATCGGCACCGGGCTGCCGACCCTGGACAACACCCATGAGATCGCGCAGCGGATCGCCCCCGAATCGCGGATCGTGTACGTCGACAACGACCCGATCGTGCTGGTTCACGCCCGCACCCTGCTGACCAGCACGCCCGAGGGCACGACCGACTACATCGACGCCGACGTCCACCACCCGGACAGCATCGTCGAGGGTGCCGCGGCGACACTCGACCTCGGCCGGCCCGTCGCGGTCATGATGCTCGGCATCCTCAACTTCGTCCTCGACACGGAGGAGGCGCAGGACATCGTGCGCCGGATCATGGCGGCGGTCCCCTCGGGCAGCTTCCTCGTCCTGACCCACCCGACCACCGACGCCGACCTCGGCGGTGAGGGCAACATCGAGGCGATGAAGTTCTGGAACGAGAACGCCACTCCGCCGATCACCGCCCGCACCCGCGCGGAGATAGAGGCGTTCTTCGACGGCCTGGCGTTCGTCACTCCGGGCCTGGTCTCGTGCTCGCAGTGGCGCTCCGAGCCCGGTTCCGCACCCACTGTTCCGCAGTTCGGCGCGGTCGCTGTGAAGCCCTGACCTCGCCGGAACCGAATCCAGGCCCGAGCCTGCCCACCACGCAGGCTCGGGCGGCGGCAGGCAGCAGGCGGCAGGCGGCAGGCGGCAGGCGGCAGGCGGCAGGGAACCGTGACGCACCTCACCGCCGGCGGCGTCGTCCTGGGGAACACCCATAGGTAGTTACCCGTTGAACCATCCGTGTGTGCGGATGGGACAGTGTCCCCGGGCCTCACCTTTTGCCCACAGGAACGATCGTTCGGCTGAAGCCCTGTGGAGCGTTTCGCCGAGAGGCGACCGCCATCCGTGCCCACCACAGACGGCCCCGACCGAGATTCCCCCGTCCGGTCGGGGCCTTCCCCTTGCCCGAAGCTGTTCCCGGCTGCCCGAAGCTGTTCCCGGCCGACCGCCCACCCGGACGGCCGGGTCCGCTCGACCTCGTGTCCGCTTGACCTCGTGTCCGCTTGACTTCGAGTCCGCTCCAATTCGTAGCGTGCGAGTTATGAGCACTGCACAGCACAAGATCGGTTCGGGTTTCGGCGCCCGGAGCACCGCCGACGACGTCCTCCACGGAATCGACCTCTCCGGCAAGCTCGCGGTCGTCACGGGCGGCTACTCGGGTCTCGGCCTCGAGACGACCCGGGCGCTGGCCGCGGCGGGCGCCCGGGTCGTGGTCCCGGCACGGCGCCCGGCGACCGCGCGCGAGGCGCTGGAGGGCATCCCCGGCGTGGAGACCGACGAACTCGACCTCGGCGACCTGGAGAGCGTGCGCGCCTTCGCCGACCGGTTCCTCGCCTCGGGCCGTGCCATCGACGTCGTCATCAACAGCGCGGGCATCATGGCCTGTCCGGAGACGCGGGTCGGCCCCGGCTGGGAAGCCCAGTTCGCGACCAATCACCTCGGCCACTACGCGCTGGTCAACCGGCTCTGGCCGGCGATCGAGCCGGGCGGGGCGCGGGTCGTGTCCGTGTCCTCCGCCGGCCACCACTACTCCGGCATCCGCTGGGACGACGTGCACTGGCGCGGCGGCTACGACAAGTGGGAGGCGTACGGGCAGGCGAAGACGGCGAACGTGCTGTTCGCCGTGGAGCTCGACCGGCGCGGCCGGGAGTCCGGCGTACGGGCCTTCTCGCTGCACCCCGGCGGCATCCTCACCCCGCTCCAGCGGCACCTGCCCAGGGAGGAGATGGTCGAGCGCGGCTGGATCGACGAGAACGGCACCCCGCTGAACCCCGAGGGCTTCAAGACGCCCGAGCAGGGCGCGGCCACCCAGGTGTGGGCCGCGACCTCGCCGCAACTGGCCGGCCTGGGCGGGGTGTACTGCGAGGACTGCGACATCGCCGAGCCCGCTCCGGCGGACGGCACCCGGACCGGCGTACGCACCTACGCGACCGACCCCGGCGAGGCCGCCCGGCTGTGGGACCTGTCGGCCGAGCTGACCGGGGTGAACGCCTTCGTGTGAGCCGCGCGGCGTCCGCCGCGTCAGCGGTCTCAGGAGTCCGACACGAACTCCCCCAGGTCCGCGGTGAGTTGTCCGCGGTGGGGCGAACAGGCGGTGGCCCGCGTCCCCGTAGACCTTGAGCGTGCTGTCAGGCAGCAGTTCCGCGGCCCGGCGGCCGGTCAGGTCAGTGCGGCGCCCGCTCCTGCAGTGCCGTGCGCCACGCCGGGGACGGGCCCGTCGGGGCGGGTTCCGCGCGTCGGCCGCCGCGCGTGAAGAAGTCGGCCAGCGGCAGGATCGCGGCGCCCACCGTGACCGCGTCGGGTCCGAGGCGGCCGAGGTCGACGGTGACCCGCTCGGCGGGATAGCGCAGGGCGTACGAGGAGGCGTAGCGGCGTACGGCGGGCAGGAACCGGGAGCCGAGCTGGAGACCGGCCCAGCCGCCGATGAGGATGCGCTCGGGCTGGAAGAGGTTGATCAGGTCGGAGAGTCCGGCGCCCAGGTACTCGGCGGTCTCCTCCAGGACGGCGAGCGCGATGGGATCGGCCTCGGTGCCGTCGGGCGGGTAGGCGGCCGCGAGCATCGCGGTGAGCGCGGTCTCCTCGTCAGTGCCCTCCGGGGGACGCCCGCCCTCCTCGCGCCAGCGGTCCAGGAGCGCCTCCGCGCCCGCGTAGGCCTCGAGGCAGCCCAGGGCGCCGCAGCGGCAGCGGCGCCCCCTGACCCGTACGGTCAGATGACCCCACTCGACGGACCGGCCGTTCTCCACCTCCTCGGTCACGAGGCAGGCGCCGACGCCGGAGCCGAAGAGGACGACCACCGCGTTGCGGGCGCCGCGTCCGGCACCGAACCACATCTCGGCCTGGCCGAGGGTCCGGGCGCCGTTGTCCGCGAAGTACGGGACGGTGTCGGGGAGTTCGCAGGCGGAGCGGAGCAGGGACTCCAGCGGGACGGCGTCCCAGCCGATCGTCTGGCCGTGCACGACCGCGCCGCGCTCGGGGGTGCGGGCGACGATGCCGGGTACCCCGATGCCGACGCCGAGGAGTTGCTCGGGGGCGATGTCCGCCTCGGCGAGGACCTCGGCGATGCCGTCGCGGATGTGGCCGACGATGACGTCGACGTCGTACTCCTGGCGCCTGAGCGGTCGGTCGGCCTCGTAGCCCAGTCGCTCCAACGGCCTTTCGGCGCGGGCGAGTTCCGTGAGGGTCAGGTCGAACAGCTCGATGCGGACGCGGGTTTCGCCGACGTCGACGCCGATCATGTGGCCGCTGCTCGGCACCACGCGCAGCAGGGTGCGAGGGCGGCCGCCGTCGGAGTCGACGCTGCCGGCCTCCTCGACGAGGCCGTCGGCGACGAGTTCGGCCACCACGTTGCTGATGGATCCGGAACTCAGTCCGGTGGCGGGACCGAGCTCGTAGCGGCTCATCGGCCCGTCGAAATACAACCGTTGTAGTACGGCGGTGCGATTGCCCCGCCGCAGGTCACGCACTGTCCGACCGTTCCGCCCCGCCATGTGATGTCCCTTCCGGCCTGCCCGACCTGCAAGATACCCCTGCTCGATCCCTTGACGCGACTTTCTTCCGGGTCTTAACTCACGTCCTAAATTAAGCCATGAGGATCGTTCGGGAGTTGAACGCGGACGCCCCTCATGTCTCCCTCCGGGAAAGGGACATAAGCAGCCATGCGCAGAATCCGAGCCGCGGCCGCAGGTGCGGTCACCATCTCACTGCTGACCGCCGCGACCGCCTGTGGCGGTGGCTCGTCGAACGGCGGGTCCAACGACTCGCCCAAGACGCTCACGTACTGGGCGTCCAACCAGGGTGCCAGCATCGAGATCGACAAGAAGGTCCTCGCGCCCGAACTCGCCAAGTTCGAGAAGGACACCGGCATCAAGGTGAAGCTGGAGGTCGTCCCCTGGTCCGACCTGCTGAACCGGATCCTCACCGCCACCACCTCGGGTCAGGGCCCCGACGTCCTCAACATAGGCAACACCTGGAGCGCGTCCCTGCAGGCCACCGGCGCGCTGCTGCCGTGGGACGCGAAGAACTTCGCCAAGATCGGCGGCAAGGACCGCTTCGTCGACTCCGCACTCGGCTCGACGGGCGCCCAGGGCAAGGACCCCGCCGCGGTGCCGCTGTACTCGATGGCGTACGCGCTCTACTACAACAAGAAGATGTTCGCCGACGCCGGCATCGCCAACCCGCCGGCCACCTGGGACGAGCTGATCGCCGACGGCAAGAAGCTCTCCAAGGGCGGAAAGTGGGGCATCGGCGCGGAGGGCTCGAACGCATCGGAGAACATCCACCACGCGTTCGTCTTCGCCAAGCAGCACGGGGCCGACTTCTTCACCGCCGACGGCACGGCCGACTTCACCAACGACGGGGTCGTCGCCGCGGTCAAGCAGTACGTCGACCTGATGGCGAAGGACAAGATCATCGCCCCGGGCAACGCCGAGTACGCGCAGAACCAGTCCGTGAGCGACTTCGCCAAGGGCAAGAACGCGATGCTGCTGTGGCAGTCCGCGTCCGCCAACCTCAAGTCGCAGGGCATGAGCGAGGACGCGTACGGCATCGCCCCGGTGCCCGTGCAGTCCGGCACCCCGGGGACGGGCACGAACGTCAACTCGATGGTCGCGGGCATCAACCTCGCGGTGTTCAAGAACACCAAGAACCTCGACGGCGCCGCGAAGTTCGTGAAGTTCCTGACCAGTGACGCCGAGCAGAAGATCCTCAACGGGGCCTACAGCTCGATCCCGCCGGTCAAGACCGCCCAGACGGACGCGGCGTTCAACTCCCCCTCGAACTCGGTCCTCAAGGACACCTTGGCCAAGAGCGCGGCCGCGCTGCCGCAGGTCGCCGACGAGTCACAGTTCGAGACCGCGGTCGGTACGGCCATCAAGGGCCTGTTCGCCGAAGCCGCCGACGGGCGCGCGGTGACCACGGCGTCGGTGAAGGCGGCGCTCGAGAAGGCCCAGCAGCAGATGCCGAAGAAGTGAGTGCGGACACCACCATGACCACCACGACCGCCGCCTCCGCCGAATCCGGCGAGCGGACGGTGCGCAAGAGCTCCCCCGGTGCGGCGCGCGGCCCACGCCGCACCGGGCGGATCAAGCGCATCGGACTGCCCTACCTGCTGCTTCTGCCCGCCCTGTTCCTCGAACTCCTGGTCCACCTGGTGCCGATGGTGATCGGCATCGTGATGAGCTTCAAGGAGCTCACGCAGTTCTACATCCGCGACTGGGGCACAGCGCCCTGGGCCGGCTTCGACAACTACTCGGTGTCGGTGGACTTCGACGCGCCCGTCGGCAAGGCGCTGCTGCACTCCTTCTTCGTCACCATCTCTTTCACCCTGCTCTCGGTCGGTCTGTGCTGGCTGATCGGCACGGCGGCCGCGGTCTACATGCAGGACACCTTCCGGGGGCGCGGTCTGCTGCGGGCACTGTTCCTGGTGCCGTACGCGCTGCCCGTGTACGCGGCCGTCATCACCTGGGTGTTCATGTTCCAGCACGACAACGGCCTGGTGAACCACGTCCTGCACGACCAGCTGCACATCACCGACAAGCCGTCGTTCTGGCTGATCGGCGACAACAGTTTCTACGCCCTGCTCACCGTGTCCGTCTGGAAGGGCTGGCCGTTCGCCTTCCTGATCGTGATGGCGGGCCTGCAGAACATCCCGGGCGAGCTCTACGAGGCGGCCGCCCTGGACGGTGCCGGACTGTGGCAGCAACTGCGCCGCATCACCCTGCCGTCGCTGCGGCCGGTCAACCAGGTCCTCGTCCTGGTGCTGTTCCTGTGGACGTTCAACGACTTCAACACGCCGTTCGTCCTGTTCGGCAGGACCGCCCCGGAGGCAGCGGACCTCATCTCGGTCCACATCTACCAGGCGTCCTTCGTCACCTGGAACTTCGGCACCGGCTCGGCGATGTCCGTACTGCTGCTGCTCTTCCTGCTCGTCGTGACCGGCGTCTACCTCCTGCTGACCTCCCGGGGAAGGAAGACGGCCGATGTCTAGCACCTCCACCACCCCCCGATCGCCGATGGCTCCCCCGCGGTCCTTCGTGTGGTCCCGGCGGATCTTCCTCACCCTGCTCACGGGCTTCGTCCTGATACCCGTCTACGTGATGGTCTCCAGTTCGCTGAAGCCGCTCGCGGACGTCTCGGGGAAGTTCCGCTGGCTGCCGAGCGGCCTGACACTGCGGCCGTACATCGACATCTGGTCGACCGTGCCGCTGGCGCGGTACTTCGTGAACTCGCTGATCGTGGCAGGTGCGGCCACCGCCTGCTCGGTCGTGATCGCCGTCTTCTCCGCCTACGCCGTCAGCCGCTACAACTTCCGCGGCAAGCGCGTCTTCACGGTCACCGTGCTGTCGACCCAGATGTTCCCCGGCATCCTCTTCCTGCTGCCGCTCTTCCTGATCTACGTCAACATCGGCAACGCGACCGGCATCGCACTGTTCGGCTCGCGCGGCGGTCTGATCCTCACGTATCTGACCTTCTCGCTCCCGTTCTCGATCTGGATGCTGATCGGGTACTTCGACTCGGTGCCGCGCGATCTCGACGAGGCGGCGCTGGTGGACGGCTGCGGGCCGCTCGGCGCGCTCTTCCGGGTCGTCGTGCCGGCCGCGATCCCCGGCATCGTCGCGGTCGCCGTCTACGCCTTCATGACCGCCTGGGGCGAAGTGCTGTTCGCGTCGGTGATGACCAACGACGCCACCCGCACCCTGGCCGTCGGGCTCCAGGGCTACTCCACGCTCAACGACGTGTACTGGAACCAGATCATGGCCGCCTCGCTGGTCGTCAGCGTCCCCGTGGTGGCCGGATTCCTGCTGCTCCAGCGCTATCTCGTCGCCGGTCTCACGGCGGGAGCCGTCAAGTGACCGACCTCATTGATGACGAAGGGACTTCAGTGACCATCGACCTTGCCGCCCTCCCCGAGGACTTCCTGTGGGGCACGGCCACGTCGGCGTACCAGATCGAGGGAGCCGTCGCCGAGGACGGCCGCTCCCCCTCCATCTGGGACACGTTCTCGCACACCCCCGGCAAGATCGACAACGGCGACGACGGGGACGCCGCCTGCGATCATTACCACCGCTGGCGCGAGGACATCGGTCTCATGCGCCAACTCGGCACCAACGCCTACCGGTTGTCCATCGCCTGGCCCCGGGTGATGCCGGGCGGCGACGGCCCGGTCAACGCCAAGGGGCTCGACTACTACGACGCGTTGATCGACGGGCTGCTGGAGGCGGGCATCACGCCCTCGGTCACCCTCTACCACTGGGACCTGCCGCAGACGCTCCAGGACCGGGGCGGCTGGCCGGCCCGTGACACGGCGCACCACCTCGCCGCCTACGCCTCGGTCGTCGCGGAGCGGCTCGGCGACCGCGTCCAGCACTGGACCACCCTCAACGAGCCGCTGTGCTCGGCCTGGATCGGCCATCTGGAGGGGCGGATGGCCCCGGGCCTCACCGACCTCACGGCGGCGGTCCGCGCCTCGTACCATCTCCTGCTCGGCCACGGACTCGCCACGCAGGCGATCCGCGCCGCCGCGCCGGGCGCCCAGATCGGCATCGTCAACAACCTGTCCAGCATCGAGTCGGCCACCGACCGTCCCGAGGACGTCGCCGCGGCGAAGCGCCTGGACGGGCACACCAACCGCTGGTGGCTCGACCCGGTGCACGGCCGGGGCTTCCCCGCCGACATGGTCGAGGTGTACGGCGTCGAACTCCCCGAGGTCGCCGGGGACCTGGAGACGATGGCCGAGCCGCTGGACTGGCTGGGGCTCAACTACTACTTCCCGTCCAGCGTCGCCGACGACCCCACCGGTCCGGCCCCCCGCGCGCGCACGGTCCGCCGGCCCGGCGTGCCCCGCACCGGCATGGACTGGGAGGTCGAGGCCGCCGGTATCGAGAGCCTGCTGCTCCGCCTGACGCACGACTACGGCGCCCGCAAGCTGTACGTCACCGAGAACGGCTCCGCCTACCCCGACGTCGTACGCCCCGACGGCACCGTCGACGACCCGGAGCGCACCGCGTATCTCGAACAGCACCTGGCGGCCTGCGCGTCGGCGGCCCGCAAGGGTGTCCCGCTGGCCGGCTACTTCGCGTGGTCGCTGCTGGACAACTTCGAGTGGGCGTACGGCTACGACAAGCGGTTCGGTCTTGTGCACGTGGACTACAAGACGCAGAAGCGGACGGTGAAGGGCAGCGGGCAGCGGTACGCGGAGATCGTCCGGGAGCATCGCGGGGGCGCGAGCAAGGCGGCCTGAGCCGATCGGCGGCGGGCCGGCCGGCGGAGAACGCCCGGCCGGGCCGCCGGAGGCGGAGTGCGGCTGGCGCCGGACGGGCGTGACGGCTGGCCTGGGACGGCCCGCCGTCAGTCGGATGGGCACACGTGTCCCGCTGACTTGTCATGGAGGTAGGTCACACGTTCTTCCGGAGTGAGGTCACGGCCGAAGGTGTGGCAGATCTGCTTGATCGCCTGGGCGGGCTTGAGGGAGGTGTCGACGTCCCACAGCTGGGCTGTCGCATTGATCCCGTCGGCGGTGGCGAGGGTGCGGCCGCCAGGGCTGAATGCCAGCGAATAGATCCCCTCGACTTCGAAGCTGGTGCGGACTTTGCCGGTGGCCCCGTCCCACAGCCGTACTGTCTCGCTGTACGCGCCGCTGCTGTCGGTGTCGGCAGTGGCGAGGGTGTGGCCGTCGGGACTGAACGCCACCGCGCTCGCCCATCCGACGTGCGCGGTCAGAGAGATACGCACGTCACCCGTGGCTGCGTCCCACAGCCGTACGGTCTCGTCATCGCTGGCAGTGGCAAGGGTATGGCTGTCGGGACTGAACGTCACCGCGCTCACCCCGGCATTGTGTCCCTTGAGTGTTCTGCGGGGCTTTCCGGTGGCCGCGTCCCAGAGCCGTACGGTGGAGTCGTCGCTAACGGTGGCGAGAGTGCGGCCGTTGGGACTGAACGCCACCGCATTCACCTCGCCGGTGTGTCCTGTGAGCGTGCGGCGGAGCTTGCCGGTGGCCACATCCCAAAGCCGGGCGGTTTTATCGGCGCTGGCGGTGGCGAGGGTACGGCCGTCAGGGCTGAACGCCACCTCGTACACCGTGCCCTTGTGTCCCTTAAATGTGCGGCGAGACTTGCCCGTTGCTACATCCCAGAGCCGTACGGTGGAGTCGACGCTGGTGGTGGCGAGGGTGCGACTGTCGGGGCTGAACGCCACCGCGTACACCTCGCCGGTGTGTCCTCTGAGCGTGCGGCGGGACTTGCCGGTGGCCACATCCCAAAGCCGGGCGGTTTTATCGGCGCTGGCGGTGGCGAGGGTGCGCCCGTCAGGGCTGAACGCCACCTCGTACACCACGTTGGTGTGTCCTTTGAACATGGTGTGCTTCTTGTCGGTGGTGACGTCCCACAGACGTGCCGTCTTGTCCCGGCCGGCGGTGGCGAGGGTACGTCCGTCCTTGCTGAAGGCCAGCGCGAGAACCTCGTTGGCGTGCCCATCGAGGGTGGCTCGAGGCGAGCTGGTGGCTGCGTCCCACAGCTGTACGGTGTGTTCGCTGGCTGTGGCGAAGGTTTTGCTGTCCGGACTGAAGCTCATCACGAGCGCTGCGCCTAGAAGTGTGTCGCGGCTCTTGCCGGTGACAGCGTCTCGCAGGCGGGCGTCGTAGGCGTCGGCGGTGGCGAGGGTGTGGCCGTCGGGGCTGAACAGCACTGACGTCACCGGTTCTGTGTGGTCTTTGAGTGTGGCACGGGACTTGCCGGTGGCCGGATCCCACAGACGAACCGTCCGGTCGGCACCGCCCGTGGCCAGCGTGCGCCCGTCGGGGCTGAACGCCACCGAGTACACCTCGGCCTTGTGCCCTTCGAGTGTGGTGCGGGTCCTGCCGGAGACCGGGTCCCACAGACGAACTTTCCCGTCGGCACAGCCTGTGGCAAGGGTGTGACCATCGTGGCTGAACGCCACCGCGTACACCCCCTCGGCCTGGCGTCCTTCGAGTGTGGTGCGGGTCCTGCCGGAGACCGGGTCCCGCAGACGCACTGTCCCGTCGGCGCTGCCCGTGGCAAGGGTGTGACCGTCGGGGCTAAACGCCACTGATGTCACCTGGCCTGTGTGGTCTTTTAATGTGGCGCGGGACTTGCCGGTGACCGGATCCCACAGACGAACCGTCTGATCGGCACCGCCTGTGGCCAGAGTGTGGCCGTCACGACTGAACGCCACCGCGTACACCTCGTCGGTATGGCCGGACAGGCGGCGGTGCACCGGCAGGGCCGCGGCGCTTCGCAGGCTCTCCAAGGCCTCGGACGTATGACTGGTGCGGTACGCCTGAACGGCCAGCAGCGCGGCCAGTTCCGGGTTCGTGGCGAAGAGTCCGTCGGACTGGCCGGCGAGTTGTCGCGACAGTGCCGTCTGCCGTGTGGCGATCACCGTTCGCCACTGCCAGAAAGCGCCTCCCGCGGCCAGGAGGGCGAGGACCAGGAGACCGCCGAGGATCCCGTTGAGCTGCCTGCTGCGGCGGATCGCGGTCCGCTGGCGCTGCCTGCTGGCGTTGAGATACGCCGAGATCTCGGCCGGTAGCCGACGTCGCCGTGACCATTCGAGGCCCTCCGCGAGCGCTGTCCCGCCCAGCAGATCCCCCGGGTCCTTCGCCGTGGCCCAGTGGGCCTGTCGCTCGCGGGTGTGGTCGAGCCACTCCTGGAAGCGGTGATCCTGGTTGACCCACTCACGCAGTGCGCCCCAGTCGCGGATGAGCGCCTCGTGGATCAGCTCGGCCACCGGTGCCCCGGAAGGAGCGCCGGGGTCATGCGAGGCGTGAAGCGCCTGGGTGGTGATGATCCGATGGCGCGCGAGGGCGGCGATGACGTCGTTGACGGCCGCCTTCTCAGCGTCGGGAGGGTCGCCGGGGTCCGCTGCCAGCTCGCGCAGCTCGTCGAGGGGGACCTGCGTGCGGACGGCCGTGATGTTGTGACCCGGATCTGCGGGGTGCACCAGGGACGTCAGCGCCCGCTGGGCGATGGTCCGCTGTTCTGGGGACAGTTCGCTCAGGACGCTGTCGCACCACGTGGTCACGCTGCCGCTGACCGCTCCGATGCGACGGTACGCCTCGTGCGTGAGGTACCCGTCCTGCCGCCGGAGCCACAGCTGGCTGAGCGCCATCTCCAGCAGGGGCAGCACGGTGACCGGTGCCTGGCAGGTGATGGCCGCTTCGGGTGTGATCTCCAGGACGTCGCCGATGATCCGCTCGGGCAACCCTGATTGGAAGCGGAGCCCGACGTCCCGGGCGGGCAGAGTGATGATGTCGTGCAGGTCCTGCTGGCTCAGCGTGCCCGGTACATTGAGGAGTCCCGGCATCGCGGCTTCGAGCAACCTTGGCGCCAGGGATGCCAGTTGAGGGTAGAAGTCGTCACGCATGATCAGGATCACGGTGACCTTGGTGTACGCGTCGGCGGCTGTGGTGACCTCATCGATGACGGACAGGAAGTCCCGCAGCCGACCGTTGGCCGTCTGGACCAGGAGCTCCTCGAACTGGTCGATCACCAGCAGGACACGCTGATGACCGGGGTCGGCCACAAGCCTCTGGTTGACCGCCGCAACGATCCCGTCACCCTTCGCACCCGGCAGCCCTGCCCGTTCGATCTCGGCGAGCATGTCCTGCCTCGGCCGGGTGAGGACAGGCAGCCAGCGGTCACTGCCCGGCAACTCCCCCGCCGCCAGCGCCCGCAGCACACCGGCCTGGATCAACGACGACTTACCCGACCCCGACGGCCCGAGCAGCAGCGTCAGCCGCCGTTGCTGTGCCAGGTTCGTCAGGACCTGCTGCACCGCGTCCTGGCGGCCCTCGAACCACCGCGCGTGTTCCGCGGTGAACGGCTCCAGCCCTCGGTAAGGGCAGACCTCACGCTCGGCCAGATCCGGCAGGATCTCCCGCAGGACCTGCGTCGGCGTGACGTAGGCGATGCCCTGCCCCCGTTCGTACATGTCGGGTGCGGTGATCTCGGTGAGCATGCCGATGACCAGGCCGGTCGTCTCATCGAGAACAGGTCCGCCACTGAAGCCGGTGGTGAGGTCGTTGGCGGCGGTCAGCTGGAGATGTGCACATCTGCCGTCCGCGCCCGGCAGCAGATCGCCGGTCACGCCGAAGCCGAAGTGTCCCTCCGCCGGGGCCTGGGCGGGAAATCCGAAGGAGCGGACCTGGTGGCCCCGGCATCCTTCCGCGGAGCCCAACGGCATCGTCCGCATACCCGCCGCTGTGCCGCTCAGCCGGATGAATGCCACGTCCTCTTCCTCGACGGAACGCCACAGCTCGCCCGGGACACGTCCCTCCACCCGGTCCGCACCCCGCACATGAGGAAAGGACAGCAGGATCTCCTCCCCGGGCCCGCCCCCGGCCGCTTCGACGACATGCGCACACGTGACCACGACCCCATCGGCCACCAGGAACCCCGTCCCGGCCACGGCCCCGTCCGGCCCGACGATCTGGGCCACGGCCGCGGCCAGATCCGATGCGCTGCCGTCACCCGGCTTCTCTTCCTCGCTGGTCACCCGGATCAGCCCGTACTCTCGGCCGAGTCCGGGTGCCGCGATCCGTCGCTCTTCCAGGACACGGTCACGTTCAGGTGGCAACTGGCCTGGCTCTTGGTGATGACAGCCCCGGCCTCGGCCGCGAGGTCGACGCCGAATTCGACCGTGATCGCGTCGGGACGGGCTTTGCGCAGCTGTTCGAGAGTGGCGCGGGCGGCCTCTGTGATCGGCTCCAACGCCCCCTGCAGCGTCACCGGCAACTCGCGTACGACATCGCCGACGCGGCCAGCCTTCACCGGCCCGTCCCACGCGGCGGCCGGTTGCTCGACCAGAATGAAGCCTCCGCCGTCCAGCGGAATCCGAGTCAGAGGTGTCACTGTGCCTCGTCCGCCTCTCTTACCGGCTCTCCAACGACTTCACCAGCATTCTTGACTCTGACATATGCCGCACGCGGGAGTGAGCCACACGTATGAGGCGGCAGACGTCTCGATGCCCCCAGGGCTGCTGCCGACTGGTTCAGACACCGCCGTCGGCGGTGTCACGTCCGTTCGGCCCCAGTTCCGCGAGGGCGGCCGTCAGCTGCGGGCCCACCGCCTCGCGCACCCAGGCGACCCGTTCGTCGCCGGACGCTCGGGGCACCGTCTCGACGAGCATGATCAGGTAGAGGTAGCTGCGGTAGAGGGCCAGGCGTTGACGGGCGGGTCCGTCGAACCCGACTGTTCCGCCCGCCTCCTGATAGCCCGCCAGGAAGTCCGCGTCCCGCCGGATGTCGCCGAGCAGGGCCAGAGAGACGAAGTCGGCGAGCGGATCGCCCCAGAGCATGCGCTCGCCGTCGATCAGACCGCCGATCCGAGGGCCCGCCTCGGCACGCTCGACCAGAATGTTCCCTCGCCACAGGTCGAAGTGGACGAGGCGGGGGACGGTGACCTCGTCCAGCGCGTCATGGGCGGTCCGCGCCACGCGGGCCACCTCGTCGACGGGGAAGGGCAGCCAGGCACGGTAGTGGCGGGCGTCGTCCAGGACGGCGTCGTACATCCCGGCGAAGGCGGTCCGCCAGTCGGGGGCGAGCGGCCCGAGTGCGCCGGACGGGTAGCCGAAGCCCGGGCCGGTCACCTCGTGCAAGCGGGCCACCATGCGCCCCAACTCCCGCTGCAGTGGCCCGCGTTCACTGACGGACAGATCTCCCAGGGATCACCCGGACAGTGCGTCATGAGCAGATGACCGTCGCGACGATCTCCGACCACCCGGGGCGCCGGTACGCCGACGGTGGCCGCCCGACGGTAGAACTCCGCCTCGGAGACGAGGAGTTGCCGCTCGTACGCCAGAGCGGGGGCGGTGTCGGGCGGAGGCACCTTCAGCACGTAACGGGTGCCGTCGACGAGCAGGAGCTCCTCGACCGCGTTGTACGTGCCGCCGGACAAAGTCCGGCGACCGGCGAGGCTCCCGGGCGGCAGTCCCACCCCGTCAAGAGCCCGCCGTGCCCGCTCCCAGCCGTGCGCACCGGCTCCATCGGTCGCCTCGCCCATGGGCCCACTCTGCCAGGTGGGGAGTGTCGTATCCACCGCCCCGACCGAGCGCCTGGGCACGGGCCCCTTGGCCAACCGGCCGCCCTCGCCTACACGCTGGGCACCCTGACGCCCTGGGTGTCGCCCTCCGCCGTACCGGCGCCCCGAGGAGCGCCGAAGCGGGCGAGGCAGTGCCAGACCTTCTTCAGGTCCTGGAGGTCGTGGCGGCCGGTGCGGGCGGCGTCCCCGATGATGCGCGGGTCGAGAACGCCGTTCTCGGCGATGCGGGTGCCGAGCTCGACGTATTCGGAGCCGCGGAAAGCGGGGTGCAGGCGGAGTTCCTCGACGCCGAGCCGGTATCCGGGGTGCCAGGCGATCGGGCAGGGCAGGTGACGTGCCGCGGCCTCGACGGGTGTGCCCCGGAAGGACGCGTCGAGGACCAGTGCCTCCACGTCCCGGGCGGGCACGACCCGTCCGTGCACCTGCGCCTCGATGTAGTCGTCGAGGGCGTCCCGGTCGTCCGCCTCGGCGGTCTCGATGAGGGACATCCCGGCGGCGACGCCGAAGGCGGACGGTTCGGCGGCGCTGTCGGGGTAGCAGAAGGTGGCGCGGCGCAGTGTCTCGCCGGTCAGCCGGAAGTGCGAGGAGCCGAACCGGGGTGCCGCGCCGACGAGTTGGCGACGGAAGTCGAGCCCTCCGTAGACCGGGCGCTCGTCGGCGGGCGCGATGTCGTAGGCCCCGCCGAAGATCCGGCTCTCCCAGCGCCACCGGTCGCCGCCGGGGTGCGCGGTCAGGCCGCCGTTGCTGGTGCCCGTGACGAACTGCGAGCGGTACACGCCGTCCCGGGCCAGTGCCTCCAGGATCGGGACCCCGCGCACGAGCCGGTCCGGATGGAAGTTCAGGGTCAGCCGCACCGTGGGATCCAGCGCGGGGCCGGAGGACCGGGCCGCGACATGGCGCAAGGCCAGCTCCTGCGGCGTCCACCGGTCCCGTGTCCTGCGGCCTCCCTCCGCGAAATCCATTGGCTCCCCCTCATTGAGCTAGGTATCTTCGGTCAAAACCTAGGACTCCTAGGTTTTGACCGCCGGCACCCAGGAGGACTCCCCCCATGAGATCACTCACCGAGCGGGACATCCGCGACTCGTTCGTCAACTGCTCCCGAGGAGAGGCCAAACGGCTCGCGACGCCTCGCCATCTCGACGAACTCCCTTGGGGTGACCTGGACTTCCTCGGCTGGCGAGATCCCGGCGCGCCCGATCGCAGCTACCTCGTCACCGAGCGGGAAGGGGGCCTCGTCGGTGTCGGCCTGCGCCTGCCCTCCTCCCGGCGCGGGCTCCTGCACCGCAGCATGTGCTCGCTGTGCCTGACGACGCACCCGGGCAGCGGGGTCTCGCTGATGACGGCCCGCAAGGCGGGCGCGCCGGGCCGCGAGGGCAATTCGGTGGGTGTCTACATCTGCGCCGACCTCGCCTGTTCCCTCTACGTACGCGGGAAGAAGACCCTGGAGTCGGGCAGCCGCTTCGAAGAGACCCTCACGACGGAGCAGCAGATCGCCAGGACGGTCGGCAACCTGTCGGCCTTCCTGGCGAAGCTGCACAACTGATCCCGCCGCACCGGCTCACTCCCCCGGGGCGCCCGACGGATCGTCCCCGCCTGCCGGGGACCTCCCCGGACGCGTCAGGAACCGGCAGGTGTCCAGTGCGGGTCACGGCCCAGGAAGGCGAGCAGCGCCCCGGCCCGGCCGGCGCCCTCCGGCACCTCGCGCGCGGCGGCGAACACGCCGAACGAGTTCCGGAGGTGATCGGCCAGCCGGTCCGCCGCGAGGCCGATCCCCGCGGCGAGGTCGTCGTCGAGCGGGGATTCCTGCCCCGTCGCGACGGCGATGTCCCAGGCGTGCACGGCCGCGTCCATGGCACCCGCGGCGGCGGCCACCGGGAACGGCAGCGGTCCGAGCGGCGTCGCCACCTCCTCGGCGTCGGGGGACAGCCCCCTGTAGACGTCGGCGACGTCGGCGAGGACCTTGTCGAGCGCCGCCGCCGCATCGGCCTCCAGGCCGTCCACGGGGTGGAAGGGGTCCCCGTCGGGCCATCCGCTGCCGGTGATCGCCGCGCCGTACGCCTGCTGATCGAGCCGCGCGTGGTTGAGCACCTGCCGCACCGTCCACTCGCTGCACGGCGTCGGCGCTCCCCACGCGCCCTCCGGCACACCCGCGACCACCTCCCGCAGCCGTGCGTGCGCCCGCGTCAGCAGTTCGATGCCTTCGAGGTCGCTCATCCTGATTCCTCCTGATGCCTGTCCGACCGAGCTGATGCCATCAATCTAGGGCCCCTTGCGGACAGATACGGTCCGCAATGAGGACGTTCGGTACCGGTGGGAAACGGGAAGGCCCCAAGGATGCAAGAGGCACGTGGTGAGTGGACGACATCCGTCGTGAAGATCGTGGAGCGACGCCGGGAGCCCGTGGTCGTCCAGACACTTCGTTCGACGGCCGCCGCGACGCTCGCGTACGTGGTGGCCCTGCATCTCAGTCCCGAGCCCGCGCCGCTGACCGCGCCCCTGACCGCGCTCCTGGTCGTCCAGGTCACCCTGTACTCCACGATCACCACCGCCATCAGACGGGTGAACTCCGTGGTGGTCGGCGTCGTCATCGCCATCGGCTTCAGCAGCCTAGTGGGTCTGACCTGGTGGAGCCTTGGTCTGATCATCCTGGCGTCACTGGCCGTGGGACATCTGGTCCGGGTCAGCGAGTTCGTGCCCGAGGTGGCGATCAGCGCCATGCTGGTCCTCGGCGTGACCAGGGTGGGCGACACCGCCTGGGCCCGCGTCCTGGAGACACTGATCGGAGCGGTCGTCGGCCTCGCCTGCAACCTCGTGCTCGCGCCACCCGTGTGGGTGGGCGTGGCCGGTGAGTCCATCGAGGATCTGGCACGCCGGGTGCGCCAGTTGATGCTCCGGATCGGCGAGGAGGCCGCCGGGCGCACACCCTTCCGGGTGGCGGCCGAGCGGCTGCACGAGGCACGCCGGCTCGACCATGACATCGCCGGGGTGGACGCGGCCCTGCGGCAGGCCGAGGACAGCCTGAGGCTCAACCCGCGCGTGCGCGAGGGGCTGCTGCACCGGGTCGTGCTGCGCACCGGCCTGGACACTCTCGAGATCTGCACCGTGGTCCTGCGGGTCCTCGCGCGCAGCCTCACCGACCTCGCCAAGGAGCGGGAACCCCATCCGCTGTTCGAAGCCCAGGCGGGAGCCGTGCTGGAGGAACTGCTGTCCGAGGTCGCCGACGCGATCGTCAGCTTCGCGGTACTGGTGACCACCGATGTCTCCCAGAGTGCCGCGTCCGCCGAAGCGCGGCTCAGCGCGGAACTCACCACGGCCGCCGCCACCCGCGACAAACTGGCCCAGCTCTTCCTCGACGAGGTGCAGCGCGACGCGAGTCAGTGGCAGCTGCACGGCTCCGTCCTGACCGAGGTCAACCGCATCATCGACGAGCTCGACACCGAGCACCGGACCCGCAAGCTCCTCGAGGAACTGGACCGCTGCGCCGCCGAGGAGCGCGAGCGCCGACCGCACCTCACGCGTCTGCGGCGCCGGCTGCGCCTCCCGCGCCCACTGCGCCGGAAACGGAACCGCTCGGCCGCTTCCCGTCGTTCTAAGTGACGGGTTCCGTGCGAAGAAGCGGCACGGCGTCGGGGAGCGGTGAGCCGCACGACGGCGCCGAGGCGAGCGGGCGATACGACGAGGAGGCGGGCGGATGACCAAGGACACCGTGCGGATCGACGGGAACACGCTGCGGCTGCCGGGCGGGGTGCAGGTGCGGTTCGTCCGGACCCTGCGTCTGCCCGAGACGGGCACGCACGCGTTGCCGCCGGGGCTCGGCGAGTTCCCCGTCCGGCGGGTCGAGGACTACGGGGACCGGGTGCCCGCCGAGTGGCGGGCCCGTGGTGGTGTGATGCTTCCGGTGTATCTGCGCGAGGCCATGTGGCTGAGTTTCGCCGGGACGACGGAGCCGGCCGCGTTGCAGGTCGGCGTCGGCAAGGTGTGCGCCGTCTCCGGCAAACCGTGGAGCTCCAAGCTCAGCCGTGATCCGCAGAACTATCTCGCACTCCCGCGCCAGCCCTGGCTCGACGGCATCAACTCCGGCAAGGGGACGGTCCGCCAGTTCGTGGCCGTGCCGATGGGTCTGGGAGCGACGGTGGAAGGCCAGGTCACCGGCGAGGAGGTCTGGGGCGGTGTCCAGCTCCAGTCGTTCCCGCTCGACGCCGGGGAGCTGGCGGCGTGGCGCGAGGCGGAGCGCCGCAGGGCGGAGGAGCGCCTGCGGATGCCTCCGATGCCTCCGTCGATCGGCGGGTACGGCGGCGCCATGCCGATGATGGCCGCGCCCGGTTCCGCGCCGCCCGCACCGGGAACCGCGCCGGCCGCGGGGGGAGCCGCCCCGGCCCGTCCGCGGAGCGCTCCGGCGATGGGTCTCGGCGTCGGCGGCTCGATGCGCCAGGAGGTCTACCGGGACGACCGGCCGATCGAGGCCTGGGCCGAGGAGCCTGCCGTACGCGTGTTCGTCCATCTCGTGACGCCTCCGGAGTGGCGCCGCATCACCGGCGAGGCGCCGCCGCCGTCCCCGGTGGACCGTGCGGCGTACACCCGCGCGGGACTCCCCTGGTTCGACTACTACGACCAGGACGCCGCCGATCTGGCCCCCACGGACGCGCTGGGTTCGGTGCAGCCGGTCGGCGACTGGCTGGGCGACGACCACGAGCCCTGGCAGGCCCCCTCACCCCACCAGGTGAAGCCGCTCGGCGACGCGCCGGGCAAGCCGGTCGGGGACGGCGACTGTTGACATGCTCCTCGCCCTGAAGGGCGAGGATTCTGGCCTTCTCTACCGGTTGCCGTGCCGCTACGCGGCGCGGTTTCCGGTCGGGAGTCCGTGG
>NZ_JBSFYW010000071.1:0-41688 GCF_053599975.1 Streptomyces sp. NPDC005141 | reverse complement strand
GGGGGGGGGGGGGGGGGGGGGGGGGGGGGGGCGGGGGGGGGGGGCCGCGGGGCCACGGCGAGGCGCCTTGTGAAGGTGCCTCGTGGAGGTGCCCGGGCGTAAAGAGGCCCATCGGGACCGGGGTGCGGGTGCCGTAGGCGAGAATGGGCCGCATGAGTCTGTTCCGCGACGACGGCATCGTGCTGCGCACCCAGAAGCTGGGTGAGGCGGACCGGATCATCACGCTGCTCACACGCGGTCACGGGCGTGTACGGGCGGTGGCGCGCGGTGTCCGGCGGACCAAGTCCAAGTTCGGGGCGCGCCTCGAACCCTTCTCCCACGTGGACGTGCAGTTCTTCGCCCGCGGCAGCGAACTGATCGGGCGCGGCCTGCCCCTGTGCACACAGAGCGAGACGATCGCTCCGTACGGTGGCGGAATCGTCACCGACTACCCGCGCTACACCGCGGGCACCGCCATGCTGGAGACCGCCGAGCGGTTCACCGACCACGAGGGGGAGCCCGCCGTGCAGCAGTATCTGCTGCTGGTCGGCGGACTCCGCACCCTGGCCCGGGGCGAGCACGAGCCGCACCTCGTCCTCGACGCCTTCCTGCTGCGCTCCCTCGCCGTCAACGGCTACGCGCCCAGCTTCAGCGCCTGCGCCAAATGCGGCATGCCGGGACCGAATCGGTTCTTCTCGGTCGCTGCGGGAGGTTCCGTCTGCGTCGACTGCCGGGTGCCCGGCAGCGTCGTACCCTCGCCTCAGGCCCTCGAACTCCTCGCCGCGCTGCTCACGGGAGACTGGGAGACGGCGGACGCGAGCGAGCCGCGGCACGTCCGGGAGGGCAGCGGGCTGGTGTCGGCCTATCTGCACTGGCATCTGGAGCGCGGACTGCGTTCCCTGCGGTACGTGGAGAAGTAGGCGCCACCCGGGCACGCAAGAACGACGAGAACAGCAACAACGGCAAGAAGAGCCAGAGCAAGACGAGCGCCGAGCGCAAGCAAGAGGGAGACGAGAAGCACATGGTCGTACGCGGGATCCTGGGACGCCAGCGCCGCGAGTACAAGACGCCGGAACCGCACCCTTCCGGTGCCCGCGCGCCCAAACTCCCCGGCGAGCTCATCCCGAACCATGTGGCGGTCGTCATGGACGGGAACGGCCGGTGGGCCAAGGAGCGCGGGCTGCCGCGCACCGAGGGGCACCGGGTCGGCGAGGGCGTCGTCATGGACGTCCTCAAGGGCTGCATCGAGATGGGTGTGAAGAACCTCTCCCTCTACGCCTTCTCCACCGAGAACTGGAAGCGCTCGCCCGACGAGGTGCGCTTCCTCATGAACTTCAACCGGGACGTCATCCGGCGCCGCCGCGACGAGATGGACGAGCTCGGCATCCGGATCCGCTGGGTCGGCCGCATGCCCAAGCTGTGGAAGTCCGTCGTCCAGGAGCTCCAGATCGCCCAGGAGCAGACGACGCAGAACGACGCCATGACGCTGTACTTCTGCGTCAACTACGGCGGTCGTGCCGAGCTCGCGGACGCCGCCAAGGCGATGGCCGCCGATGTCGCCGCCGGCCGGCTCGACCCCGACAAGGTCTCCGAGAAGACCATCCAGAAGTACCTGTACTACCCGGACATGCCGGACGTCGATCTGTTCCTGCGCCCCAGCGGCGAGCAGCGCACCTCCAACTACCTCATCTGGCAGTCGAGTTACGCCGAGATGGTCTTCCAGGACGTGCTGTGGCCCGACTTCGACCGGCGTGACCTGTGGCGTGCCTGCGTCGAATACGCGCAGCGCGACCGGCGTTTCGGCGGCGCCGTCCCGAACGAGGACCTGCTCGCCATGGAGCGGGGCATGCGGGGCGACGGCTCGTAACACCCGCCGCCCGGGGCGTTGTCCGAACCCGGCCTTACGATCATGGCTCATCACCACCGAACCGGGGAGGGGCCGTGGTCGAGGGCCAGGGTGCTGCGCCGCAGCAGGAGTTGCCGGGGCAGCCGCAGGGGCACGGGGCGGATGCCGTCGAGCTGGAGTACCGGCCGACCGTCGGGGACTTCTCCTCGGCGCTGAGAGCGCGCAGAGGCGTCAGCAAGGCGGGCCGAAGGCAGTTCTGGGTACTGGGTGGCGCCGCCGTCGTGGTCGCCCTGGAGTGCGCGCTCGCGCTGGCCGGACAGGACGCGTCCACGCTTCCGGTGATCTGGTTCGTCGTTTTCGCGCCGCTCATCATGCTGTCGCCCTGGCTCCAGGCCCGCCAGGTGCAACGCCTCGCGGAGCGCCAGGGAACGTTCCGTGCGACCGTCACGGACACCGGGGTGACGGTGGCCACGGACAACTCGACGGAGACGCTCAACTGGATGGCGCAGCCCCGCTACCGGGAGACGGCGGACGCCTTCGTCATGCTCAGCCCCGACAAGAACGCCGTCGGCTTCACGGTGCTGCCCAAACGCGCCGCGCACACCCCCGCGGACGTGGACAGGCTGCGGGCGATCCTCGACCGCAACCTGACCCGCGTCTGAGGCCCCGGGGACTCAGCCCTTCGCCGCCGCGCACTCCGCGCACGTACCGAAGATCTCCACCGTGTGCGCCACGTTCACATAGCCGTGTTCCGCCGCGATGGCCTCGGCCCACTTCTCGACGGCCGGGCCCTCCACCTCCACCGCCTTGCCGCACACACGGCAGACGAGGTGGTGGTGGTGCTCGCCGGAGGAGCAGCGCCGGTAGACGGACTCGCCCTCCGACGTACGCAGGACGTCGACCTCGCCGGCGTCGGCCAGGGACTGCAGCGTGCGGTAGACCGTGGTGAGCCCGACCGAGTCGCCCTTGTGCTTGAGCATGTCGTGGAGCTCCTGCGCGCTGCGGAACTCGTCCACCTCGTCCAGCGCGGCCGCCACGGCGGCACGCTGCCGGGTGGAACGGCCCCGGACGGGCGATCCAGCGGTTGTCACCGTTGCCTCCTCACGTCTGCCCTTGCCCGGCCATTGTGCCAGTCCGGGCTGTGCCCAGTCAGACGCCGACGCTGCTCTCCGTGCCGCGCGCGGCCGGAATCGTGCACTCCGCGGGGTCTCCGGCGGCCTGCGCCGCCGCCAGTGCCCGGGCCCGGCGCCGGGCCAGCGGAGTCGCCAGCGTGGTCAGCGCGATGAAAACGCCGATCGTCAGCAGCACGATCGTGGCGCCGGGCGGCACGTCCTGGTAGTACGACGTCACGGTGCCGCCGATCGTCACGGTCACCCCGATCGCCACCGCGATGGCGAAGGTCGCCGCGAAGCTCCGGGTGAGCTGCTGGGCCGCCGCCACCGGCACCACCATCAGCGCGCTCACGAGCAGCAGTCCGACCACCCGCATCGCGACGGTCACCGTGACCGCCGCCGTGACGGCCGTCAGCAGGTTCAGGGCGCGCACCGGAAGACCGGTCACCCGCGCGAACTCCTCGTCCTGGCTGACCGCGAACAACTGGCGGCGCAGCCCCAGCGTGACGAGTACGACGAAGCCGGCCAGCAGGCAGATCGCCGTCACGTCGGACTCGCTCACCGTCGACAGGGAGCCGAAGAGGTACGACGTCAGGTTGGCGTTCGAGCCACCCGGCGCGAGGTTGATGAACATCACGCCGCCCGCCATGCCCCCGTAGAAGAGCATGGCCAGCGCGATGTCCCCGCGCGTCCTGCCGTACCAGCGGATCAGCTCCATGAGCACGGCACCCAGCACGGACACGGCCATCGCCATCCACACCGGTGACGTGGACAGCAGGAACCCGAGGCCGACGCCCGTCATGGCCACATGGCCGATCCCGTCGCCCATCAGTGCCTGGCGGCGCTGGACCAGATAGATGCCGACGGCGGGCGCGGTGATGCCCACCAGGACGGCGGCGAGCAGAGCCCGCTGCATGAAGGCGTACTCGAGGATGTCCATCAGCTCAGCAGTCCCGTCCGGAGGGGTTCGGCGTCATGAGCCGCGTGCGGGTGTACGTGGTCGTGGCCGGGCAGCGCGTGCTGGCCGACCGCCTGCGGAGGCGGGCCGTCGTGCAGCACGCAGCCGTCCCGCAGGACGACCGCGCGGTCGATCAGCGGCTCCAGGGGGCCCAGCTCGTGCAGCACGAGCAGGACGGAGGTGCCCTGGGCGACCTGGTCGCGCAGGGTCGCGGCCAGCACCTCCTGGCTGGCGAGGTCCACGCCCGCCATCGGCTCGTCCATGATCAGCAGTTCGGGCTCGCAGGCCAGCGCGCGGGCGATGAGGACCCGCTGGTGCTGCCCGCCCGACAGGGCGTTCACGGAGTCCTTCGCGCGGTCCGCCATCCCGACGAGCTCCAGGGCCCGCCGCACAGCCGCGTGATCGGCCTTGCGCAGCACGCCGAAGCGGGCCCGGGACAGACGCCCCGAGGCGACGATCTCGGTGACCGTCGCGGGCACACCGCCCGCCGCCGTCGTCCGCTGCGGGACGTACCCGACACGGTGCCAGTCGCGGAAACGGCGCCGCGGGACGCCGAAGATCTCGATCTCGCCGTCGCTGACGGCGACCTGGCCGATGACGCTGCGCACCGCGGTCGACTTGCCTGAGCCGTTGGCGCCGAGCAGCGCGACGACCTCCCCGCGGCGCACGGTGAGATCGATGCCGCGCAGGACCGGGCGCGAACCCAGCTCCGCCCGCACACCGCGCAGGGATACGACGGACTCGCTCACGACGTCCTCCACACTGGTCACTTGGCGCCGAGAGCCGTCTGCAGCGCCTTCAGGTTCGACTCCATGACCTGCATGTAGTCCCTGCCCCTGGACTTGTCGGTGATGCCCTCGAGCGGGTCGAGGACATCCGTGCGAAGACCCGCGTCGTCGGCGATCGTCCTGGCCGTTCTGTCGCTGACGAGCGTCTCGTAGAACACCGTCGTGACGCCGTCGGCCTTCGCCGTCTTCTCCAGGGCCTTCACCCGGTTCGCGCTGGGCTCCGACTCCGGGTCCAGGCCGTTGATGGCCTCCTCGGTGAGCCCGTAGCGCTCGGCGAGGTAGCCGAACGCGGCGTGGGTGGTGATGAAGGTCTTGGTCTTCGTGTCCGAGAGACCGTTGTGGAAGTCGGTGTTCAGCGTGACGAACTTCTTCCGCAGTGCCGACATGTTCTTCTCGTAGTCCGCGGTGTGCTTCGGGTCGGCCTTCTTCAGGGCGTCGGAGACCCCTTCGGCGACCTCCGCGAACCGCACCGGGTCGAGCCAGATGTGCGGGTCGGTGGCGCCGGCCTCCTCGCCCTCGCTGTCGTCGTGGGCGGCCGCGTGCCCGCCGACCTCGTTGCCGTGCTTCTCCAGCGTCGTCAGCGAAGCGGCGTCGATCTTGGTCTTCACCTCGGCCTGGGCCACCGCGTCGTCCACGGCCGGCTGGAGGTTCTTGAGGTAGAGGACGGCGTCCGCCTCCTGGAGCTGCGCGGTCTGCCGGGCGCTGATCTCCAGGTCGTGCGGCTCCTGACCGGGCTGGGTCAGGTTCGTGACGTTCACATGCGTCCCGCCGATCTCCTCGGCGAGGTACTGGAGCGGGTAGAACGACGCCACCACGTCGAGTTTTCCGTTGCTCTTGCCGTCGGCCGAGGCGGAGCCCGAGCAGGCCGAGAGGGCGCCGAGGCCGAGGGCGGTGGCCGCCACGACCGCGGACCCCGATATGAGGCGTCGTCGTACGTTCATGACACTCATTTTCAACAAATCTGGAAACGATTGTCAACAAGCCCTCGTCGGGACGGCCTCGCGCCCCCCGACAACAGGCATCAAGTGGATGTAAGCGGCAGGAAGCGGCCCACTCCGCGAACCGATTTGATACAGGGGTGGGCGACGCCGGTAACCTGAAGCATTCGCTGCCGTCCGTTCGTAATGAAGAGAGCACCGTGGCCGCCGACAAGATCGAGACCATCGTCAGCCTGAGCAAGCGCCGTGGCTTCGTTTTCCCCAGTAGTGAGATCTACGGCGGACAGCGTGCCGCCTGGGACTACGGTCCGCTCGGCGTCGAACTCAAGGAGAACATCAAGCGCCAGTGGTGGCGTTACATGGTCACCTCCCGCGAGGACGTCGTCGGTATCGACTCGTCGGTGATCCTGGCCACCGAGACCTGGGTCGCCTCCGGCCACGTCGCCACCTTCTCCGACCCGCTCACCGAGTGCACCTCCTGTCACAAGCGCTACCGCGCCGACCACCTGGAGGAGGCCTACGAGGCGAAGCACCACCGCCTCCCCGAGAACGGCCTCGCGGACATCAACTGCCCGAACTGCGGCAACAAGGGCATGTTCACCGAGCCCAAGCAGTTCTCCGGCCTGCTCAGCACCCACCTCGGCCCCACCCAGGACACCGGCTCCGTCGCCTACCTGCGCCCCGAGACCGCCCAGGGCATCTTCACCAACTTCGCCCAGGTGCAGACCACCTCGCGCCGCAAGCCGCCGTTCGGCATCGCGCAGATGGGCAAGTCCTTCCGCAACGAGATCACGCCCGGCAACTTCATCTTCCGCACCCGCGAGTTCGAGCAGATGGAGATGGAGTTCTTCGTCAAGCCGGGCGAGGACGAGAAGTGGCAGGAGTACTGGATGCAGGAGCGCTGGAACTGGTACACCGGCCTCGGTCTCCGCGAGGAGAACATGCGCTGGTACGAGCACGCCCAGGAGAAGCTCTCCCACTACTCCAAGCGCACCGCCGACATCGAGTACCGCTTCCAGTTCGGCGGCAACGAGTGGGGTGAGCTGGAGGGCGTGGCCAACCGCACCGACTACGACCTCGGCGCGCACTCCAAGGCCTCCGGCCAGGACCTCTCCTACTTCGACCAGGAAGCCGGAGAGCGCTGGACCCCGTACGTCATCGAGCCCGCCGCCGGTGTCGGCCGCGCCATGCTCGCCTTCCTGCTCGACGCCTACGTCGAGGACGAGGCGCCCAACGCCAAGGGCAAGATGGAGAAGCGCACCGTGCTGCGCCTCGACCCGCGCCTCGCGCCCGTCAAGGTCGCCGTGCTGCCCCTGTCGCGGAACCCGGAGCTGTCGCCCAAGGCCAAGGGCCTGGCCACCGCGCTGCGCCAGCACTGGAACATCGAGTTCGACGACGCCGGCGCCATCGGCCGCCGCTACCGTCGCCAGGACGAGATCGGCACCCCGTTCTGCGTCACCGTCGACTTCGACACCCTCGACGACAACGCCGTCACGGTGCGCGAGCGCGACTCGATGAAGCAGGAGCGCGTCTCGCTCGACCAGATCGAGGGCTACCTGGCCAGCCGCCTCATCGGCTGCTGATCACCCGCCGCTCACGAAGCCCCCGGTTCCCGAGCAGGGAACCGGGGGCTTCGCGGCGTCCCGGACCATGGGGTGTCCGGGCGTCTGTGGCACCTCTGCCCGGGCGGCATCGGTGCGGCGCGGGTGGCACCGGTGGCGACGTCCTTCCGCCGGCGCCGACGCTCTCGCCGGGCCTCGACGACCCTGCCCGGCTCGACGCCCCTGCCTGACTCAACGGCCCTGCAGGGCCTTCACGTTGTCGCCGAACGTCCAGTTCTTCGAGCCGTCCCAGTTGACGGACCAGGTCATCAGACCCTTGAGGCCGGTGCCGTAGTGGCGCCACGCCTGGGAGACGAGACTCGGCGACATGTAGCCACCGCCGGCACCGGACTGCGCGGGCAGCCCCGGCACCTGCTTGTCGTAGGGGACCTTGATGGTGGTCCCCTGCACCACGAGCCCCTTGTTGAGGCAGTCGGTCTGGGCGGTGAAGCCCTGCACCGTGCCCGCGGAGTACGAGTCACCGGAGCAGCCGTACATGCTCCCGTTGTAGTACTGCATGTTCAGCCACCACAGACGCCCGTTGTCCGCGTACTTCTTGACGATCGGCAGATAGGCGCCCCAGATCGAGCCGTACGTGATGCTGCCACCGGTGACGTACGCCGTCTCCGGCGCCATGGTCAGCCCGAAGCCGGACGGCATCCGCGACAGCACTCCGTCGATGATGCGGATCAGGTTGGCCTGGGAGGCGGAGAGCTGACCGATGTTCCCGCTGCCGACGAGCCCCGTCTCGATGTCGATGTCGATCCCGTCGAAGTTGTACTTCTTCAGGAGGGGCACGATCGTCGCGACGAAACGGTCGGCGACCGCGGACGAACTCAGGTCGATCCCGGCCGCCGCTCCGCCGATGGACAGCAGGATCGTCTGCCCCGACGCCTTGGCGGCGCACATCTCGGCGGGCGTCGCGACCTTCACGCCCGTGTCCATCCCGTCCTGCCACAGCGCGGTGCCGTCCGAGCGGATGACGGGGAACGCCGCGTTGATCACGTTGTAGCCGTGCGCGGCGATACGGGAGTCGGTGATCGGCGTCCACCCGAAGGGCGGGTGCACACCGTTGGACGAGCCGTCCCAGTTCTCCCAGTACCCCTGGAGAACCTTTCCGGCGGGGCGGGACTTCACGGCGCAGGTGTCCGCCGCGGAGGCGCCGGGGGCGCCCGCGATCGACAGTGGGGTGAGGACGGCCGCCGCCAGGGCGACGGCGAGCAGGCGCAGCTTCCGACGGATCATGCGAGGCCTCCCGGTGGGGGTGCGGTGAGGTGTCGTAGGCATGACAGTCGCGCGGTCCAGACCTTTCGTCAATAGGTCTGGACCAAAGTGGCGGCGGTGACTCCGGGCGGCTGCCCGTGGTTCACCGGCGGCCGGCCGTGGGCGCGTGGCGGCGGTGGTCGAGCACGCCGATGAGGGTGGCCAGGTCGGCGGCGCCCTCGGGGTCGTCGGCGTATCGGGTGGTCTGGAGCGGGCCGACCTCGGGAAGGACGACGTCCTCGCGGGCCAGGACGTGGACCAGGGTGAGCAGGGCCGCACGGGCGTTGCCGTCGCTGAACGGGTGGAAGAACGCCACGTCGAGATACGCGCGGGCCGCGCGGGCCGCGAGCGGGAGGTCCGGGTCGGTCGCCTCGCGCAGACAGGCGGCGAAGTCGGCCCGGGTGCGCGGGGTGAGGCCGTAGCGCTCGCGTCCGCCCTTCGCGTAGGCGTCTCCGGTGCGGAAGGGTGCCTCTGTCACGCCGAGGACCTCGCGCTGCCAGCCGGCCGGCAGGGCGAAGCCGAGCGGGGCGCGGCGGGCGGCGTCGGCGCGGGCCAGGGTGTACGCGCGGAGCAGGCGTTCGGCGCGGCCGGGGTCGCGCCGGTGGACCGGCCCGGCGCACCAGGCCCGGAACCCGTCGCGCGCGGGCGGACCACCCGTCTCCAGGGCGGGCGCCCGGTGCCACTCGGCCTCGCGGCGCACGCGCAGCCAGGTCGCGAGGCTGTCAGCGGCGGTCATGCAGCTCCTCCAGGGCGGCCCGCTCGCGGTGGTCCTGGTAGGGGAGACGGCCGGTGAGGATGACGGCGAAGTCCTCGCCGACCGAATCGATCAGTGACCGCTCGGGAGCGACCCAGCTCTCGAACCGGCCGCCGATCGCGGTCTCCACCACCTCGTCGGCGTCGTCCGGGTCCATACCGGTGCTGGTGAGGAACCAGAGCAGCAGCCGTCCGGCCTGTCCGGGAAAGGAGCCGTCCATGGCCGAGTCCAGCGCGACGGTCACGAGCCGGACGCAGGCCCGCTCCAGATGCCAGCTGCGGTCCTCGGGGGAGGCCTCCGCCGGTGGCGCCAGGTCCGCGAACCGCCGATCCAGCCACTCCAGCGACTCCCGCCACGCCAGCAGCGCGGCCGCCGACCGGGCCGCGGTCTCGTCGGGAGTCGTGACCGCGGTGGACGCATGGCCCCAGCCGTTCACGACTCCGCCGTACGGGTAGTCCCAGTTCCATCCCACGGTCCAACTGCCGTAGCGCTCGCGGATGATCGCGTCCACCTGACGTTCGCACCAGTGCTCGCCCTGCCACCAACCCTCCCTGCCCGAGAGTACGGGCGGCACCCATGGGCGGATCAGCGAGTGGAGGCGGGCTTCCTCCTCCTCGTCCCAGAGGAAGGGGTGGCGGGCCGGGTCCAGATGAGCCCAGTGCCGCAGCGCCTCGTAGGGGACGCGGGGTACGAGGTTGTCGGGGAAGGGCAAGGTGTCCAGGGTGTACGTCAGTGCCGGGCCCGTTCTTCCGTCCGCTGATACGGCGCCCTCAGTCTCCGCCCGCGGAGCCGGAGTCGGCGAACGATTTTTCCGGACCCCGGGATCCGGCGTGCCCCCGCGTCCGTGGCGCGATCCGAACGGCAGCCCTCGAGTCCCTGTGGCGGCGGCCCTCAGGCCTCTTTGGGGTCGACCGTCGCCTGGTGTTCCTCGGCCAGGTGCTCCTCCGCCTTCAACCAGGGGAGGAATTGGGCGTTTTTGCGCCAGCCGCAGGTGTCACATCTGATCGTGCGCTGTACGCCCGCCCGTTGTACGCGGACGGTGTGTTCGCGGCCGTGCTGGTCCCAGCGGCTTACTTTGCTCGTGTTGATCTGCAGCATGACGCCTCCTGGTTCTCCCGCTTCGCCTGCGCAGCAAGGAGTGTGCAGCATGGTGAAGATCAACGGGGGTTCTTCGGTGGTGGGTTCGGTGAGAGTACCCTCGCTCTCAGGAGGCGGCGAGGTGTCCTTCGGCGGCCTCGACGGCGGCGGTGGTGACGTTGACCTGGTGCTCTATCTGCAGGTCCACCGGAACCCAGGTCGCCGTGAAACTCGCCGAGTAGGCGGCGCACCAGCGCGCGACGAGGGCTTCCAGTTCGGCGCGTTGGGGCGCGGTCCCCGGGGTCGGCGCGTATTCCTCCAGGAGGCGCAGCAGCATGGCGGCGGCCCGTAGCGGGGTTCGCCGGGCGAAGCCCTCGATGCTGGCCGTGCGGGCGCGGGTGAGATCGGGCAGCGGCGTGAAGGACGGGTGCGCGGGGTCCCAGCTGTCGGCCAACGGGCCGCATACGCGCAGCGTTTCGGCCACGGCCCGGTGCATGCTGAAGCCGGCGTCCGGACCGGGCGGCGGAAGGTGGGGGCGTGCCCGCTCGTAGTGGCCGCGGACGGTGCGGGCGTAGGCCCGCAGGCGTTCCGCCCAGTGCTGCAGCCGTTGTTCGGGGGCGGGGTGGAGGGTGAGGTCGGCGAACCCGGCGGCGGCCCAGACCGGCACCTCCAGCACCGCGGTGACGCCGCCGTGGGCATGCGGGGCGAGCCAGGTGGAGCGGTGGGCGTTCTCCGGGAAGGCGGTGGGGCGCTCGGGTGCTCCGGGCGGTGGCAGGACGAAGACGCCCGGGGCGCTCGTGGGCCAGTGCAGGGCGTCCAGCGGGGCCCTTTCGACCGGGATGCCGAGCCGTTCGGCGGAGGCGGCGAGGGTCCGGTCGAGGCCGGGTACCTCTCGGGTGACCTGGGCGAAGGTGCCGCCGATGTCCGTGCCGTGCAGGGAGATCTGGATGTAGGGCCGCAGCCGGCGGATGACGTCGAGCAGGGCGCGGCTCTCCGGCAGGAACCGGGGGCGGGGGAGGGCGGGTGCCCATTCGGGCTGTTCGTCGGCCGTGGGGCGGAAGAAGCGGCGGTAGTGGCCGAAGAGGGTGTCGGCGTGGTGTCCGCCGTCGTTGAGGCGGGCTCCGTCCGGATCGAGGCACAGCATCAGGTGCCATACGGTGCCGGGCCGTTCGCCGGCCAGTGCCCGGTGGGCCAGCGCGAGGAGGGTGCCCCCGCCGACGTACTCGTTGGGGTGCGCGCCCGCGACCACGAGGGCGTGCCGTGGCCCCTTTCCGACGCTCAGCATCCGCAGCGGGACGCCGCGTCGGGAGTGGCCGATCGTGCTGAGCCGGCACAGGCCGGGATGCCGGGCGGCCAGGGTTTCGGCGGTGCGGGTGACGTCGGCGGGTGTGGGATAGCTCAGTGTCCGGAACCGCTGTCGTCCCCGGTCTCCCTCTGGTCCAGCGCGCGGATCTTGACCTCGGCCACGGGGCCTCCTCGGATCGCGGTCCGTCCGAACGGAACGCGCCGGGCCATCGCCGGGCGCGTTCTGTTCGGCTTCAGTGCGACTCAGTACGGCATGGCGCATCACTGGTGTCAACAGCCCCTGAAAAAGGGGAAGTTGGGCTCATGGCCGATGCATATGCCGGTGGCCGCGAGGGAGGCCGGACCGGCCCCTCAGCTGATCGTGCGCGGCAGCCGCAGGCTCAGTGCCGTGGTCAGGGCCACGCCCACCAGCTGGACCAGGAGCGTCGTCACCAGGGCGCTCCGCATGCCGTGGGCCGGGGCGAGGGACAGGAACAGGGTGCCGAGGGTGGCCACCCCGACGGCGAGGGCCGACTGCTGGGTGGTGGCCATCACACCGCTGCCGACGCCGGCCCGCGCGGCCGGCACCTCGGAGAGGACGATCCTGATGAGGACGGGGAGCTGGAGCGCCTGGCCCGCGCCGGCGACCGCCGCGCCGGGCAGCAGTTCCCACACCCCGAGGTCGGGCCAGGACCGCCCGGCGGCCAGCGCGATGAGCGCCACGCCCACCGCCTGGATCAGCCCGCCGGCGGTGACGACCCGGGTGCCGTAGCGGGCGATCAGCCGGGGGCCGCACAGGGACGTGATGAAGAAGACGACCGCCATGGGCGCGAGGGCCATCCCCGCGGAGACGGGACCGAGGCCCGCGCCGCGCTGCAGAGCCACCGCGATCACGAACATGAAGCCGCTGAAGCCGATCGAGAACGGCACGATCATGATCAGACCCCGGCGCAGCGAGGTCAGCTCGAGCAGACTCGGTGGCACCAGGGGGGTCCGGCCGCCCCGGTCCGCGCGGCGTTCGACGAGGTAGAAGGCGGCGGCCGCGAGCGGGAACAGGGCGAGGGACACCCAGGTCCACAGCGGCCAGCCCGCCGCCCGGCCCTCGGTGAGCGGCGCGAGCAGGGCCAGCAGGGTGACGGCGAGCAGGACGGTGCCGGGGGTGTCGATCGGCTCCGGGTGCTGCGAGCGGGTCTCGGGGACGGCGCGGGCGGCCAGGATCAGGCCGAGGACGACGACGGGCACGTTCACGAGGAACACCGAGCGCCAGCCGGTGCCCGCGATGTCGGCCGCGACCAGGACACCGCCGAGGATCTGCCCGGCCACCATGGACAGGCCGGCCGTGGCACCGTACAGACCCATCGCCTTGGCGCGGCGGGGCCCGGAGGTCGCCGACTGGATGGTGGCGAGGACCTGCGGCAGCATCGCCGCGGACGCCGCGCCCTGGGCGACGCGTGCCGCCACCAGGGTCCACGCGGTGGGCGCGAGGCCGCAGGCGAGCGAGGTCAGGCCGAAGGCCGCCATGCCGCCGAGGAAGAGCCGGCGCCGGCCGAACAGGTCGCCGAGGCGTCCGCCGAGGACGAGCAGGACGGCGTACGCGACCCCGTAGCCGGCGACGACCAGTTCGAGGACGGCCTCACTCGCGTTCAGGTCATGCCCGATGGTCGGAAGGGCTACGTTGACGATGAAGAAGTCGATCAGGGGCAGTGCCGCGCCCAGCAGCACGGTGAACAGTCCGAGGCCGCCGAGGGCGGGTGGCGCGGTGGGGGCGCGGACTGTGGTGGTGAGGGTTCCGGTATCGGTCACGTCCCCCAGACTTCTCCCGGACCCAGACGGGTACCAGAGTCTTCTTATCCTGGTACAAGCACTACCTGGCAACAGGCTGCGGTGAGCGGCAGGCTGGAGGCATGACGACCATGGTGCGGGACACGACCACCGGCCCGGACCCGGCACGACCCGCCCCGGACGGGACGCGATCCGTCCCGGACACGGCGGCCCCGGGTCCGGGACGGTCGGCTCCGTCCCCGGCGGCTTCCGCCCGCCCGCCCGCGGACGCGGCCCCCGGCGGTGCGCCCGGCCCTGCGCGGACGTCCGGCCCCACCGGGTCCCGCGGCAGCGAGATCCGGCGGCACGAGCTGGCCACCTTCCTGCGCAGCCGGCGCGAGCGCATCACCCCCGAGCAGGTCCAACTGCCCCGTGGCCGCCGTCGGCGCACACCGGGCCTGCGCCGCGAGGAGGTCGCCCAGCTCTCCGCGGTGGGTGTCACCTGGTACACCTGGTTGGAGCAGGCGCGCGACATCCAAGTCTCCGAGCAGGTCCTCGACGCCCTGGCGCGCACCCTGCAGCTCGACTCCAGCGAGCGGGCGCACCTGTTCCAGCTGGCCGGAGCCGTCGACCCCTCGCCAGCCGCCCAGTGCGCGGTCATCACCCCGGCGCTGCGCCAGATCCTGACGCAGCTGGAGCCGGTTCCGGCCTGCATCCAGAACAGCCGGTACGACATCCTGGCGTACAACCGCACGTACGCGCGTCTGATGATGAGCGACCTCGACACGATCCCGCCCGCCGACCGCAACTGCATGATCCTCGCCTACACCAACGCGGAGTGGCGCCGGTCGATCGTCCTCCTGGACGAGACCATGCGTCTGATGGCCGCGCGGCTTCGCGTCTCGATGGCCGGGCACCTAGGGGAACCCGCCTGGAAGATGCTGCTGAAGCGGTTGCGGTCCGAGTCGGCCGAGTTCCGTGAGATCTGGGACCGGTACGAGGTGGTCGGCACCCGCGGCAAGACCAAGAAGTTCGTGAACCCGTACGTCGGTCTCATCACCGTCGATCACACCGATCTGTGGCTCGCGCCCGACCTCGGTGCCCGCATGGTGACGTACGCGCCCTCCGACGAGGAGAGCCGCGAACGACTGGAGAAGCTGCACGCGATCGCGCTGGAGGCCGAGGCCGGGGCCGGGGCCGAAGGGACATCCCGGGCGGAGGTGGCGGGGGCGGCCTGACGTGGGAGTGGCCGACGCCGGCGGGGGTGGCCCGTGCGCCGTCGGCGCGGGGTCGCCGCGGTGAGGCGCAGGCACGGCCGGACGGCGGGCGCGGCGAGGCGCCGGGGCGGTCAGACGGGGGAGGGGTCAGACGGCGGAGGGGTCCTGGGCCCGTACGTCCGCCGCTTCCCGTATCTCCGGGGACTCCAGCAGGCGGGCCGTGCGCTCGGCCGTCGCGCGCGCCCAGCGCCCGCTGGTGAGCGCGCCGAGGGCGAGGACGGCGACACCGCAGGCGGTGATGACCCACCAGCCGGGGCGGGCCGCCGCGACGAAGGTGTCCCGGTAGGCGGAGGCGTGGATGCCGGAGGCCAGGGCCGCGCCGATGACGGCGACGCCGAGGGTGCCGCCGATCTGGCGGCTGGTCGAGGCGACGGCGGCGGCGACGCCCGCCTGGGAGCGGGGCATGCCGGAGACGGCGGTGTTGGTGATGGGGGCGTTCACGAATCCGAAGCCGAGGCCGAAGAAGACGTAGCCGATCACGAGCGTGACGTTCGACGTCTCCCCTTCGAACGCGGCGAACAGCACGCCGCTCACGGTCATCGCGACACCGGCGATCAGCAGCGACGGGCGCGGGCCGCGGCTGCCGACCAGGCGTCCCGAGATGGGCGCGCAGACGAAGCACAGGGCCGCCATGGGCAGCATCCACAGGCCCGCGTGCAGGGCGTCGAGGCCGCGCACGTTCTGCAGGTACAGCGTCGACAGGAACAGGAAGCCACTGAGCGCGGCGAACGCGCTCACCGCGATGACGGTGGCCCCGCTGAACGGCGCCGAGCGGAAGAAGCGCAGGTCGATGAGGGGTTCGTCGCGCCGGGGCTCGTACCACAGGAGACCGAGCAGCGCGCCGAGGGCGATCACGCCCAAGCCCGTGGTCCGCAGGGCGCCGGAGGTGGGCGCCTCGATGATGGCGTACGTCAGCGAGCCGAGCAGCGCGATGACGAGAAACTGGCCGACCGGGTCGGGGCGGCGGGCCTTGGGGGCGCGGGACTCGGGGACGAAGCGCAGGGTCAGCAGGAGCGCGGCGAGGCCGATGGGGAGGTTGATCCAGAAGATCGACCGCCAGCCGACCGTCTCGACGAGCAGGCCGCCCACCAGAGGTCCGGCGGCCATGGATATGCCGACCACGGCGCCCCACACGCCGATCGCGCGGGCGCGTTCGCGCTGGTCCGTGAAGGTGTTGGTGATGATGGACATCGCCACCGGGTTCAGCATCGAGCCGCCGACGGCCTGGACCATCCGGAAGACGATGAGCGCGTCGAGGTTCGGTGCGAGGGAGCAGAGCACCGAGCCGATGGTGAAGAGGACCAGGCCCGCCATGAAGACCTTGCGCCGGCCGATGCGGTCGGCGGTGGAGCCCGCGAGCATCAGCAGGGAGGCCAGTACCAGGGTGTACGCGTCGATGGTCCACTGCATGCCCGCGACGCTCGTGTGCAGTTCCCGCTGCATCGAGGGCAGGGCGACGTTCAGGACCGTGACGTCGAGGCTCACGATCAGCAGGCTCATGCAGCAGATCGCGAGCACCAGCATCCGGTGGCGGTGGCTGAGCTCAGGCATTCCGTCAGAGTACGCCGCTGTCGATAGTGTCTAACTAATGACCACTACACGATCTTTCGCGCGAGCACTCGGCGCCGTGCGCCACAATGGGGGAATGTCCACGCCCACGTCCACTGTGAACTCCACGCTCTCGATCGGCCCCCACCAGGTGCAGCCGCCCGTCGTCCTGGCCCCCATGGCCGGGATCACGAACGCGCCGTTCCGCACGCTGTGCCGCGAGTTCAGTGGGGGCAAGGGTCTGTTCGTCAGCGAGATGATCACCACGCGGGCGCTGGTCGAGCGCAACGAGAAGACCATGCAGCTGATCCACTTCGACGCGACCGAGAAGCCGCGCTCGATCCAGCTGTACGGCGTCGACCCCGCGACCGTCGGCAAGGCCGTCCGCATGATCGTGGACGAGGACCTCGCCGACCACATCGACCTCAACTTCGGCTGCCCGGTTCCCAAGGTCACCCGCAAGGGCGGCGGCTCCGCCCTCCCGTACAAGCGCCACCTGCTGCGCGCGATCCTCCGCGAGGCCGTCAGCGGCGCCGGGGACCTGCCCGTCACCATGAAGATGCGCAAGGGCATCGACGACGACCACATCACCTTCCTCGACGCCGGACGGATCGCGGTCGAGGAGGGCGTGACGGCCATCGCGCTGCACGGCCGTACCGCGGCCCAGCACTACGGCGGCACCGCGGACTGGGACGCCATCGCCCGTCTGAAGGAACACGTGCCGGAGATCCCCGTCCTCGGCAACGGCGACATCTGGTCGGCGGACGACGCGCTGCGGATGGTGCGCGAGACCGGGTGCGACGGGGTCGTGGTCGGGCGCGGCTGCCTCGGCCGGCCGTGGCTGTTCGGCGACCTGGTGGCCGCCTTCGAGGGCCGCGCCGACGCCTACGCGCGGCCGACGCTGCGCGAGGTCGCCGCGGTCATGGTCCGCCACGCCACGCTCCTCGGCGAGTGGATCGGCGACGAGGCGCGCGGCGTCATCGACTTCCGCAAGCACGTCGCCTGGTATCTCAAGGGCTTCGCGGTGGGCTCGGAGATGCGCAAGCGTCTCGCCATCACCTCCTCGCTCGCCGAACTCTCCGACGGGCTGGCCGAGCTGGACCTCGACCAGCCGTGGCCGTCCGGTGCCGACGGACCCCGCGGCCGTACCTCCGGCAACAACAGGGTCGTCCTGCCGGACGGCTGGCTGAAGGACCCCTACGACTGCGCGGGCGTGTCCGAGGACGCGGAACTGGACACGTCCGGCGGCTGAGCCGCCGGACGTGAGGTGCGCGCGCCGCCCGCGCGCACCGTGGTGACTCCAGGTGCGCGCACACCGAACCTCCTAGGCGCCCCCCACCGCCGTCAGCAGGGCCAGGGGGGCCGCCGCCGACCTCGACTCCCTTATGCAGGCGTGCGGGTAGGGCACCGGCTCGGCATGGGTGTCGCGCCCGTAGCCCGCGAGGACCTCGGGGAGGCGGTGACCGGCGGCCGTGGCGGCGTCCACGAGCGCGTGCGCCACCGTACGGGCCTCGTCGTGCAGGCCGTACCGCGCCAGCCCCAGCGTGATGAGGGCGTTGTCGTGGGGCCAGACCGAACCCCGGTGATACGACAGCGGATGGTAGGCGGCCTGGCCGGAGGCAAGCGTGCGCACGCCCCAGCCGGAGAAGAAGTCCGGTTCGAGGAGCCGGCGGCCGACCAGCTCGCCGTACTCCTTGTCCAGCAGCCCGGACCACAGCAGGTGACCCGCGTCCGAGGCGAGCGCGTCGACGTGGCGGCCGTCGCCGTCCAACGCCAGGGCGGGGAAGGAGTGTTCGCTCATCCAGAAGTCCCGCTGGAACCGGTCGCGGAGGTCGGCCGCGGCCTGTTCCAGGAGCGCCGCGTAGACCTCGTCGCCCCAGACCGTGCGGGCCAGCAGCGCGGTGCGGCGCAGCGCGTCGTACGCGTATCCCTGGGCGCCCGCCGCCATCAACGGGCCGGTCGGGCGGCTGCCGTCGGCCGAACAGATGGCGCCGGGGGAGTCCTTCCAGTTCTGGTTGGCCAGGCCGCCGCCGTCCGCGCGGTAGACGAGATAGCCGCGCGAGGTCAGCCCGCCGTGGTCCAGCATCCAGCCGATCGCCGCACGGGCGTTGGGCTCCAGACGGCGCGCCAGTGCCACATCACCGGTCCGCTCGGTGTACGCGCCGAGCAGCACCAGGAACAGCGGAGTCGCGTCCACCGAACCGTAGTAACGCCCGTACGGCACCTGCCCGAAGTGCGCCAGCTCGCCGTGCCGCACCTCGTGCACGATCTTGCCCGGCTGGGCGACCGTGTCCGTCCCCACCTCGACCGCCTGGGTGGCGGCCAGCGCGGGCAGGGTGGCGGCGGCGAGCTGGGGCCGGTAGGGCAGCGCGAAGAGCGAGGTGAGCAGCGCGTCGCGGCCCAGCAGGGTGAGGAACCAGGGGACTCCCGCCGCGGGAACCCGCAGTTCCTCGCCGTCCGGGCCCGTCGCTGGCACCTGGAGCACCGCCAGGTCCGACAGACCCCGCGCACAGGCCGCGGCCAGCTCGGGCCAGCCGGTCGGGAAGGGCACGCCCTCCGCGAACTCGCCCTCCAGGGCGAGGAGCCGCTCATTGGCCGCGGCGGGGGAGGCGGGCACCCGCGGCTCGTGCGTGGCGCCGTGCGGACGTGCCGCGACCCGAAGCGCCAGCTCCGCCGAGCCGTGCGGTTCGAGGTCGAGCGTCCATACGAGGCGGCGCGCGCCCGTGCCCGTCTCCTCCACCCCGTCCGGAGCGGGCTCGGAGGTGACTGTCGTGCGGGACCGCCACTCCCCGCGCCGATAGCTGAACTCCACGCCGTCGTCGAGGACCTGACGCTGGCGTACGACGCCCGTCTTGGCGTACGTGCGGTAGTCGGAGCGCAGTTCGAACTGGTCCGTGAAGTCGGCGTCCGCGGTGACCGCGATCCGGACCGTGGTGGCTGTCGGACGGTTGCTGGTGACGCGCAGTGCCTCCACGAACGCGCCTTCGGCCACGGCCTGTTCACGGAAGAGTGTGTACGCGGGCGGTTCGTTGCGACCGCCCCGCGGCACCAGCACACAGCGTGCCGTGTCCCCGTCCGCGACCGGCGTGAGCGCCTCCGGCACCGCGCCGTCCACCGTCAGCTGCCAGCGGCTGAGATGCCGGGCGTCCCGGACGAATAACCCGTCCGGAGAGCTGCCGCCCCGCACTCCGCTGATGTCCCCGCCGTCGCCCACGGCGGCGAACGTCCCACCGTGCACGAGCAGATGATGCCGGTCCGTCATCCCCGGTCCCCTCCTTTGGCGCCCGTCTCGAACTCGCATGTGCTCTGTTCCGCAGTGCTGTGTGCCGTGTCGGTCAACGCGTCGTGCCCCGCCGGGGACACGATCGCCGTGGCCCCGGAGGACTCGTGCAGCAGGTCTAGCGTCAGCGCAGCCGTCCAGCTGAAACCGAGTGCTCCGCAGGCCTCGCCTGTGTACGGGTCCACGTACTCCGCGAACCCGGACTCCCCGGCGGTGTCCAGCAGGGCGGCCCGCAGTCCGTCCGCCCGCCCGTGCTCCCCGTGCAGCCGCAGCCCGCGCTCCAGCAGCCAGTTGGTGTTGAACCAGGCCGGCCCCCGCCAGTACCGGTGCGGATCGAACGCCTCGCCGGTCAGGTCGTAACTGGGTGCGAGCCGCGTCGCCCCGCCCAGTCCGAAGTGCGGCCCGCCCGCGGTCCGTACGAGCGTGGCCGCGATGTCGCGCGGCAGCGCCGGCAGGATGAGCGGGAGCAGCCCGGCGACACTGCGCTCGGGGATCAGCGCGCCGTGCCCGCCGGCCCCTTCGTCGCGGCAGAAGAACATGCCCTCCGCCGGATCCCACAGCCGCTCCACCAGTGCCGCCGTCAGCCGCTCGGCGCGCGCGTGGCGGGCGGTCCCCGCCGCGCCCAGCTCCTGCGCGATACAGGCCAGCGCGTGTTCCGAGGCGATCAGCAGTGCGTTGAACGCCGGGTCCTCGACGGCGAACTCGCCGCCGCCGTCGGCGTACTCCCGGTCCCGGTAGTCCGTGGCCAGCCGTACGTACCGCCCGTAGTCGAGGTCCGTCGGCCGGTCCTCGGGGGCGCCGTGGTCGAGGTCGGCGCGCCGGAAGGAGCGGGCCGGCGCCGGGGTGACACGGCTGAGCGGGGCGTCCCAGCAGGGGCTGTTGTCCATGCCCTGCTCCCAGGGGTGGACCACGGAGGCGAGGCCCCCGCCGCCCAGGTCCCGGCGGTGCAGGAGATAGCGGTGCCAGGCCGCCAGCCGGGGATACATCCGGGAGAGGAAGGAGCGGGCCCGGGACAGTCCCGGGTCCGCCCGGTGCACCAGCCACACGGCGAGCGCGTGCACCGGTGGCTGCACGATGCCCGACGTCTGTACGGTGCGCGGGGCGCCCGCAGCGCGCCCCGCGGTCGAGGAGCGCCAGAAGTCGGGGCTCGGGAAGTACGCGTCGAGTGGGACGGAGGGGTTGAACACGATGTGCGGGACACGCCCGTCGGCCCACTGCGCGCCGAGCAGCGTCTCCAGCTCCGTCTGCGCCCGCAGCGGGGACAGATGGCGCAGGCCGATCGCGATGAACGCCGAGTCCCAGGACCACTGGTGCGGATACAGACCGCGTGAGGGCACGGTGGAAGTTCCTGTCCAGTTGCCGTTCAGCACGCGGGATGCCCTGAGGTGCAGCGACCCCGACGGGTCGGCGGGATCGTATACAAGTGATCCGGTCCGTGCGATCTCGCCCGGACCGGGCGGAGAGGGCGGGCCGGAGGCGTGCACGGGAGTGCCGGAGGTACGCACGGGGGTGGTGAGTCCCGTGCGCAGGGCGGTGAGCTGGGTTGTGCTGTCCACTCAGGTCTCCCCGAAGACGTCCGACCGACCGGTTCGGCAGTAGCTGCCGCAGGGTTACGTCTATTTAACACGCAAAACTCAATATGTAATGCAGAGTTGGGGAACGCAAGAGGGTGCGCATGACGGAAAGGGCGGGGAGGACCGTGAAGACCGGGAACCAGGCAAGCGCCGGAGAACTGCTCGAACTGGTGCGCAGCGGCCGGGCGACGACGCGCGGCGCGCTCCAGCGGGCCACCGGGCTGTCGCGGGCCACGGTCGGCCAGCGCCTCGACCGGCTGTTCCGCGCGGGCTGGCTCCGCGAGGGGGCCGGCGGCCCCGTCGACTCGCCGCTCGGCGGCCGTCCCTCCATCACCCTGGAGTTCGACGACGAACACGCCGTCGTCCTCGCCGCCGACCTCGACACCCGGCACGGCCGGGCCGCCGTCCTCACCCTGACCGGCGAGATCCTCGCCGAGCACGCGGGCCCGCTGGTGGTCGACGACGGCCCCGAGGCGGTCCTCGGTGAGCTCGGACGCTGGTTCGCCGAGCTGCTGGAGAAGTCCGGACAGTGCGCCGACGCCGTCTGCGGCATCGGGCTCGCGGTGCCGGGTCCGGTCGACAGCGACACCGGCCGCGTGGTGCAGCCGCCGATCATGCCGGGCTGGGACGGTTACGACATAAGAGGCCGGCTGGGCCGCGCCTTCACCGAACACGCGGGCATCGGCGCCGCCGGCGTCCCCGTGCTCGTCGACAACGACGCCAACCTCATGGCGTACGGGGAGCAGCGCGCCGGTTATCCGGGCTGCTCGGCGTTCGCGCTGGTCAAGGTCTCCACCGGTATCGGTGCGGGCATGGTCGTCGGCGGCACGGTCTACCGGGGCATCGACGGCGGGGCCGGCGACATCGGGCACATCCGGGTCGGCGCCGACGCGCTGTGCCGGTGCGGCTCGTACGGCTGTCTGGCCGCCGTCGCCAGTGGCGGCGCGGTGGCGCGACGGCTCGCGGAGTCCGGGGTCGCGGCCGCGTCCGGTTCGGACGTGCGGGACCTGCTGGCGGCCGGGCACCCCGAGGCGATGGCCCTCGCGCGGGAGGCGGGCCGGCAGGTCGGGGACGTCCTGGCGACCGTGGTGACGCTGCTCAACCCGGGCGTGCTGATGATCGCCGGGGATCTGGCCGGAACCCCTTTCCTCACGGGGGTCCGGGAGCTGCTCTACCAGCGGGCGCTGCCCCGCTCCACCGCTCATCTGGACGTGGTGACCTCCCGGCTCGGTGAGCGGGCCGGGCTCGTGGGCGCGGGGGCGCTGGTCGTGGAGTACCTGTACGCGCCGGAGCGGGCCGAGGAACGTCTGGCGGCACTCGGCGTGTGACGGGCGCCCGCGGTCCGGGGCCGGTCGCACCGGGTCGTCCGTCCCGGGGTCATCCGTGTGGGGTATCCCCGTGTGTGACATCCGTGTGTCGTGTCCGGATCGTGGTCCGCATGATGAAATCTGACTCCTCCACGTGGCGTGATTCTCGCCACCCTTGATAAGGGTCACGCTCAGATGAGCGGATCTTGTGCGATTGCACTTCCCTAAGGGGTGGCACTCAGTGCCACCCTCTGATCGTTCATCGATTAAACTCAGACGTGCCGAAGCCCGCTCACCTGAGCGTCCAGGGCGATCTACGTGCGTTGATTCGTTCAAGAAGTGAAAACACCGCTGCCGGATGGCTTGCCAAGCTTTGACTTTTGATCCGGTGGCGGACGAGTGGTTACAGGCGCATGACGCGCAAGTGGACGTACCCAGACGCCTTCGATCTGGGTATGTTCCCCGTCGTCAGGGCAGCCACCGCGACGTCGAGGAGTCGAGACTCGTGTCGGAAAACAAAGATCCCCACGTAGCTGAGAGCGGCGAAAGCGGCGTTGGCGGAGCGAAGTTCGTTTATGACTTCACCGAGGGCAACAGGGACCTCAAGGACCTCCTCGGGGGCAAGGGCGCCAACCTTGCCGAAATGACCAACCTGGGCCTTCCCGTCCCGCCCGGCTTCACCATCACCACCGACGCGTGCAAGACCTACCTCGACAGTGGCGAGGAGCCGGCGGCACTGCGTGACGAGGTGAGTGCGCACCTCGACGCCCTCGAGGCGAAGATGGGCAAGAAGCTCGGCCAGGCCGACGATCCGCTGCTCGTGTCCGTCCGCTCCGGGGCGAAGTTCTCCATGCCCGGCATGATGGACACCGTCCTGAACATCGGGCTCTCCGACAGGTCGGTCCAGGGCCTCGCCAAGCAGGCCGGCGACGACCGCTTCGCGTGGGACTCCTACCGCCGCCTCATCCAGATGTTCGGCAAGACGGTCCTCGGCGTGGACGGCGAGCTCTTCGAGGATGCCCTGGACGCGGCCAAGGACCTCAAGAAGGTCACCGTCGACACGGACCTCGAAGCGGCCGATCTGAAGAAGCTTGTCACCAAGTTCAAGAAGATCGTCAAGACCGAGGCCGGCCGGGACTTCCCGCAGGACCCGCGCGAGCAGATGGACCTCGCCATCCACGCGGTCTTCGACTCCTGGAACACCGACCGCGCCAAGCTCTACCGCCGCCAGGAGCGCATCCCGCACGACCTGGGCACGGCCGTCAACGTCTGTTCGATGGTCTTCGGCAACCTCGGCCCCGACTCCGGCACCGGCGTCGCCTTCACCCGCGACCCCGCCTCCGGCCACCAGGGCGTGTACGGCGACTACCTCCAGAACGCCCAGGGCGAGGACGTCGTCGCCGGTATCCGCAACACGGTCCCGCTCGCCGAGCTGGAGTCGATCGACAAGAAGTCGTACGACCAGCTCATGCAGATCATGGAGACCCTGGAGAACCACTACAAGGATCTCTGCGACATCGAGTTCACCATCGAGCGCGGCCAGCTGTGGATGCTCCAGACCCGCGTCGGCAAGCGCACGGCGGGCGCGGCCTTCCGCATCGCCACGCAGCTGGTGGACCAGGGCCTGATCGACGAGGCCGAGGCGCTCCAGCGGGTGACGGGCGCCCAGCTCGCACAGCTGATGTTCCCGCGCTTCGACGACGAGGCGAAGGTCGAGCAGGTCGGCCGGGGCATCGCGGCGTCGCCGGGTGCGGCCGTGGGCAAGGCGGTCTTCGACTCGTACACCGCCGTGAAGTGGTCGCGTTCCGGTGAGAAGGTCATCCTGGTCCGCCGCGAGACGAACCCCGACGACCTGGACGGCATGATCGCGGCGGAGGGCATTCTGACCTCGCGCGGCGGCAAGACCTCCCACGCGGCCGTCGTGGCGCGCGGCATGGGCAAGACCTGTGTCTGCGGCGCCGAGGAGCTGGAGGTCGACACCAAGCGGCGCCGGATGACCGTGCCCGGCGGGCGCGTCGTCGAGGAGGGCGACGTGATCTCCATCGACGGTTCGAGCGGCAAGGTCTACCTGGGCGAGGTCCCGGTGGTCCCGTCCCCCGTCGTGGAGTACTTCGAGGGCAGGATGCACGCGGGCGCCAACGACGCCGACGAGCTGGTCGAGGCCGTGCACCGGATCATGGCGTTCGCCGACCGCAAGCGCCGCCTGTGGGTCCGCGCCAACGCGGACAACGCCGAGGACGCGCTGCGCGCCCGCCGCTTCGGCGCCCAGGGCATCGGTCTGTGCCGTACGGAGCACATGTTCCTCGGCGACCGCCGTGAGCTGGTCGAGCGCCTGATCCTCGCGGACACCGAGGCCGAGCGCGAGGACTCGCTGCAGGCGCTCCTGCCGCTCCAGAAGCAGGACTTCGTGGAGCTGTTCTCGGCGATGGACGGCCTCCCGGTCACGGTCCGGCTCCTGGACCCGCCCCTGCACGAGTTCCTGCCCGACATCACCGAGCTGTCGGTCCGCGTGGCCCTGGCGGAGTCCCGTCAGGAGCCCCACGAGAACGAACTCCGGCTCCTTCAGGCCGTCCACCGGCTGCACGAGCAGAACCCGATGCTGGGCCTGCGCGGTGTGCGACTCGGCCTGGTCATCCCCGGCCTGTTCACCATGCAGGTACGGGCGATCGCCGAGGCCGCGGCCGAGCGCAAGACGGCGAAGGGCGACCCGCGTGCGGAGATCATGATTCCGCTCGTCGGCACCGTCCAGGAGCTGGAGATCGTCCGCGAGGAGGCCGACCAGGTCATCGCGGAGGTCGAGGCGGCGACGGGGGTTCAGCTGAAGCTGTCGATCGGCACGATGATCGAGCTGCCGCGCGCCGCGCTGACCGCCGGTCAGATCGCCGAGGCGGCGGAGTTCTTCTCCTTCGGCACGAACGACCTGACCCAGACGGTGTGGGGCTTCAGCCGCGACGACGTGGAGGCCTCGTTCTTCACGGCCTACCTGGAGAAGGGCATCTTCGGCGTCAGCCCGTTCGAGACGATCGACCGGGACGGCGTCGGCGCCCTGGTGAAGCTGGCGGTGGAGGCCGGCCGCGCCACCCGCCCCGACCTGAAGCTCGGCGTCTGCGGCGAGCACGGCGGCGACCCCGAGTCGGTCCACTTCTTCCACGAGGTGGGACTCGACTACGTCTCCTGCTCCCCGTTCCGTATCCCGGTCGCCCGCCTCGAAGCGGGCCGCGCGGCCTCCAGCTCGAAGGGCAGCGACCACCGGTAGAGACCCCGGAGCCCGCGCCGGTCACCCCACCCTCACCGACCCGGCAACGGCACCGGCATCCAGAACGAAGGGGCGGCACCCTGTGCGGGGGTGCCGCCCCTTCGGGCTTCATCGGCGAGGACCGGACGGGTGGTCACCCCACCGCACCGGCCGATGCCCGGGAGCCGACGAGGGCGGACTCGTGCACAGCGAACACGGCGTCACACCGATCCCGGACGCCGGCATCGTGGGTGGCGATGACCACGGCGCATCCGGCGTCGCTCATCTCCCGAAGGATGTCGATGACAACAGCGCTGTTGTCATCGTCGAGCGCACCGGTCGGCTCGTCCGCGAGCACCAGGGCCGGCTGCTGGACCATAAGACGGGCCAGTGCCACGCGCTGCTGTTCCCCACCGCTGAGATGGTGGATCTTCTCCTTCTCCCGCCCCGCCAGACCGACACGGTCAAGGGCTTCGGTGACAGCCGCACGGCCCTTGTCCGTGTTCTTGCCCCTGCCCTCGCCCTGCGCCGGCCGCCGTGGCTTGACCACCACGTCCAGGTTCTCCACGACCGTCGCGTTCTCGATCAGCGCATAGTGCTGAAACAGATAGCCGAGAGTGTCGCGGCGGAACCGACGGACATCGCTTCGGCCGAATCGGGTGATGTCCTTCCCCTCGTACCGAATAGTCCCGGTATTCGGCCTGTCGAGCAGCCCAAGACAGTTGAGGAGGGTCGACTTACCGGATCCGCTCGGTCCCACAAGGGCGAGCATCTCACCGCGATGGACGGTGAGGTTGACGTTGCGCCACAAGGTCCGGGCGCCGAAGACCTTCGAAAGATTCTCGATATCGATCACAACATACTCCGGCTCGGTAGGGCGGCTTTCGTACCGGCGGGGCTCATGTCTCCGTCGCCCCTTCCTTCACGATGCGGCGATGGAAAAATGCTAGGGCGAGAAGCACGGCCCCCAGCTCGAAAACAACAAGACCGGTGATGACGGTGAGATCCAGTGCAGTGACGTGAACCGCCTGGAAGGGAGCGGGCGCACCGGCCGCCGCGAACTTCTCCAGTTCCCGATTTCGCTGCCACGCCTCGAGAGGAACCCGTGTGGCGAAGACGGCAGCGATAGCCACTTCCACGGTGAGAATAAAGCGATGGTTGGCGACATATCTCCAGCCGCCGATGTGTCGAATGAATATACTCTGCGCGTTCTTTCGCGAGTAGATGAGGCAGACGCCGACCCCGGCGATGAGGAGCACTATCACGGCAACGACAAGGTTGAAAATCTGAAGGCGAAGTTTGTTGACCGAATTCCGGAGGTCCAGAGCGGTTTTCTGCCCGACCGGACTCACGGAATTCACATAGTTGCTGACCTGTTTCGACTCGATGGCATGGAATACGTCACCAGGGTCGGGGAAGATCACTCCGTCCTGGGTGGCGAACGAGGTGTAGGCGTCGTTCGTGAGGAAACGCGAACCATTGGGGACGACGACCAGAATCGGATCGCGTACCAGGGACCTGTCCTCGTCCGCGCTGTGCGCCGAGTTGTAGGCGTAGGTGCCGGTGTTGTAGCCGAAGAGGCGCTGTCCGGTCCTGCTGTTGCGCGTTTCGATCGGGATGTGCCGGCTGAGATCCGGATCGATGATCCTGGAAGCCGCCTTGGTGATCGTCGGCGTGTGGGAGGAAAGGGAGTCGGGAATGATGACCCGTACCGGGCGCGCGTCCGGCGTTTCTCCGCTCCGGGCCTCGGAGGTATAACGCCGTCCCGACGGGTCGAGCACCGGCTGCTTGCTGAGATACGTGTCGTTGACGATGAGAATCTCGCCGGCCGGCAGTCGCGCGTTCGGGGCGGAGACCTGGAGATCCCGGCGCCCGGCGACAATCACCTCGCCCCGTCTGTCGGCCTGGCGCAGCCACGGACCGACATGGTCGTTCAGCTGGTCCATGTGCATGGCGAAAGCGCCGTTGAGACGGATCGAGACCGCGTCGCCCACCGCGCCGTAGAGGTCATGGTTCTCCTGGCGTGTCAGTACGTCCCGGCTCGCGAGGGTGACATTGGTGGCGATGGCGAGAGCGAGCAGCAGCGCGGGGATTCGGACGAGGTAGACGCTGATGGACGCCGCCCGCGAAGGCAGTTCGCCTTTCAGGGCGCCCAGCACGTCGACCTTGTATGTCAGGGCCAGCGCGGCCGCGTGCGTGGCCAGCGCCAGGGTGCCGAGCAGGGCGGCGATGCCCGCCGCCAACGACGCGAACAGCCCCAGCCGGGCGAGACCGTTGTAGAAACCGAGGAAGGCGAGCGCCGTGACCGTGACGGTGGCGACCGCCACCGACCAGAACACCGCCAGCTGCCGTAGATCGCGCAGCAGGATGCCGGCGAAGGACAGGCCCTGCATCCGGAGGACTCCGTACGCCTTCGCGTTGAGCAGCACGCTCGCGCCGGTCATCGTCAGCGCCGCGAGGGCGACCACGCAGAGGGCCCAGTACAGGGGATCGTCCGAGTAGCGCTCGACCAGTTCCTGGTACGACAAGGGGTGGGTGACGGCCACGGTCATGCCGAGCTTGTCGAACTCGGCCCGCAGGGCATCGGCCGCCGCGGGCGACCCGAACACGTAGTAGGAACCGCGCGGGTCCTGTTGTCCGATCTCGGCGATCGGATGCACGCGCGTCTCGTAGTTCCTGCTGAACTCCGGGTATCCCTTGTCCAGCCATTCCGCTGTCATGGATTGGGGCCCGCCCGGAGCCAGATACAGATGCCGAACCCCGTCGGAGTTCTTCAGATCGGGCACCTCGCGAGCCACCCCGACCGAGTGCTCGGCGGAGAACGACGTGATGTCCCGAACGACCTGAGCACTGCTGACGGAATCGTCGGAATCCATCACGTCGATCAGGGCCGAGTTTCCCAGGACCCCGCCCTCGTCCAGGCTCCGCAGGAACAGAAAGGCCAGAACTGCGGAGAAGGCCAGTACGGCGGCGTGGACGAAACGTATACCTCGATGCAGCATGGGATACCTAGGTTGAGGGCGCTCGCTCGGGAGCGCGCGTCCGGGAATTCAGGGTCCGAGAGAAAAGCTGTGGAGGCGAGCGAGGCTCGCCTCCACAGCCCAAAAGCCCATCCGGCAAGCCCAGCCGAGCAGTCGGGAGCGGCGCCACTCGCGGCGGCTGCCTAGGCTTGTCGAGATTCGACCCAGAGAATTAGCAGTTCGGGTCGTAGTAGTACGACACCGAGCCGTTCAGCCCCGCCGAAGCCAGGGACCACTCGCCCTTGGCCGTGCAGCCGCTGCCGAATACGTGGCCGCCCGTCTTCACCGAGGACGCGTGCTTGTTGTTCGGGTGCTTGTAGTTCGACCACGCCGTGTTGGCGCCCTTGTCGTAGCTCCACTTGCCACCGCCGACGTCGACAGTGGTGGCCAATGCCGGCGTGGCCGCGGCCACGATGATGGCGGTGGCCGCCAGCGCAGCCTTTACCCCGTTTCGCATGCTCAAGACTGACTCCTAGTCATCTGTTCTGGTCGGAACAGGGATAGATCTTGATCGAAACGTGTGGCCGCGGGCAACCGAATATCCGAGTGATCCAGATCACGGCAAATTTCGTTCGCGGCATGCATCGACCGTGCTGGTCCATTTCTGGCCGAGTCCGCCATGGAGCATGAGATCCGGGACGGGCCATGGGACGCGTGAGCGGATGCCAAAAAGCCTTTCGCGGTTGCGCCGAATATCGCCAAATCCTGACAGCACTTTTCAGCCACAATGCCCCGAGTGTGGCGGCATTTTCGGTCTACATATACTGTCGACGAGTTCCGAGGCGGGGCAGGCAATGTCGCCTGCCTTTCCGGGCAGGGCAATTCGCGATGCCGCGGTACTTCCGCGCAACCCGAAAGCCGGTCCGGTGGGTCTTGGCCATGTCGACGAACCGCCGACTTCAGTCGGTACCGCTACCCCGAGGGCCTGACCACCTTCATGAATCTCCCGATAACCACCGGCCGCCGCCCCCTGCCCATATGGCCGATTTCCGCGCTGTGGACCCTGGCCCTGGGCCTGTGGGGGCTGTCCCGGCAGCACAGTCTGTGGCGGGACGAGGCGGCGACCTGGCAGGTGGCCCAACGGCCCACCGCCGAGATCTGGCACCTGCTGGGACAGGTCGACGCCGTACACGGGCTCTACTACCTGCTGATGCACGGACTGTTCGAGTGCTTCGGGCCCGGCACGACGACGCTGCGACTGCCGTCCGTGCTGGCCATGGCGGTGGCGGCGGCCTGTGTGACCGTCATCGGCCACCGACTGGCCGGGGTGTGGGCGGGTCTGGGGGGAGGGCTGGTGCTCGGACTGCTTCCGGCGGTGCAGTTCTATCTGCAGGAGGGCCGCCCGTACGCGCTGGTCGCGGCCGGCGCCGCGATCTCGACACTGCTGCTGGTGACCTTGCTCAAGGGACGTGGCAGAGCGGCACTTTGGGCGGCCTACGGCGGCACGGTCCTGCTGTGCGGGCTGCTGAACTGGCTGTCGCTGATGGTTCTGCCCGCGCACGCCGCGACCCTGGCCCGGACGAGGGCCGGGCGCGGAGTGTGGGCCCGCTGGACGGCGGCCTCGGCGGCGGCCGTTGCGGGTGTGCTGCCCCTGATCCTGTTCAGCCGGCGTCAGTCCGCCCAGATCTCCTGGATACCGCCGCTGACCTGGCACATGCTGATCGGCCCGGCCGTCCTGCTGGCGATCGGCGGCCTCGGCGCCCTGGTGGACCGCCCGCGCAAGGGCCGACTGTCGGTGGCGGCCGTGGGGCTGCCGCTGCTCGCGGTGCCACAGCTCATTCTGATCGGCCTTTCCCTGGTCCAGCCGCTGTTCCTGGACCGGTACGTCCTGTTCAGTCTGCTGGGTCTGGCACTGCTGATCGGAACCGCGCTGGGCACGGCGATACGGGCGGCCGCGCCGCGCTTCCCGAGGGCGGCCCTGTGGATCCTTCCCGTGACCATCGCCGTGGCGACGACGGCACTGCTGCCCCAGTCGCTGGCCAAGCGCTCCCCGGCGAGCCGGGTGGACGACGTCCTGTCCGTGGCGGCGGATGTACGACGGCTCAAGGAGCCCGGAGACGCGGTCCTCTTCATACCGGCAGCGCGCCGCGACACCAAGTTGGTCTCCCCGCACGCCTTCACCGGCCTGGGAGACATAGCGCTGACCGAGAGCCCGCAGAAGTCCGGCACCCTGAAGGGCGTGGAGGCCGGCCCGGCTCGGATCCGCGCCGAGATGCTGACCCGGCGGCGGATCCTCCTGGTGACGGACGCACCGAAGGTCGCGAGACCGGTGTCGGTGAAGCGGGACCGAATGAAGACCTCAGTACTGAAGAAGTACTTCACGCCGGTGGCGGACGAGCAGGTCCGGGGCCGCCGGGTGACGGTGTACCGACGCAACGACAGTTCATGACCCCTCGACCACCCCACTCCCGCAAGCGGCCCCGGACAACAGGCCCGAGGCCGAACGGAACGCCTCCCCGGGACGGACATGCCAGGTCGGCGAGGCAACGCGCTGTGCCGCGGCAGGATTCGAACTTGCGACACCCCCTTTAGGGTGGAGCCGCCCTCACCCCCCGTGGAAGGAAGCCGCCATGTCCGGCTGGAACGCGCAGGCCGTCCCCGATCAGCGCGGGCGCACCGCCGTCGTCACGGGGGCCAACAGCGGTCTCGGATACGTGACCGCGCGCGAGCTCGCACGCCAGGGCGCCCGGATCGTCCTCGCGTGCCGCAGCGAGGTGCGGGGTGCCGAGGCCGTGGACCGGCTCGTGGCCGAAGTGCCGGGCGCGGAGGCCGAGTTCATGCGACTGGATCTCGGGGAGCTGGACTCCGTGAGGGAGTTCGCGAGCGTCTGCGAGAGGACGCACGACCGGCTCGATCTCCTCGTCAACAACGCCGGGGTCATGGCGCTGCCCCTCGGCCGAACCGCCGACGGGTTCGAGACCCAGTTCGGCGTCAACCACCTCGGGCACTTCGCGCTCACCGGGCTGCTGCTCCCGATGATCGCCGAGACCCCCGGCGCGCGGATCGTCACCGTGTCGAGCATGGTCCACGCGCTCTCGAACATCGACATCGACGACCTCAACAGCGAGAAGGGGCCCTACCGCCGCTGGATCGCCTACGCCCGGTCCAAGACCGCCAACCTCCTCTTCACGCACGAACTCGCGCGGCGGCTGTCCGGCGCGGGGAGCGACGTCGTCGCGGCCGCCGCGCACCCCGGGTACGCCTCCACCAACCTGCAGACCGCCGGTCCCCGGCTGGAGGGGCGCAAGGGCGCCGAGCGGTTCATGGAGATCGGCAACCGCGTCTTCGCGCAGAGCGCCGAGGCCGGGGCCCTGCCGACGCTGTACGCGGCCACCGCGCCCGGCGTGCGGCCCGACACCTTCGTCGGACCGTCCTTCGCGATGTGGCGCGGCTCGCCCGCCACGTCCTGGCGGGCCGGCTGGACCCGTGACGACATCGCGGGAGAGCGCCTCTGGGCCGCCTCGGAGGAGCTGACGGGCGTCACCTACGAGGGGTTCAAGGGCTGACACTGTCGTCGCTACGAGGGGCTCGAGCGACGACACCGGCGCCGCGAGCGCCCGCGGGCGCCGACGGCCGGCGGAGGACCCGGTCCGCCCCGGTCCTCCGCCGATCGGGGCGGTCAGGGGCGGTCAGGGGCGGTCCGAGACGGTCCGGGACGGTCCGGGACGGCGGCCCGGTTCAGGCCGCCCGCACCTCGTACGTCGCCACCCGTACGTCCTCGTCGTCCAGGCACCGCCCCGACTCCAGGTCGAAGCGCTGCTTGAGTAGCGGGGAGGCGACGAACGGGCGGCCCCGATGCGTTCCGGTCAGCCCGCGGGAGAGCACCGCCGCGCCGCTGAACGGGTCCCGGTTGTCGATGGCGTACGTCCGTCCCGCGCGGTCGGTGAACAGGGCGGCCTGGTGGCCGTCCGGGAGGAGTGCGGCGACCCCCCGGCCGGGGGTCAGCAGGGACAGCTCGCAGACCGTGAACCAGCCGTCCTCCAGCAGGAGCTGGAGCGTGAGGGCGGCCGTCGTCCGGGTCGTCTCGGGTGCCAGGGTCATCGCTGGGTACTTCCTTCCAGGAACGGGGTCTCCCCTGCTCGAGCGGAGCCGAGACCTTGGGGACGGTGTCCGATGGTCAGCAGCGGCAGGTCGGGCTTGATCTGGTCGCGCTCGGCGACGAAGCCGACGACCGGGTCCGGGGTGTCCGGGGCGTTGACGAAGGACACGAACCGGGCGAGCTTCTCCGGGTCGTTGATGGTCTCGGCCCACTCGTCCCGGTAGTTCGCGACATGCGCGGTCATCAGCGACTCCAGCTCCTCGCAGATGCCGAGCGAGTCCTCTACGACCACCTCGCGGACGTGGTCGAGGCCGCCGGGAATCCGCTCCAGCCAGGTCGAGGTGCGCTCCAGGCGGTCCGCGGTGCGGATGTAGAACATCAGGAAGCGGTCGATCAGACGGACCAGTTCGGCGTCCGACAGGTCCTGGGCCAGCAGGTCCGCGTGGCGCGGGGTCGCGCCGCCGTTGCCGCCGACGTAGAGGTTCCAGCCGTTGGAGGTGGCGATGATGCCGAAGTCCTTGGACTGGGCCTCGGCGCACTCGCGGGCGCACCCGGAGACCGCCGACTTCAGCTTGTGCGGGGACCGCAGGCCCCGGTAGCGCAGCTCCAGGTCGATCGCCATCCGGACCGAGTCCTGCACGCCGTACCGGCACCAGGTCTGCCCGACGCAGGACTTGACGGTGCGCAGCGACTTTCCGTAGGCGTGCCCGGACTCGAAGCCGGCGTCCACCAGCCGCGCCCAGATCAGCGGGAGCTGCTCCACCCGCGCACCGAACAGGTCGATCCGCTGGCCCCCGGTGATCTTCGTATAGAGCCCGAAGTCCCGCGCCACCTCGCCGATCACGATGAGCTTCTCGGGAGTGATCTCGCCGCCCGGGATGCGCGGCACGATCGAGTACGAGCCGTTCTTCTGGAGATTGGCGAGGAAGTGGTCGTTGGTGTCCTGGAGCGCGGCCTGTTCGCCGTCCAGGACGTAGCCGTCGGCGCCGATCGTCGGGGCGAGGGAGGCGATGATCGAGCCGACGGCGGGCTTGCAGACCTCGCAGCCGTCACCGCCCCGGGCGTCCTCGCGGCCGTACCGGTCGAGCAGCGTCCGGTACGAGGAGATCCTCAGCGCCAGGACGATCTCGTACAGCTCCTCGCGGGTCTGCCCGAAGCAGCCGCACAGCCCGTGGTCGACCTCGACACCGCTCGCGGCCAGTTCCTCGTTGAGGAGCTGGCCGAGGACCTTGACGCAACTTCCGCAGCCCGTACCGGCCTTGGTGCACTTCTTGACCTCGGGCACGGTGGTGCAGGAGTGCTCGGTGACCGCGCCCCGGATCGTGCCCTTGGTGACGTTGTGGCAGGAGCAGATGACGGCCGAGTCAGGGAGCGCGGAGGGACCGAGGACCACCGGGGCGCCCGCGCCCGCCGGCAGCACCAGCTGTTCGGGGGAGATCGGCGGCACCGAGCCGGTGAAGGCGCGCAGGGTGCCGTAGGCGTCCGCGTCGCCGACCAGGATGCCGCCGAGGAGCTGCCCGTCGCGGCCGATGACCAGCTTCTTGTAGGTGCCCGAGCGGGAGTCCGCGTAGACGACGTCGAGGCAGTCGGCGGTCGCTCCGTGCGCGTCGCCGAACGAGGCGACGTCGACGCCGAGGAGCTTCAGCTTCGTCGACAGGTCGGCACCGGTGAAGCTCGCCTCGTCGGCGGCGATCGTCGCGGCGGCCGTCGCGGCCATCTCGTAGCCGGGAGCGACGAGACCGTACACCCGGCCGTCCGCGGCCAGAGCACACTCGCCGATCGCGAACACGGACGGGTCGGAGGTGCGGCACTGCTCGTCGACCGTGATGCCGCCGCGCTCGCCGACCGTGAGCCCCATGGCGCGGGCGAGCTGGTCGCGCGGACGGACTCCCGCCGAGAACACCACCAGATCCGTGGGGAGTTCGGACCCGTCGGACAGCTTCATACCGGTCACGGCGCCGTCGTCCCCGGTGACGATCTCCTGGGTGCCCGTGCCGGTGTGCACGCTCAGTCCCATGTCCTCGATGGTGCGCAGGAGCGCGGCACCGCCGCCTGCGTCCACCTGCACCGGCATCAGGCGCGGTGCGAACTCCACGATGTGCGTGGTCAGTCCGAGTCCCTTGAGCGCGCCGGCCGCCTCGAGACCGAGCAGGCCGCCGCCGACGACGGCACCGGTCGTCGCCCGCGCCTTCGCGTACTCCTCGATGGCGAGCAGATCCTCGATCGTGCGGTAGACGAAGCAGCCCTCGGCGTCCTTGCCGGGGACCGGCGGAACGAAGGGGTAGGAGCCGGTGGCGAGGACCAGGGTGTCGTAGCCGACCGTCAGACCGGACCGGGCCGTCACGGTGCGCGCGGTCCGGTCGATCGACTCGGCCGGGTCGCCGAGGTGCAGCTCGATGCCGTGTTCCTTGATGAACTCCGCGTCCGTGAGCGAAAGTTCGTCGGGCGTGCGGCCCGAGAAGTACGAGGTGAGCTGGACCCGGTCGTAAGCCGGGCGGGGCTCCTCGCAGAGCACGACCACGCGGTGCGTGCCGGTCAGGCCGCGTTCGGCGAGCGACTCCAGGAAGTGCTGGCCGACCATGCCGTGGCCGACGAGCACGATCGTGGGTGCGATCCCGTCCCCGGCGTCCGGGGCCGCCGTCGCCGCCGCTGTCATCGTCGTCGTGTCCGGGGACATTCAGGAGCCTCCGTCGTTGGTGAGCAGGTGGAGCAGCGGTGCGCCGTCCGAGGGGAGCGGCTCCGCTCCCTCCCAGGCGCGGGCGAGGGCACCGACGGTGCCGAGTTCGCCGACGAGCACGCCGCCGACCAGCCGGTCGTCGCGGACGACGACCTTGCGGTAGGTGCCGCGGGTGGCGTCGGCGAGCTGGACCACGTCGTCGCCGGGCAGGGGATCGGTCTCGCCGAACGCGGCGAGGTCGAAGGGGGTCGTGCCGCCCGCCAGGGTGAGGCGGGTGAGGGAACGGGTGCCGGTGTAGCGGGCGGGGGCGCGGGTGGTGTCCGCACGCCGCGCCGACAGGGCCTCGGCCGCTATCGACTCGGCGAGGACATCGGCCTGTTCGAGAGCCGCGGTGGCCAGCCCGTAGACCGTGCCGTCGTGCTGGGCGCAGTCGCCCACGGCCCGGATGCTCGGGTCGGACGTCCGCAGTTCGTCGTCGACGAGGATGCCCTTGTGGACGGCGAGTCCCGCGTCCTGGGCGAGGCCCGTGCGGGGATGGACGCCGCAGGCCAGTACGACGAGGTCGGCGTCCAGGGCGTATCCGTCGGCCATCTCGACCGAGCGGACCGCGCCGCCGACCGAGCGCACGTCGCGCACCCGGCACTCCGTGTGCACCTCGACGCCCAGCTCGGTGAGGTGCCGGTGCACCAGACGGGACGCGGCCGGGTCGAGCTGACGCTCCATGAGCCGCTCGGCCTGCTGCGCCAGCACCACCTGGGCCCCGCGCAACGCCAGCGCCCGGGCGGCCGACACTCCGAGCAGGCCGCCGCCGATCACGACGGCGCGGGTGCCGGGCCGGACGGCCTTCGACAGGCCCAGGCAGTCGTCCATGGTGCGGAACGCGTGCACGCCTTCCGGGAGTTCGTGCCGGCCCTGGGTGAACAGGCCGCGCAGTGGCGGAAGTACGGGGTTGGAGCCGGTCGCGAGGACCAGCGTGTCGTATGCGATCACCGCGCCGTCCGCGCAGCGCACCGTGCGGGTGACGCGGTCGATACCGGTGACCCGGGTCCGGGTGAGGCGGTCGACGCCGGGAAGGGCGATCACCTCGGGGGCGTACCGTCCCGCCAGGACCTCGGCGAGCAGCACGCGGTTGTACGGGGCGTGGTCCTCGTCGCCGATCAGCGTGACGGAGAGGGGGGAGGTGGCGGACCGGGCGCCGCCGGCCGCGCCGAGCTCGTCGAGCCGCCGGGCGAGCCGGACGCCCGCCAGTCCGGCGCCGATCACCACCACACGCGTATTCGAGGTCATGTCCACACCGTGCGGTGCCGGTGTTACCCGGTGGCATCACGTCTGTTTCCCGGGAGGAACGCTGCCCTCAGCGGGGGCGGTACCGCGGTGTGAGGGTTCAGGGGCCCGTGCGGGGCGGGCTGTGAGGGTTCGGGGGCGGGGACGACGGCGGGGCTCGGCCGGGCCGTGAGACCTAAGGGGAGGGGCAGGGGAACGGGGCGGGGCGGTGGGCGGTGGCAGGTGGCACAGGCTGACCCTGGTGAACGGGAGCCCCATGCGCGTCGTCATCGCCGAGGACTCGGCCCTGCTGCGTGACGGGCTGGCCCAGCTGCTCCAGCTGCGCGGAGTGGAGGTGGTCGCGGCGGTGGGCGACGCGGACGCCCTGCTGGCCGGGGTCGCCGAGCACCGGCCCGACGTTGCCGTCGTCGACATCCGGCTGCCGCCGACCCAGACCGACGAGGGCATTCGGGCGGCCGTGCGGCTGCGCGAGGACCACCCCGGCACCGGGGTGCTGGTCTTCTCGCAGTACGTGGAGACGAAGTACGCCACCCAACTGCTCGGCAACCCGGCGGGGTTCGGCTATCTCCTCAAGGAACGCGTCGTCGACATAGGCGAGTTCGTGGACGCCATGGAACGGGTCGCCTCGGGCGGCACCGCGCTCGACCCGAGGTCGTCTCCCAGCTGTTCGGCGCGAGCCGCCGCGTGAGTGCGCTCGACGCCCTCACGCCCCGCGAGCGCGAGGTCCTCGCCCTGATGGCCGAGGGCCGCACGAACCAGGCCGTCGCCGCCGCCCTCACCGTCTCCGAACGCGCCGTCGAGAAGCACATCGCGAACATCTTCCTGAAACTCGACCTGCCCCCGTCGGACACCGGCCACCGGCGGGTCCTCGCGGTCCTGCGCTACCTGGACTCGGTGAACTGAGCCCCTGGTCCGCGCGGGGAACCCGCCCGTGCGAACCTCTGAAGTCGCTCAAGCTTCCCGAGATCCATGGACGGCACATCTACCTTGTCCATAGGGTCGCGATCATGCCCGACATATCCCTGACCATGGTCCTTGTGCTCTGCGCCGCAGCCCTGGCGGCCGGCTGGATCGACGCCGTGGTCGGCGGCGGAGGGCTGCTTCTGCTGCCCGCCATGCTGCTCGGGCTGCCCGGCGGCACCCCGGCGGCCTACGCGCTCGGCACGAACAAGGCGGTGGCGATCGTCGGTACGACGGGGGCCGCGGTGACGTACGCGCGCAAGGCGCCCGTCGATGTGCGCCTCGCCGTACGGATCGGGGTCGCGGCGCTCGCCGGTTCCACGGCGGGGGCGTTCGTCGCGGCCGGGCTGAGCACCGAAGTGCTCAAGCCGGTCGTCATGGTCGTCCTGCTCGGCGTCGGCACCTTCGTGATCCTGCGGCCCGCCTTCGGTACGGCACCGCCGGCCACCCCGGTCTCCCCGCGCCGCGTCCTCGCCGCGATCGGGCTGGCGGGCCTCGGCATCGGCTTCTACGACGGGCTCATCGGCCCCGGCACGGGCACGTTCCTGGTGCTCGCGCTCACGGCGCTGCTCCACCTCGACCTGGTGACCGCCTCCGCCACGGCCAAGATCGTCAACTGCTGCACCAACGCGGGCGCCCTCGCGACCTTCGCCTGGAAGGGCACGGTGTTCTGGCAACTCGCCGCCCTGATGGCCGTGTTCAATCTGGCGGGCGGCATGGTGGGGGCGCGGACCGCGCTCAAGAAGGGCAGCGGGTTCGTCAGGGTGGTGCTGCTGACGGTGGTGTTCGCCCTGGTGGCGAATCTGGCGTACCAGCAGTGGCTCGCCTGAACGCTCAGCGACTGCCGGTGAGATGGGCGAAGACGACCACGTTCCCCTGGTAGCCCGTCGTCTCCGAGTAGCCGCCCCCGCACGTGATGACGCGCAGCTCGGGCCGGCGCGCGGCGCCGTACACCTTCGCGTCGGGGAAGGCGCGGGAGTCGTACACCTCGACCGCGTCGACGGTGAAGACGGCCGTGCTGCCGTCGAGCCGGTCCACCTCGACCGAGCCGCCCTTGCGGAGGGCCCCCAGGTCGTAGAAGACGGCGGGGCCGTCGGCGTTGTCGACGTGCCCGGCGACGACGGCCGTGCCGCGCTCTCCGGGGGTGGTCCCGGCCTCGTACCAGCCGGCCAGGTTCTTCTTCTCCGCGGGCGGCACGTTCAGGCTGCCCTGCGGAGTGAGACCGAGACCCATCAGGGGGGCGTCCACACCGATCGCGGGGATGCGGATGCGGTCCGGCGGGGAGTGCGGCAACGCGGGGGCGACGGACCGCGCACCGTCCCCGGCGGTCGCCGCCTGTGCCGGGGACGGCTGGGGAGGGGGGTGCGCCTCGGCGCCGCTGCGCAGCAGCCAGGCCCCGGAGCAGAGGGCGACGACGGTGACCGACGCTATGACGACATTGTTGACCCGGCGCACGCGAGCCTCCTCACGGTTCCTTTCCCGGGCCGGGGCCGGCCGGGCCCCGGCGGCCGAGGGTGCCGGACGGGGTGTGCTGATGGGATCGGTCCCGTCCCCCTCCGGGCCGCGAGGGGCGTCGGGCCACGGAGGGGGAGGGACGGCGGTACCGGTGGACGGACAGCGGAGGGTGTCCGTCAGATCCCGTCGCCTCTCGCCCGGCGATGCAGGAGCCAGGTACCGCCCGCGGCGGCGACGGCCAGCGCCGCCACTCCCGCCGCGGTCTGTACGGGGTCGGGGCCCAGCGCGCCGCCGACACCCGTGTTCACATGCCCGCGCGGCTGGATCCGCTCGCGCGTGGAGGTCAGGGTCACCATCAGGTCCCCGGTGACCCGCCGGCCCTGGGAGCACCGCGCGACGATCTCGTACGTCCCCGGCTGCGCGCTCGGCGGCACCCGGAACTGTCCGATCGCGTCCTGCTCGTGTGCGCTCGCGGCGAGCGTGAAGGTACCGCCGCCCACCGCGTCGGCGTCCCCGTTCGCGGTGCCGTCCGCGCCGCACGCGGCCGTGTTGACGGTGACCTCGTCGCCCGGGACGACGGCGGAGGGGAACACCTCCAGGCTTCCGGTGTCTCCGCCGTACACGGGCGCGGCGGCCAGAGCCGCCGCGGCGACGGTGAGCGCGGTACCGGTCATCAGACGGGCGGTACGTCGCATCGTGCCAGCTCCTCCGAGGGGGCGCGCCGGCGACACCCCCAAGTGCCGCTGCGTCGGTCGAGCCCCTGCCTTACCGAGGTAAGTGGCACATGCCCCCGCCCGCTCTCTGATGGACCGTCAGAAATGATGTGAACGGGTGTCAGGCGGGACGCCGGAAGGGGCGGAACCCTCGGTATTCCGGCAGGTCATCGGTGTACGCGTGGCGTGTCGCGCAAGAGAACCCGAAGGGCGCGAGTCCGGGGGTGTGAACGGGTGACCGGGACGCGCGGGAAGCGGCGCGTGGCGAGGGAGGGGTGCGGGGAGGGAGGGGTGTGGACAGGGTGGGGGCGGTGGGGGCGGAGAGGGTGGAGGGGTAGGGGCCGGTGCGTGAAGGGGTCGGTGCGTGAAGGGGTCGGTGCGTGAAGGGCCCGGGGCGGGCGCGGCCCGGCTTGACCTCAAGAATGGTTGAGGTATGAGGCTGTCCTCATGAAGACAGCCACAGCTGAATCCACCGCCCCCGAGCGGATGTCCGAGCCGCCCGTACGCGTCGCCGTCGTCGTCGGCAGCAATCGCGAGGGCCGCTTCGGCCCCGTCGTCGCGAGCTGGCTGCTGGACCGCATCGGGGAACGGGACGATTTCCTCCCCGAGGTCCTCGACGTCGCCTCCGTCGAGCTCCCCACGGCCCTGTCCCACTCCCCGTCCCCCGCGGTGGCCGCCGAACTGGCGAGGGTCACCCCCGCTCTCGCCGACGCGGACGCCTTCGTCGTCCTCACCCCCGAGTACAACCACTCCTTCCCCGCCGGTCTGAAGAACCTCATCGACTGGCACTACGGCGAGTGGCGGGCCAAACCCGTCGCCCTCGTCTCGTACGGCGGAGTGTCCGGGGGGCTGCGGGCCGTGGAGCACCTGCGCCACGTCTTCGCCGAACTGCACGCGGTGACCGTACGGGACACGGTGTCCTTCCATGGCGCGGGTGCCGCCTTCGACGAGGCCGGCCACCCGCGCGACGCCGTGGGTCCGGCTGCGGCGGCGAAGACGATGCTGGACCAACTGGGCTGGTGGGCGAGGGCGCTGAAGGAAGCCAGGGGGAAGCGGCCGTACGGGGGCTGAGGCCCGCTCCGGCTTGGTCGGCCCGTCCCGCGCCGAGGGCGAGGCGCGGCACGGCCAGGGCGGCCGGCCGGAAGGCGCGCCATGATGTGTGCCGCGTCACACCATGGCGTCGGCCGGACGCGATGATTTCGGAGCGGTGCGCCGGTCTTCACCGACGTAACCGAACGCGTGATGCGACCGAACGCGTGACGTGGCCGAGACACAGCGACGAGGAGCGAGTCCCATGCGCATCGTGATCAGCGAGTTCATCAGCCTGGACGGTGTCGTGCAGGCGCCCGGCGGCCCCGAGGAGGACACCGACGGCGGGTTCGCCCACGGCGGCTGGTCCCACCCCTACTTCGACCCGGAGGTCGTGGGCGGCGCGTTCGCGGCGGGGCTCTCCCGGGCCGAGGCGCTGCTGTTCGGGCGCCGCACCTGGCAGACGATGGCCGGGGCGTGGCCCGAGCGGGCGGGCGATCCGTTCGCGGACCGGATGAACTCCCTCCCCAAGTACGTGGTCTCCGGCACTCTCGGCGAGGCGGAACTGTCGGCCTGGGACAACACCACGCTCATCCCCGGGGACCGGAGCGTCGCCCGCATCCGCGAGCTGCGCGCGACCGGTGACGGCGATCTCGCGATGATGGGCAGTCCCACCCTCGTACGCACCCTGCTGGCCGAGGGCCTGGTCGACGAGCTTCAGCTGATCCGTATGCCGGTGATGCTCGGCGGCGGCAAGACGATCTTCCCCGAGGACGGCCTGAAGCGCCCGCTCGTACACGTCTCCACGGTCACCGCGAAGACCGGCGTGGACGTGAGCGTGTACCGGCCGGCGGACGAGGGCTAGACAGGTTCCCGGGGGCAGACCCTGGACCGAGCCCGGCGCCGGGCCGCTCCTCAGCACTCCTAGT
>NZ_JBSFYW010000070.1:0-44010 GCF_053599975.1 Streptomyces sp. NPDC005141 | reverse complement strand
GCTGGTGACCGTGGCGGCTTCCGCCGCGATGACAACCGTGGCGGCGGCAGCGGCGGCGGCTTCCGTCGTGACGACAACCGTGGCGGTGGCGGTGGGTTCCGTCGCGATGACCGTCCCAGCAGCCCGCGCCGTGACGACGACCGTGGTGGGTTCCGTCGTGACGACCGCCCCAGCAGCCCGCGCCGCGATGACGACCGTGGTGGGTTCCGTCGTGACGACCGTCCCAGCAGCCCGCGCCGCGATGACGACCGCGGTGGGTTCCGTCGTGACGACCGTCCCAGTAGCCCGCGCCGTGACGACGACCGTGGTGGGTTCCGTCGCGACGACAACCGTGCCGGTGGCGACTTCCGCCGTGACGAGCGCAGGGACGGCGACCGTCCGCCCTTCCGCCGTGACGACAACCGTGGTGGCGGTGGCTTCCGTGGCCGCGACGACCGTGGCAGCGGTGGACCCCGCCGTGACGACAGGGGCGGGCGCCCCGGTGGCTTCCGTGGTCGTGACGACCGCGGTGGCGACGACCGGCACGGTGGCAGCCGTTTCCGCGACGAGCGGGACCGAGACCGTGAGCCGATCAAGCGGCTGCCGATCCCGGACGACGTCACGGGCGAGGAGATCGACAAGGACGTACGGCAGGAGCTCCAGAGCCTGCCCAAGGGTCTCGCCGAGGAGGTCTCCCGCAACCTGGTGATGGTTGCCCGGCTCATCGACGAGGACCCCGAGAGCGCCTACGCGTACTCGAGGATCGCCCTGCGGCTGGCGTCGCGTGTCGCCGCCGTGCGCGAGGCGGCCGGGTTCGCCGCGTACGCGAACCAGAAGTACAGCGAGGCGCTCGCCGAGTTCCGTGCCGCGCGCCGGATGACCGGCGGTGTCGAGCTGTGGCCCGTCATGGCGGACTGCGAGCGTGGTCTCGGCCGGCCCGAGAAGGCGCTGGAGATGGCCGGGGCGCCCGAGGTGCAGAAGCTGGACAAGGCGAGCCAGGTCGAGATGCGGCTGGTGGCCGCCGGTGCCCGGCGTGACATGGATCAGCTGGAAGCCGCCATCGTCACCCTGCAGAGCCCGGAGCTCGCCTCGAACTCCGTCCAGCCCTGGACCGCGCGACTGCGGTACGCCTACGCCGACGCGCTCCTTGCCGCCGGGCGCGAGGGCGAGGCACGCGAGTGGTTCGCCAAGACCGTCGAGTCCGACAAGGACGGCAGCACCGATGCCTCCGACCGGCTCGCCGAGTTGGACGGCGTCGAGTTCGTCGACGCGCTCGTCGAGGACGAGGACGAGAACCGACAGGTGACCGCCCCCAAGGCCGAGACCGAGGTCCGCGCCGAGGACGAGCACCAGGACGAAGACGAAGACGAGGACGACGAGGAGATCGAGTCCGTGACCACGGACGGGATCTCGGACGACGTCGACGACATCGAGGACGAGGGCGACGACCTCGACGACGAGGACGACGCTCCTCACCGTCCTCAGAGCTGACGCCGGGTACTGCGGCGGAACACGTGGGCGGCGGGACACCGGAAGGTGACCCGCCGCCCACGTGGCGTTTCGGCAGCTCGCGAGGCTTCAGGGGGTGAGCGCCCGCAGGACCAGTCCCGACGCCGGTTTCGGCCCGAAGGACGTCGACTTGCGCGGCATAGTGACGCCCTGGCGGGCGAGATCGCGTACGACCTCCTCGTGGACCGGGTGCATCAGGACGGCCGTGCCTCCGTCGCGTTCCGCCTTCTCGACCGTGGCGGTCGTGTCGTGGATGTACGCGATGTGGGCGGGGGAGTCCTCCGGGATGAGCCACACATGGTCGAGGAGCGCCGCGTGCAGGACCGTGGCGTCCAGCGTGCGCCAGGCCTCCGGGCGGTCGGCCGGGATCGTACGGGCGAGGAGGTCCGGCGACGGGCGGTCGATGAGGTGGAAGGAGCCGTCGCCGGCGAGGAGGAAGGCGTTTCCCTCGGCGGCCGCCGAGGAGAGGGCCTCCAGCGCCTCCGCGAGGGGCACGTCGAGGTGGCGCACACGGAACGAGTCCCCGAGGGCGGCCAGCGCCTCGGCGACCGGCAGGCGGTGCAGCAGGCGGTGGATGGCCCGGACACGCAGCGGGTAGCGGGCGGTGTCCACCAGAAGGACCAGTCCGTAGTCCCAGGGGCTGGGCGAGGGGTGCTCCGCGCTCAGACGCAGGTATGTCGCCCAGCGGTGATGACCGTCGGCGATCAGGGCCTGGTGCCGGCCGAGATCCGTCCGGATCTCCGTGAGCTCCGCCGGATCCGTGACCGCCCACAGGCGGTGGCTGATGCCGTCCTCCGTGGTGGTGGACAGGAGAGGCGTCCGGGTGGCGGTGCGTTCGATGACGGCGGCCGCGCCGAACCCGGAGCCGTTGCCGCGGTAGGTCAGCAGCAGGGGTTCGAGGTTGGCGGACGTGGCGCGCATCAGGGCCGCGCGGTCCGCGATGACGTGTGGCATCACGTCCTCGTGCGGAAGGACGACGCCGTCGGCCGGCTCGGACAGGCGCAGGGTGCCGATCACGCCCCGCTGCAGCAGGTCGCCGTCGCGCTGCTCGTACACGTACAGACCCGGCTCGGGATCGGTCGTCAGGACGCCCTCGGACAGCCAGAGGCGCAGGGTGTCGGCGGCCTGCTGGTTGCGCACGGCGGGGCTGGCGTCCTGCGGGAGGATCAGCCGGACGATGTTGTGCGGGTCGGCCGATTCGAGCTCGAGCAGTCCGTCGGGCCGCACGACGACGTCGTACGGCGGGGACGTCACTGAGGCGAGGCTGCCGACCCGGTCGGGGTCGTAGCGCAGGCCTCGGAACGGGGTGAGTTCGAGGCCGCTCCTTGCCGGTGTCTCCTCCTCGGGACCTGCATAGTTCATTGGGGCATCGTAAGTGTGTCAGTGGCATGCGCGATGATCGGGGCAAAGGGATCGAACGAGGAGCGATGTGCAATGAGCCAGACCGTCAGGACGCGGCCCGAAGGCAGTGGCCAGGCCCTGAGCGAGGCGTACGACACCGCGCTGCTGGATCTGGACGGGGTGGTGTACGCGGGAGGTAACGCAATCGCGTACGCCGTGGAGTCCCTCGGGACGGCGCGCGCGGGCGGAATGCACCTCGCGTACGTCACCAACAACGCGCTGCGCACTCCGGACGCGGTCGCCGAGCACCTCACGGAGCTGGGCATACCGACGGTGGCCTCGGATGTCATCACCTCGGCGCAGGCCGTGGCCCGGCTCATCAGCGAACAGGTGCCCGCGGGGGCGCGTGTGCTGGTCATCGGCGGTGAGGGGCTGCGGGTCGCGCTGCGTGAGCGCGGGCTGGAGCCGGTCGACTCGGCGGACGACGAGCCCGTGGCGGTCGTGCAGGGGTACGGCGGTCCCGATCTGACCTGGTCGCGCTTCGCGGAGGCGTGCTACGCCATCGCGCGCGGGGTGCCCTGGTTCGCGTCGAACACCGATCTGACGATTCCCGGCGCGCGCGGGATCGCGCCCGGGAACGGCGCGGCGGTGGAGGTCGTAAGGATCGCCACAGGCGGCGATCCGCAGGTGGCGGGCAAGCCGTTGCCCCCGATGCACCGCGAGACGGTTCTGCGGACCGGGGCCGAGCGTCCGCTGGTGGTCGGTGACCGGCTGGACACCGACATCGAGGGCGCGTTCAACGGAGAGGTGGACTCGCTGCTCGTCCTCACCGGCGTGACGGACGGCGCGCAGCTGCTTGCGGCGCCCCCGCAGCACCGGCCGACGTATGTCGACGCCGATCTGCGCGGAATGCTCACCGGGCAGCCCGAGGTCGTCGAGGCGGGCGAGGGCTTCCGCTGCGGCGGCTTTACGGCGACAGCGGGGAACGAGGAGCTTGAGCTGGCGGGCGACGGCGAGGCTCTCGACGGTCTGCGGGCCCTGTGTGCGGCGGCCTGGACGGCCGCGGGAGAGGGCAGCTGTGAGCTGGACGGGGGGAAGGCGCTGGCGCGGCTGGGGCTCTAGGGCGTGTCCGCAGGCTCCGGCGGCGCAGGCTCCGGCGGCCCGGGCTCCGGCGGCCCGGGCTCCGGCGGCGCCGAGGGGTTGACGGTCCGTGAACGGCTCAACCGCGGACACGGGCCTGGCCGTTGGTCTCGAGCGGTGCGGATGTCGGTCAGCTGTGGGGCTGACCTGGGCATCGGTGGCGGGCTGAGTGTGCAGGGCGCATCGATGGCAAATGCGAGGCTAGGCTAACCTAACCTCGTGTTGGTCGACAGTCCTCCTGAACAGCGCGCGGAAACCGCCCCCGCGCCCCCGAACCGCCGGACGATACGGGCCCTCGGGCTCCTCGTCTCCGTGGGTGTCCTGCTGCTCGTCGCGGTGGCGAGTATCGCGATCGGGGCGAAAGCGCTGCCCCTGGACCAGGTGTGGCACGGCCTGTTCCACGACTCGGGGACGTACTCCGACGTCGTGGTCGGTGACCGGATCTCCCGCACCGTCCTCGGGCTGCTCGTCGGCGCCGCGCTCGGGCTGTCCGGCGCCGTCCTCCAGGCGCTCACCCGCAATCCGCTGGCCGACCCCGGCCTGCTCGGGATCAACGCGGGCGCGTCCGCCGCGGTCGTCACCGCGATCACCTACTTCGGTGTCACATCGCTGAGCGGCTACGTCTGGTTCGCCTTCGTCGGGGCGGCCGCGGTCGGCGCGCTGGTCTGGTTCCTGGGCGGCAGCCGGGGCGCGACGCCGGTGCGGCTCGCGCTGGCCGGAACCGCCATCAGCGCCGCGCTCTACGGCTATCTGCAGGCCGTGATGATCATGGATGACGCGGCGCTGGGCAAGATGCGCTTCTGGACGGTCGGTTCGCTGGCCTCGGCGACCGACTCGACGATCGAGCAGGTGGCCCCCTTCCTGGCCGTCGGCACCCTTCTCGCGCTGGCACTCGCCCGGCCGCTGAACGCGGTGGCCATGGGCGACGACACCGCCCGCGCGCTCGGCGCCAACCTGAATCGCACCCGAGCGCTGTCCATGGCCGCCGCGACCGTGCTGTGCGGGGCCGCGACCGCCGCCTGCGGACCGATCGTGTTCGTCGGGCTGATGGTCCCGCACGTGGTGCGGTCCTTCACCGGGCCCGACCTGCGGTGGATCCTTCCGTACGCCACCGTCCTGTCGCCCGTGCTGCTCCTCGGCGCCGATGTTCTCGGGCGGATGGTCGCCAGGCCTGCGGAGGTTCAGGTCGGCATCGTCACCGCGGTCCTCGGCGGTCCGGTCTTCATCTTTCTCGTACGGCGACGGAGGACGGCGCAGCTGTGACGACCCCACGTATCCGAAGTGTCCGCGCGCCCCGTGGCCGCACCCTTCCCACGCGGCGCCTGCGGGCCGTCCGCACGGGCGGCGGGCTGTCCGTGCGCCTCGACGTCCGGACGTTCACCGTGGTCGTACTGCTGCTGCTGGCCGCGGCCACCGCGAGCGTGGTGCTCATCGGCACCGGAGACTTCCCGATCCCGGCCGGCGACGTGCTCAAGACCCTGGCCGGCAACGGCAGCGCGAGCCAGGAGTTCATCGTCAACGACCTGCGGCTGCCTCGTGTTCTCGTCGGACTGCTGGTGGGGGCCTCGCTCGGACTGGGCGGAGCTCTCTTCCAGTCCATCTCCCGCAATCCGCTGGGCAGTCCGGACGTGCTCGGGCTCGGACAGGGGTCCACGGCCGGCGCCCTCGTCATGATCGTGCTGTTCTCGGGCAGCGCGAACGAGGTCGCCCTCGGCGCGCTCGTCGGCGGACTCGTGACCGGACTCGCCATCTATCTGCTCGCGTGGAAGCGGGGAGTGCACGGCTATCGGCTGGTCCTGGTCGGTATCGGTGTCTCCGCGATCGTCACGGCGGTCAACGGCTATCTCCTCACCAAGGCCGACATCGTCGACGCGACCCGCGCCGTCGTCTGGATGACCGGATCCCTCAACGGCCGCGACTGGGCGCAGGTCTGGCCGCTGCTCATCATGTGCGCCGTGCTCGTCCCGCTCGTCCTCGGCAACGCGCGCGGGCTGCGGATGATGGAAATGGGCGACGACGTGTCGTACGCCCTCGGAGTGCGCGTCGAGCGGACGCGGCTGCTGCTGATGGTGGCCGCCGTCCTGCTCACCGCCGGTGCCACGGCCGCCGCGGGACCGGTCGGGTTCGTGGCGCTCACCTCACCCCAGCTGGCCCGGCGGCTCACCCGGTCGCCCGGACCGAACCTGGTGCCGTCGATGTGCATGGGCGCGACCCTGCTCGTCGTCGCGGACTGGGCCTCGCAGCGGGCCTTCGGCGCCGACCAGTTGCCCGTCGGCGTGGTGACCGGAGTCCTCGGCGGCGTCTATCTGCTGTGGCTGCTGGTCACCGAGCGCAAGGCGGGCCGGATATGAGCGGCCGGGCGAACCCGGCCGCGAGCGGGGCGAAGAACGCGGCGCGTGCGAACGACCGGGCGCACGAGAACATCCCAAGGAGCACTGTGAACCGCCTGTCCGCCGACAACGTCACCCTCGGCTACGACCAGCGCGTCATCGCGGAGAAGCTGTCGGTGGAGATTCCCGACAACTCCTTCACGGTGATCGTCGGTCCGAACGCCTGCGGCAAGTCCACGCTGCTGCGCGCCCTTTCGCGCATGCTGAAGCCCTCCGAGGGGCGCGTTCTGCTCGACGGACAGGCCATCCAGTCGATGCCCGCGAAGAAGGTGGCGCGCACCCTCGGGCTGCTGCCGCAGTCGTCGATCGCGCCGGACGGGATCACGGTCGGCGACCTGGTCGGCCGGGGCCGCTACCCGCACCAGGGCCTGCTGCGCCAGTGGTCGGCGGAGGACGAACGGGTGGTGCAGGAGTCGATGGCCTCGACCGGTGTCGCCGACCTCGCCGATCGCTATGTCGACGAATTGTCGGGCGGTCAGCGCCAGCGCGTGTGGATCGCGATGGCGCTCGCGCAGCAGACCCCGCTGCTCCTCCTGGACGAACCGACGACCTACCTCGACATCCAGCATCAGATCGACGTCCTCGACCTGTGTGCCGAGCTCCACGAGACGCAGGGCCGCACCCTGGTCGCCGTACTGCACGATCTCAACCACGCGGCCCGCTACGCCACCCACCTGATCGCCCTGCGCGGCGGCGAGGTCATCGCCGAGGGCGCGCCGAGCGACATCGTCACGGCCGGCCTGGTCGAGGAGGTCTTCGGGCTGCGCTGCCAGGTCATCGACGACCCGGAGACGGGGACACCGCTCGTGGTGCCCGCGGCACGCAGGGCACGGGTGGGCGCCGCGGCGGCCGCTACAGAAGGGTCCTGAGCCGGAACAGATCGCGCAGGCCCGCCTCCAGCTTCACCCGGCCCGAGCCCCAGGCCTTCGCGAAGTTCAGTTCGCCGTTCACCATCGACACCAGGTCGTCGCCGTTCATGGTGAGACGGATCTGGGCCTTTTCGGGGGGCGGGCCCTGGAGCGTGTCGAGCACCTCGATCCGGCCGTCCTTGAGACGGCCCATGAAGGTGATGTCCAGGTCGGTGATCCGGCAGCTCAGTGAGCGGTCCAGGGCCGCGGCGGTGCGTACGTCCCCGTCGGCGCTCGCCATGCTGTCCGAAAGCTTGTCGAGTGCGGTGCGGCACTCCTCAATCGTCGCCATCGTGATCGACGGTACCGCAGCCCTTCGCGGTAGCGTCGGGGCATGAGCGACTCAGTTCCCGAGGGAGAGGTCCCGCAGGCCGTGACGGCGGCGGAACCCGGCGCGCCCGCCGAGGCGGAGCCGGAACCCGTGTACGACCCCGCGGCACCGGCCCCGCTGAACGTCCCGCGGGTCCCCACGGACAACGCCGACGTCGACACCCGGCTCGACCGGCTGGCCGACGCCGACCACCTCGCCACGGACGGACACGTCGAGGTGTACGAGGATGTGCACCGGGGGCTGCGCGACGCGCTCACCGCGCTCGACGTCCGCCCGGGACCTCCGGCGCCCCCATCGACGTACGGCACTAGGAGCTGAACCGAACGTGGCAGGAGTGGCACGCCGCCGCCTCGACGCCGAGCTGGTCCGCCGGAAGCTCGCCCGATCACGCGAGCACGCCGGACAGCTGATCGCCGCGGGCAGGGTCACTGTGGGCAAGACCCTCGCGACCAAGCCCGCCACGCAGGTCGAGACCGCCGCGGCGATCGTGGTCGGCAAGGACGACAGCGACCCCGACTACGTCTCGCGCGGTGGGCACAAACTCGCCGGAGCCCTCGCCGCCTTCGTGCCCGAGGGGCTGAAGGTCGAGGGGCGGCGGGCACTGGACGCCGGCGCGTCCACCGGAGGCTTCACCGACGTACTGCTGCGCGCGGGCGCCGCCCATGTCGTCGCGGTGGACGTCGGTTACGGACAACTCGCCTGGTCTCTCCAGAGCGATGAACGCGTCACCGTCAAGGACCGTACGAACGTACGCGAGTTGACGTTGGAGGCGATCGATGGGGAGCCCGTGGACCTTGTTGTCGGGGATCTGTCCTTCATCCCGCTCGGACTGGTGCTGCCCGCCCTCGCGCGGTGCACGGCGCCGGATGCCGACCTGGTGATGATGGTCAAGCCGCAGTTCGAGGTGGGGAAGGACCGGCTGGGCAGCGGTGGTGTCGTGCGCAGCCCGGAGCTGCGCGCAGAGACCGTGCGCGGCGTGGCGGGGCGAGCCCAGGAGCTGGGGCTCGGAGTGAAGGGTGTGACCGCAAGCCCGTTGCCCGGACCGTCGGGCAACGTCGAGTACTTTCTGTGGCTGTGTGCCGGGGCACCCGAACTCGACCCGGCCGACGTTGACCGTGCAGTGGCGGAGGGGCCGCGTTGACACAGACCCGAGCTCGTACTGTTTTTCTGCTGGCCCACACCGGGCGGCCGGCAGCCATCCGCAGCGCCGAGCTGGTCGTCGAGGGGCTGCTCCGCTCCGGGATCGGCGTACGGGTCCTCGCGGCCGAGGCGGCCGATCTGCCGTTGCCGGACGAGGTGGAGCTGGTTCAGGAGGCGACTCCGCAGTGCCTCGACGGCTGCGAGCTGCTCATCGTCCTCGGCGGTGACGGCACGCTGCTGCGCGGTGCCGAGTTCGCCCGGGCCTCCGGGGTGCCGATGCTCGGCGTCAACCTCGGGCGGGTCGGCTTCCTCGCCGAGGCCGAGCGCGACGACCTGGACAAGGTCGTCGACCGGGTCGTCACCAGGGCGTACGAGGTCGAGGAACGCATGACCGTCGATGTCGTCGTGCACCGCAACGGCGACATCGTGCACACCGACTGGGCGCTGAACGAGGCGGCCGTGCAGAAGGTGTCCGCCGAGAAGCTCCTCGAAGTGGTGCTGGAGATCGACGGGCGGCCGGTCACCGGATTCGGCTGCGACGGGATCGTCTGCGCGACCCCGACCGGGTCGACGGCGTACGCCTTCTCCGCGGGCGGGCCCGTTGTCTGGCCCGAGGTCGAGGCGCTGCTGATGGTGCCGATCAGCGCGCACGCCCTGTTCGCCAAGCCGCTGGTCACCTCACCGGACTCGGTGCTCGCCGTGGAGGTGCTGCCGCACATCCCGCCGGGCGTGCTGTGGTGCGACGGCCGGCGGACGGTGGAGCTGCCGCCCGGCGCGCGGGTCGAGGTGCGGCGCGGGGCCGTGCCCGTGCGGCTGGCCCGGCTGCACCACGCGTCCTTCACCGACCGGCTCGTCGCCAAGTTCGCGCTGCCGGTCTCCGGGTGGCGCGGGGCGCCGCACTAGCGATGCGCCCGGCCCCGGGTTCCACCCGGGGCCGGGCCGCCCCGCGCGGGCGGTGACCGACGCGCCCGATCAGACCTCCACGGCTCACTCCGCCACGGCCGAGACGACCGGTCGGCCTCCGCGTGCACAGGGAGCACCGGCGAACGAAACCACCCCCGGAAGGTAACGCTCGGTTCTCTTTGCGGGGGGCGGCGTCGCACGGGGCTGGGAAAACCTCGTATGGTCGGGGGCGTGTTGGAGGAGATGCGGATACGGTCGCTCGGAGTCATCGACGACGCGGTCGTCGAGCTGTCGCCCGGCTTCACCGCCGTGACCGGTGAGACCGGTGCGGGCAAGACGATGGTGGTCACCAGCCTCGGGCTGCTGCTGGGCGGGCGTGCGGACCCGGCCCTCGTACGGATCGGCGCCAAGAGCGCGGTCGTGGAGGGGCGGATCAGCGTACCCGCGGGCGGGACGGCCGTCGTACGGGCGGAGGAGGCGGGCGCCGAACTCGACGACGGTGTGCTGTTGATCAGCCGTACCGTTTCGGCGGAGGGGCGCTCACGCGCGCATCTGGGCGGGCGCTCGGTGCCGGTGGGCGTGCTCGCCGAACTCGCCGACGAGCTCGTCGCGGTGCACGGCCAGACCGACCAGCAGGGGCTGCTCAAGCAGTCCCGGCAGCGGCAGGCACTGGACAGGTACGCGGGTGACGCGGTCGCCGTGCCGCTCGCCAAGTACGCGGGCGCCCACCGCAGGCTGCGGTCCATCTCGGCCGAGCTGGACGAGATCACCACCCGCGCGCGGGAACGGGCCCAGGAAGCCGACATGCTGCGCTTCGGCCTCGACGAGGTCGCGGCGGTGGAGCCGCGCGCGGGCGAGGACGTGGAGCTGGCGGCGGAGGCGGAGCGGCTCGGCCACGCGGAGGCGCTGGCATCGGCCGCCACGGCCGCGCACGCCGCGCTGGCGGGCAATCCCGAGGACCCGGAGGGCATCGACGCGGCCACACTCGTCGCGGGCGCTCACCGGGCGCTGGAGGCCGTACGGGCGCACGACTCGGCCCTCGCCACGCTGTCCGGGCGGATCGGGGAGATCGCCATCCTGCTCGGCGACGTGGCCGGGGAACTCGCGGGCTACGCCGACGACCTCGACGCCGATCCGCTGCGGCTGTCGGCCGTCGAGGAGCGCCGGGCCGCCCTCACGCAGCTGACCCGGAAGTACGGCCAGGACATCGACGCCGTGCTGGCCTGGGCCGAGCAGAGCGCCGCGCGGCTCACCGAGCTCGACGGCGACGACGACCGGCTCGACGAGCTGACCGCCGAGCGGGACGCGCTGCGCGCGGAACTGGGCGGGCTCGCCCAGGCGTTGACGGACGCCCGCACGGAGGCCGCCGAGCGGTTCGCCGCCGCGGTGACCGCGGAGCTGGCCTCGCTCGCCATGCCGCACGCGCGCGTCTCCTTCGAGATCCGGCAGACCGACGACCCGGAAGGCGTGGAGGTCGGCGGACGAACGGTGGCCTATGGCCCGGCCGGTGTCGACGAGGTGGAACTGCTGCTCGCCCCGCACCCCGGAGCGCCGCCGCGGCTCATCGCCAAGGGGGCGTCGGGCGGTGAACTCTCGCGTGTGATGCTGGCGGTGGAGGTCGTGTTCGCGGGGACGGATCCCGTGCCGACATATCTCTTCGACGAGGTCGACGCCGGGGTCGGCGGCAAGGCCGCGGTCGAGATCGGGCGGCGGCTGGCGCGGCTCGCCAGGACGGCGCAGGTCGTCGTCGTGACGCATCTGCCGCAGGTGGCCGCGTTCGCCGACCGGCAACTGCTGGTCGAGAAGACGAACGACGGGTCGGTGACCCGGTCCGGCGTGAAGGTGCTGGAGGGCGAGGAGCGGATTCGCGAGCTGTCCCGGATGCTCGCCGGCCAGGAAAACTCGGAGACGGCCCGCGCCCACGCGGAGGAACTGCTGGCGACGGCGCGGTCCGACGGGTAGGGGGGCGGTCCGCCACTCCGTGGGGCGGGCCTTGCACGACTCCGTGGGGTGGTCCTCCACGGACTTTGTGGGGTGGGTCCCCCACGGACTCCGGACTCCGTAGGGGCGCGTCTTCCACCACGGCGGCGCTGGTGGCCGCGATGGTCCTCGGGGAGAAGGCCAGCGAAGCGGCGAGGACGTTGGGGTGCGCCGGGGAGTGAGGCGGCCGGGGCGCGCCGGGTGACGCAGGATGCGCCTCGCGGAGCGCGGATGCCTCATGGACGCCGGGACGGCCCGGCAGGTGCCTGTTGGCGAGTGGAGTTGCTCGCGATGCCGGGGCGGCCCTCGGGGACCTGGATTGCCGGCGTTGGACGGGTGTGTCCTTGACGCCGGGGCGGGCCGGCGATGAGCGGGCGCCTCTTGGGTTTCGGGGCCGTTTGCGTGGAGCGGGTGGCTCCCGGGCACCGGGGTGGCTCGCGATGTGCGGGCGCCGCATGGCCACGGGAGTGGCTCGCGATGTGAGGGTGGCTCGTGCGGGGCGGGTGGTTCTTGGGGGTCGGGGTGGCCCGCGATGCGCGGTCACCTCTTGGCGGCTGGAGCGGCTCGGGGTGGGCGGGTGGCTCTTGGGTGGTGAGGTGGCTCGCGATGTACGGGGGGTCAGGGGTGCACCGGGTGGGGTTTGTTGTGGTTCGGGACCTCCCCAGAATGGCCTATTCCTCACTCGTGCGGGTGACCGTCGTCGCCGAGTTGCCCCGTCTGACGTGCCCTCGTCGCGATGGCGGTGCCGGAACGTCCGTGCGGCCTGGCATCCTTGGCGTAGTACGCGGTGCACGACGTCCGGTACATCCCCGCAGCCCGATCCTTCTGTACGTTCCTTCGCGACCGTCCGACGCCGAACCAGGAGCCCCGGCCACGTGAGCCACGTGAGCAGCCACTCACCGCACGGCCAGTTGCCGCTGCGCACCGTGCAGGTGCTCGGCGGCGGAAGCGCGGGCAGCAGCGCGCATGTGCGGTCGCTGGCCTCGGGTCTGGTCGCCCGGGGGGTGCGGGTCACCGTCTGCTCGCCCACCGAGGCGGATCGCTTGTACGGGTTCACCGGGGTGGGCGCGCACCACGTTCCCGTGCCCCGCGGCAGCGACCCCGCCTCCGTGTCCGCGCTGCGGGCGGCCTGCGCGGAAGCCGATCTCGTGCACGCGCACGGGCTGCACGCGGCGCTGCGGGCGACCCTGGCACTCAGCGGGCGGCGCGTTCCGCTCGTCGTCACCTGGCACACCCGTTCGGAGGCCGACGGCGCGCGGGCCCATGTCCTGCGGCTCCTCGAGCGGCGGGTCGCCAGAGCCGCCGCCGTGGTGCTCGGGACCTCGTCCGACCTGGTGGACCGGGCCCGCAGCAGGGGAGCACGGGACGCGCGGCTGGCCGCCGTCGCGCTTCCCACGCCGCGCCGGCCCGTCGAGTCCGCCGAACCCGACCGGTTCCGGCACAAGGCGCGGGCCGAACTCGGTTCGACCGACCGTCCGTTGCTCATGGCGGTCGGCTCGCTCGACAGGCACCGCGGCTACCACACTCTGCTCGACGCCGCGCGCGCGTGGTGCCGCCTCGATCCCATGCCGCTGCTGGTCATCGCGGGGGAGGGGCCGCTGCGCTCCGTTCTCCAGCGCCGGATCGAGGACGAGGAACTGCCGGTCCGGCTCATCGGGCGGCGTGACGACATCACGGAGCTGCTCGCCGCCGCCGACCTCGCGCTGCTGCCGAGCAGATGGGAGTCCCGCTCGGTGCTGGTGCAGGAGGCCCTCCACGCGCGCGTGCCGCTCGTCGCCACCGCGGTCGGGGGCATCCCCGAAATGGTCGGCGACGCGGCCGAACTCGTCCCGTACGGGAACGCGAAAGCGCTCGGGGACGCCGTCGTCCGTCTGCTCGCGGATCCGGCACGTCAGGAGGTCCTGCGGGACAAAGGCATCCGGCAGGCCGCCACTTGGCCGACCGAGGACGAGACGGTCGCCCAAGTGCTGAGTGTCTACGACGAGTTGACCCAGCCCCGGCCGCTGGGCTGACCGGAGAACAAGCCGCAGGCTAGGGAACATGCCTGCGTGCCCGCAGTGCCAGGCTCAACGCCAGTACCGTCTGCGGGTCGTCCAGGTCCATGCCCAGCAACTCGCCGATCCTGGCGAGGCGGTTGTAGAGGGTCTGCCGGTTGAGATGCAGCTCGCGGGCGGTCTCCGCCTTGCGGCCCGCGTGCGCCAAGTACGTCTGCAGGGTGGGAAGCAGCGGCGGCTTGGAGCGGTTGTCGTGATCGCGGAGCGGGCCGATCGCTCGGTCCACGAAGGCGGCCAGGTCGGGGTGCTCGCGCAGCCGCCACAGGAGCAGGTCGATGTCCAGGCGGCGGGCGTCGTACCAGGGGTGGTCCGGCAGGCCCTGCGCCGCCGTCGCCGTCTCCGCCGCGTGCCGAAGTCCCGCCGACGCGGCAGCCCAGCCGCCCGCGACCCCGACCACCACCACCGGCGGCTGTGCCCCGGGCCGCTGCATGCCCGCCCGCTCCACACCGGCGCGCAGTGCCGCCGCGACGCGGTCCGCGACGGCCCCCCGTTCCGACTCCGAGCGCAGGCCGAGCAGCAGCGGGACCCGCCCTTCGACGGGGCGTACACCCAGCAGGACCGGAACACCCACCGAGGCCAGCTCCTCGGCGACCGCGCGGGCCAGGACCGCCCAGCCGCCGCCGGGGGCGAGGCCGTCGGCGAGTCGCATCACGACCGGCAGAAGCGGGCCGGCGCCGGGCTTGAAGCCGAGCACACGGGCCTGCGCGGGCGCGTCCTCGGCCTCGATACGGCCCTCGGCGAGGTCGGTGAGGAAGTCGCCGCGCCCACGCGCGGCCAGCTCCTCCTCCTGGCGGGCCTGCATCAGTACGACGGCCAGGATGCCGGCGGCCCGCTCGGCGGCGATCCGGTGCACCGGGGCGACCGGGGCGCCCACCGGCAGCAGAACCAGCCGGGCCCGCACGGAACCGGTGCCCGGGCCGCCCCCGGGCACGTCCACCAGGGTGGTCCCGGCGGGCGGCTCCTCCTTGTGCTGGCCGCGCAGCCCCTCCCAGACCTGCAGCGGGTCGGCGCCCGCGGAGCCGGCCCCGGCGGCGTACAGGAGCTGCCCGTCGGCCGTCTCCAGGAAGACCGGGTTGCCGCTGAAGTCGGCGAGGATGCGCAGGACCTGAGGGACTCCGCCGCCGCCGAGGAGGGCCTCGGTGCAGTGCCGGTGCACCTCCTCGGCCTGCTGGAGCAGTGCGTAGTGGCCGTTGACGATCTCGGTGTGGATCTCCTCCGTGACGGTCACGAAGGGCACCTCGCGGTGCAGCTGGACCAGCGGCAGACCGGTGGACCGTGCCGTCTCCACGAGCGCGGCGGGCAGCCGGGCGAAGCGTGGGCCGAGCTCCACGACTAGCGCCGCGATACCGCGCTCGGCGAGGGTGCGGACGAACGCGCGCTGTTCGGCCGGGCGGGTGCCGAGACCGTAACCCGTGGTCAGCAGCAGTTCGCCGCCCTTGAGCAGTGAAGCGATGTTCGGTACCTCGCCCGCGTGCACCCAGCGCACGGTCCGGTGCAGCCGGTCGGCCCCCGCGATGATCTCCGGAAGCCCGCTGCGCAGCCCGGGCAGCTCAAGGGCCCGCTGCACGGTGATTCCGGCGCCTTGGGTGTCGTAACGGCTGTCCATGCAGCGGACGCTACCCGTGGACGGGTTCCGGAGGCATCTCCGGCGGGTGACGGGGGCGGTCGCGGGCTGCGCGGGCCGGGGAGCGGCGCGGTCAGGCGGCCGCTGCCGGGGCGATGTTGTGGTTGAAGCGGAAGACGTTGTCCGGGTCGTACTCGGCCTTCACCGCGGCCAGCCGCCGGAGGTTCCCGGTGCCGAGGCCGGCCACCACGCGGTCCGTGCCCTCGTCCCCGATGAAGTTGAGGTAGACCGCGCCGGTGCTCCACGGCTGGACATCGGCGCGGACCTTCCTGACCCACTCGACGCACCGTGCGTCGTCGGCGGGGTCCTCCCAGATGCCGAAGGGGTGCACGGCCCAGGGCGCGTCCCGGTAGGGGACCGGGAACCGGGACGGTCCGGCGGCGATCGCGCCGCCCTGCGGGAACAGCACGTGCTGGTTGCCCGTGGGGACGGGCATGGCGTCGCCGAGGGCGCAGAACACGTCCACGAAGTCGTCGGGCGCGCCGGTCAGGTACTCCGCCGACCAGTAGTTCCGCATGCCGGGCGGGTCGTCGAGCATGCACTGGAAGTCGGGGTAGGGCAGGGCGGTGACGATCTCGACCTCGTGCGGCAGTGCCAGCAGCGGCTGGGCGACCTTGCGCAGGTCGTCCTCGCCGCCCGCGTACGCGACGAGGGCGCCGCACAGGCGCTTGCCGACCAGGTGCTCGGGCATGAACTCCTCGGGCGGGCCGGTCAGATAGATGATGCCGCCGCTCGCCTCCGGCGGCCCGTTCTCGATGATCTCGCGGTAGATGCGGACCACGTCGGGGCCGGTGCCCGGCTGGTACATCATCATGGCGATCGAGAACTCGGGCAGCGGGTGCAGCTTGAGGGTCAGCGCGGTGGCGACGCCGAAGTTCCCGCCGCCGCCGTGCAGGGCCCAGAACAGCTCCGGGTTCTCCTGGTCGGTGGCGCGCACCGGCGAGCCGTCGGCGATCACCAGCTCGACGCCGAGCAGATTGTCGGCGGCGAGGCCGAACGACCGGTCCAGCCAGCCGGTGCCGCCACCGAGGACGAAGCCGCCGACGCCGGTCGTCGAGACACGGCCGCCGGTGGTCGCGAGGCCGTACGGCTGGGCGGCCCGGTCGAGATGGCTCATGACGGCTCCGCCCTCGACCCGTACCGTCTCGGAACCGGGGTGGACCGTGACAGCGTGCATCCGGCTGAGGTCGATGACCAGACCGCCGTCGTTGAGTGACATCCCGGAGACGCTGTGGCCGCCGCCGCGTACCGCGATCGGCAGATCCAGCTCCCGTGCGAATCGCACCGCACGCGTCACGTCTGCTTCGCCCTCGCACAGCACGATCACGGCGGGTCGCCGGTCGATCATCGCGTTGAAGATCGTCCGGGCTTCGTCGTACCCCGGATCGTCGGGGGTGACCACGTCACCGGACAGATCGGCGCGGAGCGCGGCGAGTGCCACGCCCGCCTTCGAAAGGGGAGCCATGGCAGCCGCCCCCTTCCATGAGGGGACAGGACTCCTTCCAGGCTAGGCGGGCGCGACGGATGGGGCGCGCCGGGACGAGTCCGCCCCGGCGCGCCCGATCCGGGCGGGCTCAGCCGCCGTACGCCCCGCTCGCCGTCAGCCGCAGGGCCGTGTCGATCAGCGGAACGTGGCTGAAGGCCTGCGGGAAGTTCCCGACCTGGCGCTGGAGAACCGGGTCCCACTCCTCGGCCAGCAGCCCGAGGTCGTTGCGGAGGGCCAGCAGCCGTTCGAAGAGCTTGCGGGCCTCGTCGACCCGCCCGATCATCGCGAGGTCGTCGGCCATCCAGAACGAGCAGGCGAGGAACGCGCCCTCGTCGCCCTCCAGGCCGTCCACGCCCGCGTCCTCGCCGGCGGTCGGGTAGCGCAGGATGAAGCCGTCCGGGGTGGACAGCTCGCGCTGGATCGCCTCGATGGTGCCGATCACGCGCTTGTCGTCCGGCGGCAGGAAGCCCATCTGCGGGATGAGGAGCAGGGAGGCGTCGAGTTCCTTCGAGCCGTACGACTGCGTGAACGTGTTCCGTTCCTTGTCGTAGCCCTTCTCGCACACGTCCCGGTGGATGTCGTCGCGCAGTTCGCGCCACTTCTCCAGCGGGCCGTCCGCGTCCCCGGACTCGATGAGCTTGATGGTGCGGTCGACGGCGACCCAGGCCATCACCTTGGAGTGCACGAAGTGCCGCCGCGGGCCCCGGACTTCCCAGATTCCCTCGTCCGGCTGGTCCCAGTGGTCCTCCAGGTAGCGGATCAGCTTCAACTGGAGCAGCGAGGCGTAGTCGTTGCGGGACAGGCCCGTCATGTGAGCCAGGTGCAGGGCCTCGGTGACCTCGCCGTAGACGTCGAGCTGGAGCTGGTGCGCGGCGCCGTTCCCGACGCGGACCGGCGCCGAACCCTCGTACCCGGGGAGCCAGTCGAGCTCGGCCTCGCCCAACTCCCGTTCCCCCGCGATGCCGTACATGATCTGGAGGTTCTCCGGGTCGCCCGCGACCGCGCGCAGCAGCCATTCGCGCCAGGCGCGGGCCTCCTCGCGGTAGCCGGTGCGCAGCAGCGAGGAGAGGGTGATGGCCGCGTCGCGCAGCCATGTGTAGCGGTAGTCCCAGTTGCGGACGCCGCCGATCTCCTCCGGGAGGGAGGTGGTGGGCGCGGCGACGATGCCGCCCGTGGGCGCGTACGTCAGGGCCTTCAGCGTGATCAGGGAGCGGACGACGGCCTCGCGGTAGGGGCCGTGGTACGTGCACTGGTCGACCCAGTCGCGCCAGAACTCCTCCGTCGCCTCCAGGGACTGCTCCGGCTCGGGCAGCGCGGGCGGCTGCTTGTGCGAGGGCTCCCACGAGATCGTGAAGGCGATCCGGTCACCCGGCGCCACCGTGAAGTCGGCGTATGTCGTCAGCGCCTTGCCGTACGTCTCGCAGGCCGTGTCGAACCACACAGAGTCCGGTCCGGCGACCGCGACCGTGCGCCCCTCGTGCTTGTGCACCCAGGGCACCACACGGCCGTACGAGAAACGCATCCGCAGCGCGGAGCGCATCGGCACCCGGCCCGTGACGCCCTCGACGATCCGGATCAGCTGCGGGGCGCCGTCACGCGGCGGCATGAAATCGATCACCCGGACCGTGCCGCGCGGGGTGTCCCACTCGGATTCGAGAATCAGGGAGTCGCCGCGGTACCGGCGGCGCGCCGCCGTGGGTGGTTCGGCGTCGGCCGCGTGCGCGGGTCCGAGCCGCCAGAATCCGTGTTCCTCCGTGCCGAGCAGTCCTGCGAAGACGGCATGGGAGTCGAAGCGGGGCAGGCACAGCCAGTCGACTGTGCCGTCCCGGCAGACCAGCGCGGCTGTCTGCATGTCTCCGATGAGTGCGTAGTCCTCGATGCGCCCGGCCACGTGCATCTCCAGTCGAACGGCCACGTCGCCCCTTCGCGGGGCGGTCGCTCTTGCGGTCAAAGGGAACGTAGGTACTGCGGAACAGTAGGCAATGGGGAAGGTCGGTAACTGCGGAACGTCGATGGTGGGGACGTCGGTCGTGCGTCGCTGCGAAACGTCAGTTGTCGGTGCGATGGGCGATGCGAATCTCGTCTCGAAACGAACTGACAAGCCCTCTTTGTTCCGGGGTACGGACGGGATGGTGCCGTGCGCCGGACAGCCTCGGCAGCGAGTGTCCGAGCAGGATACGACGCACCTGGAAGATCCGCGTGCCGCTCCGTGCAACCCGGCTGAGCCGATCGAGTGAGCGGTGTGCGAGGTGTGTGCCCAGGTATGCGCGGAGCGTGGCCGGAAGCGGTCTCGTTCTGTCGCTGATACCCTGGTAGCCCGTGGACCGGTGGGCAAGAAACCCCCGAACCGCAGCGACGGCACCTCCGGAAATTTCTCCGGAACCCACGCCGGCACGCACCCCAGACCGCGACCACGGGAGCCCCCTCTTGGCCATGCCGCCCAGTGCTTTTCGAAACAGCACAGCCACGACGACCAAGCACATCTTCGTCACCGGGGGTGTCGCCTCCTCTCTCGGGAAGGGGCTGACCGCCTCCAGCCTGGGCGCGCTGCTCAAGGCCCGCGGTCTGCGGGTCACGATGCAGAAGCTCGACCCGTACCTGAACGTCGACCCGGGCACCATGAACCCGTTCCAGCACGGCGAGGTGTTCGTCACCAACGACGGCGCCGAGACGGACCTGGACATCGGTCACTACGAGCGTTTCCTCGACGTGGACCTGGACGGCTCGGCCAATGTGACCACCGGACAGGTGTACTCCACCGTCATCGCCAAGGAGCGGCGCGGCGAGTACCTCGGTGACACCGTGCAGGTCATCCCGCACATCACCAACGAGATCAAGCACCGCATCCGCCGTATGGCGGCCGACGACGTCGACGTCGTCATCACCGAGGTCGGCGGCACCGTCGGCGACATCGAGTCCCTGCCCTTCCTGGAGACGGTCCGCCAGGTCCGTCACGAGGTCGGCCGCGACAACGTGTTCGTCGTGCACATCTCGCTCCTCCCGTACATCGGCCCGTCCGGCGAGCTGAAGACCAAGCCGACGCAGCACTCGGTGGCGGCGCTCCGCAACATCGGTATCCAGCCGGACGCGATCGTGCTGCGGGCCGACCGCGAGGTGCCCGTCGCCATCAAGCGCAAGATCTCGCTGATGTGCGACGTCGACGAGGCCGCCGTGGTCGCGGCGATCGACGCCCCGTCGATCTACGACATCCCGAAGGTCCTGCACACCGAGGGCCTGGACGCCTACGTCGTCCGCAAGCTGGACCTGCCCTTCCGCGACGTGGACTGGAGGACCTGGGAGGACCTGCTCGACCGCGTCCACAACCCGGTCCACGAGATCACCATGGCGCTCGTCGGCAAGTACATCGACCTGCCCGACGCCTACCTCTCGGTCACCGAGGCGCTGCGCGCCGGCGGGTTCGCCAACAAGGCCCGCGTCAAGATCAAGTGGGTCGCGTCGGACGACTGCAAGACCCCCGCGGGCGCGGCCAAGCAGCTCGGCGACGTCGACGCGATCTGTATCCCCGGCGGCTTCGGCGACCGCGGTGTGTCCGGCAAGGTCGGTGCGATCCAGTACGCCCGCGAGAACCGGATCCCGCTGCTCGGCCTCTGCCTCGGCCTGCAGTGCATCGTGATCGAGGCCGCGCGGAACCTGGCGGACATCCCCGACGCCAACTCCACCGAGTTCGACTCCGGCACCGGCCACCCGGTCATCTCCACGATGGCCGAGCAGCTCGACATCGTGGCGGGCGAGGGCGACATGGGCGGCACCATGCGCCTGGGCATGTACCCGGCCAAGCTCGCCGACGGTTCGATCGTGCGCGAGGTGTACGACGGCAAGGAGTACGTCGAGGAGCGCCACCGGCACCGCTACGAGGTGAACAACGCCTACCGCGCCGAGCTGGAGAAGAAGGCCGGTCTGCAGTTCTCCGGCACCTCCCCGGACGGCAAGCTCGTCGAGTACGTCGAGTACCCGCGCGACGTCCACCCGTACCTGGTCGCGACCCAGGCGCACCCCGAGCTGCGCTCCCGTCCGACCCGGCCGCACCCGCTCTTCGCGGGCCTGGTCAAGGCCGCGGTGGAGCGCAAGACGGGCAAGTAACACCAGGGCTGTACGGTGATCGGGGTGCGTGTCCGCGGGTTTTCCCGCCGGGCGCGTGCCCCGGTTCCGTCACCGGACCGGTTTCTTTTTGCGCGTGTGGGAGGACAGGCCATGACGATCAAGGACACCCCCGAGGAGTGGGAGGTCCGGGCGACCGAGACCCCCTTCAAGGGCAACAAGACCTCGGTGCGCACCGACGACGTGGTCATGCCCGGCGGAGCGGTCGTGCGCCGCGACTACCAGGTCCACCCGGGCTCCGTGGCGGTCCTCGCACTCGACGAGGAGGACCGTGTCCTGGTCCTGCGCCAGTACCGCCACCCCGTGCGCCACAAGCTGTGGGAGATCCCGGCGGGCCTGCTCGACATCCCCGGCGAGAATCCGCTGCACGCCGCCCAGCGCGAGCTCTACGAGGAGGCGCATGTCAAGGCGGAGACCTGGCATGTGCTGACCGACGTCTACACCACGCCCGGCGGCTGCGACGAAGCCGTCCGGATCTTCCTGGCCCGTGACCTCTCCGCGGCGGAGGGCGAGCGGTTCGAGGTCGAGGACGAGGAGGCCGACATGGAGCTGGCCCGCGTCCCCCTCGACGAGCTCGTCCGTGGTGTGCTCGCCGGTGATCTGCACAACAACTGCCTGGTCGTGGGCGCCCTCTCGCTCCTCGCCGCGCGGCAGGGCGACGGACTCGACGCGCTGCGCCCGGCCGAGGCTCCGTGGCCCGCGCGCCCTTTCGAGGCCTGACCCCGCTTCCGCGGAACAGTCTCCGTCTCTCAGCCTCACTCCGGACGGGCCGCCACGCGCCCGTCCGGGGGTACCGGTCCTACGATCGCCTGATCCGATCGGGGGACGTCTCCGCCGCGCTCCGCACGGATCGTCGCAGAGCGTGAACTAGGCTCTGGAAACGCCCGAACCGGAGTCCCGGCGGGCTTGCGCGCGCAGTGGAACGGGAGCGTGGCCCGTGGCGGATCAGGCGGTGGACGACGGCGGCACCAAGGTGTCGGCCAAGGGGCAGCGCCCGGCTGCCGGGTCCGCTCCTACGAAGAGTCAGTTCCTGGGCCGTACAAGAGAGTTGAAGGAACTCCGGGCGGACATCGAGCGCGCCGGCCTCGACACCCTCTCCGGCCGCAAGGCACCGCGCGCGCGGGTGCTGCTCATCGCCGGCAAGCCCGGCTCCGGCCGCACCGCGCTCGCCGCTCAGCTCGCGGCACAGGTCGCGGAGAGTTACCCCGACGGCCTACTGCGCGCCCGCCTCACCGAACCCGACGGCACCCCGGTACCGACCGAGGCCACCGCGCGGGAACTGCTCACCGCCCTGGGACTGCCCACACCCCCCGGAGCCGGGGCCGACGACCTCGGCGAGCGGTTGCGCGAGGCCCTCGCCGTCCGCCGGGCGGTGCTCCTGCTGGACGACGCGGCCGACTCCGAACAGGTCGACGCGCTGCTGCCCGACTCCCCGGAATGCCTGGTCATCGCGGTCTCCGGCGGCCCACTGACCGGGATCGCGGACGTCCGCCCCTGCACCCTCGGCGGCCTGGACACCAAATCCGCCCTCGAACTCCTCGGCCACTTCACCGGCTCGGTGCGCATCACCGTCGATCCGCTCGCCGCCGAGGGACTGGTCGAACTGTGTGCGGGCCAGCCCGCCGCACTGGTGCTGGCCGGCGGCCGGCTCGCCGCGCGCCCCGCCTCCGCCGTCGCCGACCTCGCCAAGCAGCTGCGCACCGAGGGCGAGGACGGCACACCGCTCGCGCGGGTCTTCCGGCTCTCGTACGCCTCGCTGCCGGGCACCGCCGGGCGGATACTGCGACTGCTCTCGCTGGCCCCCGCGGGCCTCGTCGACCCGCACACCGCCTCCGCGCTGGCCGGCTGCTCGGTCCAGGCGGCGCAGACCACGCTGGACGACTTCGTCGCCCTCGGCCTGTTGCGGGCGATTCCGTCGCCGCTGCCGCAGTACGAGGTTCCCGGCTGCCTCCTGCCCCTGCTCCAGGCGCTCGTCGAGACCCACGACCGGCCCGCCGAGGTGCAGCTGGCCCGCGCCCGGATGCTGGAGCGGACCGTGCGGCTGCTGGTGTCCTGCCGCGCCATCACCGAGACCGACAGCTCGCCCGCCCGCGAGAAACTCGCCGGAATGCCGCGTGCCCTGCGCTTCCCCAGCCCCCGGGCGGCCGAGGACTGGCTGCGCGTCCGGCAGCCCGCGCTGCTCGCCTCGGCCCGGCTGGCGGTCGCCGACGGGGAGCTGGACACCCTCGCCCGACGGCTGATGGCCGCTCTGGTGCGGGCGATGGTCGTCCATTTCGGCACCCAGGCGGCGGCGTCCGAGCTGTACGGGATCCACCGTCTCGTCCTGGACGTGGCCGAGCGCCGGAATCTGCCCCGGGAGAAGGCCGCGGCCCTGCTCAATCTCGCCGACCTGGACGCGCAGACCGGCCGTACGGCCGACGCCCTCGCCCGCTACCGGGCCGCGCTCGACGCCGGACGCGAGGCGAACGACCCGTACGCGACCGGCCGCGCGATGGAATCCGTAGGCGGCGCCCACCAGGAGCTCGGGGACTACGACCGGGCCGCCGACTGGTACGGCAGGGCGCTCGCCCAGCGGCTCGCGCGGGGGGAGCGGGTGGACGCCGCCCGGCTGTACGGGCGCATCGCCACCGCGCACACCTACGCGGGCCGTTACGGCGAGGCGCTGGTCAACTGGCGCGCCGCCGTCGCGGGACACCGCAAGAACGGCGATGTCGCCGCCCAGGCAAGGGCGTTGAGCGAGATGGCGCGTGTCCAGGAGTACGCGGGACGGCCCGCGGAGTCGCTGCGCACCTGCCAGGAGGCCGTCGAGTGGGCGCGCCGAGCGGACGACGTACGCCTGCAGGCCGCGTTGCAGCTCAGGCTGGCCGACACCCTGGACCGGCTCGGCGACCCGGCGGCCGCCCGGCTGCACCGCGCGGCGGCCGAGCGCATGCTGGGAGATGAGCTCCCTGAGAGTGCATCCGGCATGGAACACGGCACTAATGCCTGCGAAATCCGCAGTGCATCCGCTGAAGATTGATGCATTGAAAGGCTAGACAGAGGGAATCCCTTCATTAGACTGGCTCCGCCGCGTTCTTCCGTGGTGTTTCCCGGTGTGCTCCCGTACGTCGGGTATGACCTGCATTGCCTGGCCTGCGTCGCCTCGGCATGCACAGCCCCAGAGCCCTCTGAGTCAAGGACCGTGATCGACGTGAAGGTCGGCATCCCCCGCGAGGTCAAGAACAACGAGTTCCGGGTGGCCATCACCCCCGCCGGCGTGCACGAGCTGGTGCGCCACGGCCACCAGGTCTTCGTCGAGCAGAACGCCGGCGTCGGCTCCTCGATCACGGACGAGGAGTACGTCTTCGCCGGTGCGCAGATCCTCGGCACCGCCGACGAGGTCTGGGCCACCGCCGACCTGCTGCTGAAGGTCAAGGAGCCCATCGCGGAGGAGTACCACCGGCTCCGCAAGGACCAGACGCTCTTCACCTACCTGCACCTGGCCGCTTCCAAGGAGTGCACGGACGCGCTCCTGGAGTCCCGCACCACGGCGATCGCGTACGAGACCGTCGAGCTCCCCAGCCGCGCGCTGCCGCTGCTCGCCCCGATGTCCGAGGTCGCGGGCCGCCTCGCCCCGCAGGTCGGCGCCTACCACCTGATGCGCGCCAACGGCGGCCGTGGTGTCCTGCCCGGCGGTGTCCCGGGTGTGCTGGCGGCCAAGGCCGTCGTCATCGGCGGTGGCGTCTCCGGCTGGAACGCCGCGCAGATCGCCATCGGCATGGGCTTCCACGTGACCCTGCTCGACCGCGACATCAACAAGCTCAAGGAGGCGGACAAGATCTTCGGTACGAAGATCCAGACCGTCGTCTCCAACGCCTTCGAGCTGGAGAAGGCCTGCCTCGAGGCCGACCTCGTCATCGGTGCCGTGCTGATCCCCGGTGCCAAGGCTCCGAAGCTGGTCACCAACGAGCTCGTCTCGCGAATGAAGGCGGGAAGTGTCCTTGTCGACATCGCGATCGACCAGGGCGGCTGCTTCGAGGACTCGCGTCCGACCACTCACGCCGAGCCGACCTTCCCGGTCCACAACTCGGTCTTCTACTGCGTCGCCAACATGCCCGGCGCGGTGCCCAACACCTCGACCTACGCGCTGACCAACGCCACGCTGCCGTACATCGTCGAGCTCGCCAACCGCGGCTGGGCCGAGGCTCTGCGCCGTGACAACGCGCTGGCCAAGGGCCTCAACACCCATGACGGCAAGGTTGTTTACCGCGAGGTCGCCGAGGCGCACGGACTGGAACACGTCGAGCTCGTGACCCTGCTCGGCTGAGACCCCCGGCAGCTCCAGGAGTCGACATTCCGGCCGACTCCGGGCTGACAAAAGGCGATACGTCAACACAGGTCGTCAACACCGCGTACCCGGCCGGACCTTGCCCGACAAGGTCCGGCCGGGTGTGTGTCGGGTCACTTTGCGACACTCGTTCAACTCGCCGCGAACGTAACTCTTCAACCGATTCGCACACCGGTGAAACCTGCTGTGCGACGGCCTTACGCCCTTGACAGAGGGGTGTTCGGTTGCCGACACATCGGGTCGGGTCCGGCGGATTGTGTTGCTGCGGAGCGGTGACACGCCATAGAGTCGCCAACCGTCGGCATGGTGCCACGCTGACCTATCTAGAAGTTTCCTGGTCACCAAGGAGGTAAGACGACTTGTGAATGAGTCGACATTTACTCCCGGGGGTGGTCAACCAGGAATGCCGGCGCGGGGCCAGAGCCCCACGGGGCTCGAGGCTGTCGGCTCCGTCGCTGTCCGAACCTTCGCAGCCCACCAGAGTCCCCGGATGACTCAGACAGCACACCCGAGCATGGATGGCCATCACGTGAACGCCATGGCCGGCAACGGAAGTGGCGAGAACCACACCCACTTCGCCGACTACGACGAACTGCCCGAGGGGCACTTCTACGACCCCGACGCCGAGTACGAGCCCGATCCGGAGTACGCGGCCACGCTCGCGCCCGACGCGGCTCGCCAGCGCCGTGAGCGCATCGGCCCGACGGGGCGCCCGCTGCCCTACTTCCCGATCCCGGGTCCGCTGACCAGCCACGGCCCCGCGACGATCATCGCGATGTGCAACCAGAAGGGCGGCGTGGGCAAGACCACGTCGACCATCAACCTGGGGGCCGCGCTCGCCGAGTACGGACGCCGGGTGCTGCTCGTCGACTTCGACCCGCAGGGCGCGCTGTCCGTGGGTCTCGGCGTCAACCCGATGGAGCTCGACCTCACCGTCTACAACCTGCTCATGGAGCGGGGCATGGTGGCCGACGACGTGCTCCTGAAGACGGCGGTCCCGAACATGGACCTGCTGCCCAGCAACATCGACCTGTCCGCCGCCGAGGTGCAACTGGTGAGCGAGGTCGCCCGCGAGTCCACGCTGCAGCGCGCCCTGAAGCCGCTGCTGGCCGACTACGACTACATCGTGATCGACTGTCAGCCCTCGCTCGGCCTGCTCACCGTGAACGCGCTGACGGCGGCCCACAAGGTGATCGTGCCGCTGGAGTGCGAGTTCTTCGCGCTGCGCGGTGTCGCCCTGCTCACCGAGACCATCGAGAAGGTCCAGGAGCGGCTCAACCCCGAGCTGGAACTCGACGGGATCCTCGCCACGATGTACGACTCCCGCACGGTGCACAGCCGTGAGGTGCTCGCACGCGTCGTCGAGGCCTTCGACGATCACGTCTACCACACCGTGATCGGCCGGACCGTCCGCTTCCCGGAGACCACGGTCGCCGGTGAGCCGATCACCACCTACGCCTCCAACTCCGTAGGTGCCGCCGCCTATCGCCAGCTCGCCAGGGAGGTGCTCGCCCGGTGTCACGCCGAGTGAGTCTGCCGGGGGCCGACGAACTGTTCCGTACCACCGGGGGAATGGCGCTCCAGTCGTCCACGCCCTCACGTCGGACCAACGGCGAGGCCCGGGTGCCGGCTCCGGCCGGCGAGAGCGACGCGGCGGCCGCCGGGGAGGACGCGCCCCAGTCGGTGCCGGTCCGGGGCGGTGACGGCGAGGGCGACGAACATGTCGCCGCCGGCGCCGAGTCGTCCGACGCGGGAGAGTCCCGCAGCCGGGGCAGCGCCGCGGACCGCTCGGGGCGCCGTCAGACGACGCAGGAAGGTTCTGCCGCCCCGGCCGCCGCCGGGCAGTCCTCCCGCAAGCGGGCGCGTGCCGCCAACCGCCGGCCCAGCGGGCGGGAGCGGCACGACGAGAAGATCACGGTGTACGTGTCCGCCGAGGAGCTGATGGACCTCGAGCACGCGCGCCTGGTGCTCCGCGGCGAGCACGGGCTCGCCGTCGACCGCGGGCGGATCGTCCGTGAGGCGGTCGCGGTGGTCCTCGCCGATCTGGAATCCCGCGGGGACGCGAGCATTCTCGTACGACGTCTGCGCGGGCGGTAGCGGTAGCCTGCGACGGCCATGACCTCGAACGTCCCGCCCCCGTCCGCCGCCTCCGGCGGTCGTCGGCGTGCGCTGGGGCGCGGGCCGGGGACGGCACCGGCGTCGGCCGAACCGTCCGAGGTATCCGAAGCCTCCGAGGTATCCGAGGTATCCGTCGACCTGCCGGAGACCTCCGCAGAGAGGCCCGCAGAGGGCGCTGAGTCGACTGCGACGCCCGCGGAGGCCGCTGAGGCGCCCGCGGAGGCCGCTGAGCCGGCCGAGGCGCCCATGGGGCCGGTGGAGTGGTCACAGACGCCCGGAGAGGCGGCTGAGACGGCTCCGGGGCCCGAGAGGGCCGTCGGGGAGCCGGAGGAGCCGGCAGGGCTGTTCCAGGGGCCTGGAGAGGGCCCGGAGCGATGCGCGGGGCCGGGCGGACCGGCCGAGCCACCTGAGACGCCGGGAGACGGCCCAGGGGCGCCCGGGGCGCCGGCGGGCCCGGCCGGGGTGTCCGCGGAGGTCTCCGGCGGCGCTCCCGGTGAGTCCGGTGACGGTGTCTTCAAGGTGCGGCTCTCGAATTTCGAGGGCCCCTTCGATCTGCTGCTCCAGCTGATCTCCAAGCACAAACTCGATGTCACCGAAGTGGCGCTGTCCAAGGTCACAGACGAGTTCATGGCGCACATCCGGGCGATGGGCCCGGACTGGGACCTCGACCAGACGACCGAGTTCCTGGTCGTCGCGGCGACGCTGCTCGATCTGAAGGCGGCCCGGCTGCTCCCGACCGCCGAGGTCGAGGACGAGGCCGACCTGGCCCTCCTGGAGGCGCGGGACCTGCTGTTCGCCCGGCTGCTCCAGTACCGCGCGTACAAGCGGATCGCGGACATCTTCAACGCGCGGCTCGAAGAGGAGGCCCGCCGCTATCCCCGTACCGTCGGGCTCGAGGCGCATCACGCCGCACTGCTGCCCGAGGTCGTCATCAGCATCGGCGCGGAGGGCTTCGCGAAGCTCGCCGTGAAGGCGATGCAGCCGAGACCCAAGCCGCAGGTGTACGTCGACCACATCCACGCGCCGCTCGTCAGCGTGCAGGAGCAGGCCGGGATCGTGGTGGCGCGGCTCCGGGAACTCGGCGAGGCCAGCTTCCGCTCGCTCGTCGAGGACACCGACGACACCCTCACCGTGGTCGCCCGGTTCCTGGCCCTGCTGGAGCTCTACCGCGAGAAGGTCGTCGCCCTGGACCAGGAGGAGGCCCTCGGGGACCTGATGGTGCGCTGGACGGGCGGGGAGGGCGACGACCGCCCCAGGGTGACCGACGAGTTCGACCGGCCCGCGGAAGCGGTGCGGGACGAGGCAGGGCGCGGGACCAAGGAGGAGAAGGCGTGAGCGAGGAGACCACCGACACCCCCGCGGGGCCGCGCACCGTCGCCGACCTCGATCTCAGGCCCGCCCTGGAGGCCGTCCTGATGGTGGTGGACGAGCCGGCCACCGAGGAGCACCTCGCCAAGATCCTCGAGCGGCCGAAGCGGCAGATCGCGGACGCGCTGCGCGCACTGGCCGACGAGTACACCGTCCAGGGCCGCGGTTTCGAGCTCAGGCTGATCGCGGGCGGCTGGCGCTTCTACTCGCGTCCCGAGTACGCGACGGCCGTCGAACGCTTCGTCCTGGACGGTCAGCAGGCCCGGCTCACCCAGGCGGCTCTGGAGACGCTCGCCGTCGTCGCGTACCGCCAGCCGGTCAGCCGATCAAGGGTCTCGGCGGTCCGCGGAGTCAACTGCGACGGCGTGATGCGCACCCTCCTCCAGAGGGGTCTGGTCGAGGAGGCGGGCACGGAACCCGAAACAGGTGCGATCCTGTACACGACGACGAACTACTTCCTGGAGCGAATGGGCCTGCGCGGTCTGGACGAGCTCCCGGAGCTCGCGCCCTTCCTCCCCGAGGCGGACGCGATCGAGGCCGAGACGCTGGAAGGGGTCCCGTCGTTCGATCCGGATGCACCGGATGCAGATGCAGACGACACGACGACGACGGAACTTTGATGCGAAGCAGTGGCAGCGGCAGTGGCAGGAACAGCGGGCGCGGCAACCCGCGGGGCAGCGGCGGGGGCAGTGGCTCCCGTGGCAGCGGCAACCCGCGCGGAAGCGGTGGGGGCGGCGGCTCGCGCGGCAGTGGCAACCCGCGGGGCGCCGGTGGGAGCGGCTCCCAGCCGAGGGGCGCGGCAGGGCGCGACGACAAGCCGAAGCGTCCCAGCAAGCCCCGTCCCGAGGAGCGCCGCTACGACGTAGGCCCCGGCGCCTCGCCGGAGGGCCCGAAGTCCGGGCGCGGTGCCTCCGCGCGCGGCGGCGCCAAGGGCGGTCCCCGGCAGGGCCAGCAGCGCACCGGCCGGACGGAGCCCTCGCGCTCCCGCGAGTACGAGACGCGGACCGAGGAGCGCAACCGGGACCGGTACGCGGGCAAGCCGGACATCAAGCTGCCCAAGACCTTCCCGGGTGCCGAGGAGGAGGGCGAGCGCCTGCAGAAGATCCTCGCGCGAGCGGGCTACGGCTCCCGGCGCGCCTGCGAGGAGCTGGTCGACCAGGCCAGGGTCGAGGTCAACGGCCAGATCGTCCTGGAGCAGGGGCTGCGCGTCGACACGGAGAAGGACGAGATCAAGGTCGACGGGCTGACGGTCGCGACGCAGTCGTACCAGTTCTTCTCGCTGAACAAGCCCGCCGGTGTCGTCTCCACCATGGAGGACAACGAGGGCCGTCAGTGCCTCGGCGACTACGTGACGAACCGCGAGACGCGGCTCTTCCACGTGGGCCGGCTCGACACCGAGACCGAGGGCGTCATCCTGCTCACCAACCACGGCGAGCTGGCGCACCGGCTGACCCACCCGAAGTACGGCGTGAAGAAGGTCTACCTCGCGCACGTCGTCGGCCCGATCCCGCGCGACCTGGGCAAGCGGCTCAAGGACGGCATCCAGCTGGAGGACGGGTACGCCAAGGCGGACCACTTCCGTGTCGTGGAGCAGACCGGCAAAAACTACCTCGTCGAGGTGACCCTGCACGAGGGCCGCAAGCACATCGTGCGCCGCATGCTCGCCGAGGCCGGTTTCCCGGTCGACAAGCTGGTGCGCGTCTCCTTCGGCCCGATCACCCTGGGCGACCAGAAGTCGGGCTGGCTGCGCCGCCTGTCGAACACCGAGGTCGGCATGCTGATGGCCGAGGTCGGCCTCTAGCCCTGGAGTCCCCGCGGCTCTCGCAGCCCCCGGACGCCCCACGCGTACGACGGCCGGTCCCGGAACTTCTCCGGGGCCGGCCGATTCGTTTTCGGCGTCCCGCCGGTCTGTACCGGTGAACGGACCACCGGTGTGCTCCGAGGCGTCCCGGTGCGAACGAAGGGAGCGGCGATGACCGAGACGACGGACCGCGACGAGTTCGTCCGGCTGACGGATCCCTACCGGCGGGAGCTGCTCGCCCACTGCTACCGCATGCTCGGCTCGGCCGACGACGCCGAGGACCTCGTCCAGGAGACGTATCTGCGGGCCTGGCGGTCCTACGAGAGGTACGAGGGCCGGGCGAGCCTGCGCACCTGGCTCTACCGGATCGCCACCAACACGTGTCTGACGGCGCTGGAGGGGCGGGGGCGCCGTCCGCTGCCCACCGGGCTCGGCGGGCCGGGAGACCTGCCCGAGGAGCCTCTGCAGGCCCCCGCGACGGACATCCCGTGGCTCCAGCCGCTGCCCGACACGCTCGTCGACCCGGCGACGGTCGTCGCGGCGCGCGGGAGCCTGCGGCTCGCCCTGGTCGCCGCGCTGCAGAATCTGCCCGCCCGGCAGCGGGCCGTGCTCATCCTGCGGGATGTCCTGGCCTGGCGGGCGTCCGAGGTCGCCGCTCTGCTCGGCACCTCGACCGCGGCGGTCAAGAGCACGCTCCAGCGCGCGCGTGCCCGGCTCGACGAGGTCGCCCCGGAGGAGGACCTGGTGGTCGAGCCCGAAGGGACCGACGACCGCGAACTCCTCGACCGCTACATGAGCGCCTTCGAGAACGCCGACATGGAGTCGCTGCTGGGGCTGCTGCGGGACGGGGTCGAGCTGGAGATGCCGCCCCACCTGGAATGGTTCAGCGGGAGGAAGGACGTCCTGCGGTTCCTGCGGGTGCGGGTGCTCTCCGGGCGTGAGGCGGGATGGATCCGCATGGTGCCCGTACGGGCCAACGGGCAGCCTGCTGTGGCGGCGTACGAACGCGGGGTCGACGGCGTGCTCCGGGCGCACTCCGTGCAGGTGCTCACCGTCGAGGAGCGCGGTATCGCGCGGCTCACCGTCTTCCTCGATCCGGGGCTGTTCGCCGGCTTCGGCCTGCCCCGGGTTCTCCCGTGAACCCGGGAGAGCTCCTGGAGCGGTCGCTCGCGTACGCGCTGGGCAGCGTCGCCACGGTGCCGCGGGAGGGCCTGCGGTGGCCGACACCGTGCGCCGAGTGGGACCTGGGGGAGTTGCTCCGCCACCTCGACGACTCGGTGGACGCGCTCTACGAAGGCGTCGCGGACGGGCGGGTCGGGCTGTGTCCCGCTCCGCCCGCCGCCGATCCGGTGTGCGTCTTCCGCGAGCGGGCCCGTGCCCTCCTCGGCGCCTGGGCGGCGGTGTCCGACGCACCGGCCGCCCCGGCCGCACCGGCCGTGGGGGACCGGTTCCTGGACCCGGGGCTGCTGGCGGCCGTCGGCGCCCTGGAGATCGCGGTGCACGGCTGGGACGTCGGCCGTGCCTGCGGGCGGGCCCGGGCGATCCCGTCCGGACTCGCCGTGGAACTGCTGCCCGTCGCGCACGCCGTGGTCGCCGACGCCGACCGCGGTGTGCGCTTCGCCGACCCGGTCGGCGTACCGGTGCCGGCCCGGCCCGGTGACGTCCTCCTCGCGTTCCTGGGACGGCGTCCCGGCCGCGATTCCTTTTCGACGCGGGCCCGGTCCGTCTTCCGTGAGTGATCCTCACGGAAGGAACCGTCATGACCGACACCACCGCGCGCGCCCCCGTCCAGCAGCCGTCCGCCATGCCCGCACGCCGTGCGTGGACCGTCGTCCTGGCCGGACTGGGGGCGCTGCTCTGCTCCCTCGACGTGGTCGTCGTGGCCACCGCGCTGCCCGCCCTGCGGGCCGACTTCGGGGCGAGCCTGTCCGACCTGGAGTGGACGATCAACGCGTACAACCTCGTCTTCGCCTGCCTCACCCTGACCGGCGCCGCGCTCGGCGACCGCTTCGGGCGGCGGCGGATGTACGTCACCGGGCTCGCCGTGTTCACCCTGGCCTCGGCCCTCGCGGCACTGGCCGCCGGGCCGGGCGAGCTGATCGCCGCGCGGGTGCTCCAGGGCGCCGGCGCCGCCGTCCTGCTGCCGCTCACCCTGACCCTGATCAGTGAGGCGTTCCCGGCCGAGAAACGGGGCGTCGCCATCGGGGTCTGGGGCGGGGTGACCGGACTCGGCGTCGCGGCCGGGCCCGTGCTCGGCGGCGCCGTCACCGAGGGACTGTCCTGGCAGTGGATCTTCTGGCTGAACGTGCCGACCGGGCTCGCGATGCTGCCCCTGGCCACGCTGAAACTGCGCGAGAGCCACGGCCCGCGTCCGCAACTCGACGTCGTGGGGCTGCTGTTGGCCGCCGTCGGACTGACCGGCCTCGCCTGGGCGCCGGTGCGGGCGCCGCAGGCGGGGTGGGGGAGCGCCGAAGTGCTGGGCGCGCTGGCCGTCGGAGTCGTCTTCGTGGCGGCCTTCCTCGGCTGGGAGCGGTCGCGGGCGCGCTACCCGATGCTGCCCCTCGGGTACTTCCGAAGGCGTGCCTTCTCCACCGCCAACGGCGTCGCCTTCCTGACGTTCATGTCGCTGCTCGGCTCCCTCTTCATGATCACGCAGCTGTTCCAGCTCGGCCTCGGGAGTTCACCGTTGCAGGCCGGCGTCCGCATCCTCGTGTGGACCGGCATGCCGCTCCTGGTGGCACCGATCGCGGGCGCCCTCGCCGACCGGTTCGGGAACCGGCCCTTCATGCTCGGGGGACTCGTGCTCCAGGCGGCCGGCCTCGGACTGCTGGCCCGGCAGGTGCAGCCCGGCGTCGGCTACGGACGGCTGGTGCTGCCGCTGATCATCGCGGGCGTCGGCATCTCCATGGTCTTCCCCACCGTCGCGAACGCCGTGACCTCGTCGGTGCCGCCCGCCGACGCGGGCGTCGCCGCCGGTGTCAACAACGCGCTGCGCGAGCTGGGCGGAGTCTTCGGAGTCGCCGTCGCCGCGGCCGTGTTCACGCGCTACGGGGGCTACGGTTCGGCGGCGGACTTCGTCGACGGCTGCGGTCCGGCGCTGTGGGTCTCGGCGGGAGTCGCGGCCGTGGGGGCGCTCGTGGCCGCTCTCGCTCCGGCGCACGCTCGGGCGCAGGGTCCGGACACGCGCCGTGCCGAGGCCCGGCGCCCGGAGGTGTCGCGCGCCCGGGTCCAGCGGTGATCCGAACGGCGTTCACCCGGGACGGAACACCTTCCGCCGCCTCCGCCGCACGCGCGGACAATTTTCCCGCGGCGGGTTCGAGAAACCGCAACTTCCCAAGCTGAGAACCTTGTTGGTATCCTCCCACCCCCTTTATAGTCGTACTGACCATAGTCAGGCTGACCATAAAGGGGGTGGGGTGTGGCGACAGAGGAAGGCCACGCGCCGGGCGGCACGGCGCCCAAGGGGTACGACAAGTACGCCTTCGAGCCCTTCGCCGTCACCGTCGACCTGGCCGTCCTGACCGTGCGCGCGGGCGCACTGCAGGTGCTGCTCGTCGAGCGGGGCCAGGAGCCGTACGCCGGCCGCTGGGCGCTGCCCGGCGGCTTCGTGCTGCCCCACGAGTCCGCGGAGGCGGCGGCCCGCCGCGAACTCGCTGAGGAGACCGGGCTGTCGGACATCTCGGGACTCCATCTGGAGCAGCTGCGCACGTACAGCGAACCCGACCGCGACCCCCGCATGCGGATCGTCTCCGTCGCGTTCGCCGCCCTGCTGCCCGACGCCCCCGAGCCGCACGGCGGCGGCGACGCGGCGCAGGCCCAGTGGCTGCGGTTCAACGCGCTCGGTCCGCTCGCCTTCGACCACGACCGGATCCTCGCCGACGCCCACGAACGCGTGGGCTCCAAGCTGGAGTACTCCTGTCTCGCCACCTCCTTCTGCCCGCCCGAGTTCACCCTCGGCGAGCTGCAGCAGGTCTACGAGACCGTGTGGGGCACCGCGCTCGACCGGCCCAACTTCCGGCGCAAGGTCCTCGCCACGCCCGGATTCGTCGAACAGGTCCCCGGTGCCGCGCGCCTCACCGGCGGCCGCGGCAAGCCCGCCGCCGTCTACCGCGCGGGCGGCGCCAAAGCCCTGCACCCACCCCTGCTGCGTCCCATCTCGGAAGGACGGCCCTGATGACCACCACGACCCTCGCGAAGCGCGCCGCCACCGGATCCCTCATAGGCCTGGCCCTCGGTGACGCGTTCGGATTCCCCACCGAGTTCAACTCCGTGCCCGCCATCCTCGACAAGTGCGGCCCCTGGCGGCAGATGGCGCTGCCCCGGCCCGCGATCGTCACCGACGACACCCAGATGACGCTGGCGCTGGCGCGGGGGATGCGTACGGCGATGAACCGGGGTCTGCTCGGTCCGCTGGGGATGGAACGGCCGGTGCGCGAGGAGTTCGTGGACTGGTACCAGTCGCCCGAGAACAACCGCGCCCCCGGGCGGACCTGCCTCGTCGCCTGCAACCTCCTCAAGAACGAGAAGCGCCGCTGGCAGGAGGCCAGCCAGATCGGCTCCAAGGGCTGCGGCGCCAACATGCGCGTCGCGCCCGTCGGACTCGTCCGCGGGCTCAGCGACGAACAGCGCGCGGGCGCCGCGCAGTTCCAGGCCGCGCTGACCCACGGCCACCCCACCGCACTCGCCGCCGCGGACCTCACCGCGCACGCGATCTGGCTGCTCACCCAGGGCGTCGAGCCGATGGGACTGGTCGGCCGACTGCGCTCGTACGCGTACGAGAACCGGCACCGCTATCACTCCCGCTGGCTCGGCGACCTCTGGTCCTTCAGCGAGGACGCCACACCGGAGCAGTACATCTCCCGCGGCTGGGACGAGTGCCTCGACGTCCTGGACAACCTCCGGCACGCCGTGCGCACCGTCTCGCCCGAGACCGACCCCTGCATGGCCACCGGCGGCGGCTGGATCGCCGAGGAGGCGCTCGCCACCGGCCTGCTGTGCTTCCTGCTGTTCGTCGACGAACCCGTCACCGCGCTGCGCCGGGCCGCCTGCACCTCGGGCGACTCCGACTCCATCGCCTGCCTGACCGGGGCGTTCGCGGGCGCCCACCACGGCTCGGAGGCCTGGCCGACGGCCTGGGCCGACCGCATCGAATACCAGGGCGACCTGATGGCGCTGGGGGCCCTCTGGGACGCTTGAGGGATGACAGACGTCCTCGGTGCCGGCACCGATCTCGCGAGCGTGGTGGGCGAACAGCCCGACCCCGTGCTCTTCGCCACCGTCTCCGGGGCGCACCTGTACGGCTTCCCCTCGAGCGACTCCGACGTCGACCTGCGCGGTGTCCATCTGCTGCCGACGGCCGACCTGGTCGGGCTGCGCGAGCCGGAGGAGACCCGGTCGCGCATGTGGGACGAGGGCGGCGTCGAGATGGATCTGGTCACCCACGACCTGCGCAAGTTCGTCCGGCTGATGCTGCGGCGCAACGGCTATGTGCTGGAGCAGCTGCTCTCGCCGCTCGTCGTGCGCACCGGCGACGAACACCGTGAGCTCATCTCGCTCGTCCCCGGGGTCCTCACCCGCCATCACGCCCACCACTACCGGGGGTTCGCGACCACGCAGTGGCGGCTCTTCGAGAAGACCGGCGAACTCAAGCCGCTGCTCTACACGTTCCGTGTGCTGCTCACCGGCATCCACCTCATGCGCAGCGGCGAGGTCCGCGCGGACCTGCCGACGCTGGCCGGGCAGGTCGCGTCTCCCGCGTATCTGCCGGACCTGATCGCCGCGAAGGCGGAGCGGGAGCACGGGGCCGCGGAGATCTCCCGTACCCGCGTGGAGGAGGACGTGGAGCGGCTCCACACGCTCCTCGACGAGGCGCAGGACGCCTCAGCGCTGCCCGACGCCACCTCCGCGCACGACGCGCTGCACGCCTTCGTCGTCAGGGTTCGCCTGGACGGCGTCCGGGGAGGTCCGGAGGGCACCCGGGGGCCGCAGGACACCGTCGGCGCCCTGGAGCGCTGACGCGCGGCGCACCCGGAAGAGGAAGTCCTCCACGCGCGCGTGGTCCGGCTCGGGCGCGAGCGGGCTGCGGGCGGCCGCCTCGTCGGCCTCCGTCACCAGACGGGACATCCAGCTCCCGACCTCGCTCCAGGGCACCTCGCCCCGCTTCACCGCGAGCAGCGGTTCGCGCTGCTCCGTGACGTCGATCGTCAGGGCTCCCGTGCGCAGCAGGTCGCGGGAGCTCATCAGGAGGCGCAGCAGATGCATCGCGTGCTTCCAGCGCGGGGCGCCGTACGTGCGGACGTCCGCCTCCAGCTTCTTGTGCTGGCCCAGGGCATAGCGGGCGAATGTCTCGTGCGCCCGGCGGGAGAGGAACGCCTGCCGGAGGGCCAGGAGTTCACGCCCGGTGTCGTCCACGTACTCGACGAGGGGGGAGTGCAGGCACTCCAGGATGTTCGGGTTGGCGCGCAGCGCGAGCGTGCAGAACCGCTCCAGCTCCCAGCTGAACTGCTCCTCCGCCGGGCCCTCGACATGCGTCGGCGGCTTCTCGAAGCGCCAGAAGAGCGGGCTCGGGGCGAGGAAGACGCCCCGGCGGTCCGTGTCACTGTCGTCCGTGGCCAGCCCGAAGGCCCGTGACCCCATCACACAGGAGTAGACCGTGTGGTCCCGCACCAGCGAGACCGCCGACACGGGAGGTGCCGGAGACACGGGCGGCCCCGCCGGCGGCACGGCCGGCTCGTGGGGCTCCGCCGGTGCCGGGGACGCGGTCGGCGCCGGGGGCGTCTGGGGTACGGGGGACTCGGAACGCATGAACCGGAGCGTACGGGCCCTCTCACGCCAGGCGGATCGAGTTTCCCTCCACGGTGATCTTCTCCGCGGGCAGCGGGCGCGGCGCGGGACCGGCCTTCACCGCCCCGTCCTCGACGCTGAACCTGCTCCCGTGACAAGGGCAGTCGATGGTGCCGTCCGCGACCTTGTTCACCGTGCAGCCCGCGTGCGTGCAGATCGCCGAGAAGGCCTTGAAGTCGCCCTTCTCCGGCTGGGTGACCACGATCTTCTGGTCCTTGAAGATCGTGCCCCCGCCGACCGGGATGTCGCTCGTCGTGGCGAGCTGCGCGCCGCTGGAGGCCTTCGGTGACGAGTCCGACGAGCTGCCGCCATCGCCGTACTGACTGCACCCCGCCAGCAGCGCGGACGCCCCCGTCGCGAGAATCACCGTGCGCCGCGTCGAGCGGTTGGTCATGTCGTCACTCCGAACGTACGGAAGAACCAGAGGGCGGACGTCAGCCAGACGGCCGTGAGCACGGCGAAGACCAGGCCGCCGACGATCGGCAACAGCCAGCCGGGCAGGCGCTCCCAGCGGAGCAGCAGCATCTTGGCACTGAAGGCACCGAAGAAGAAGCAACCGAGGAGCGAGTGCCACAGGACGCGCGTTTCGTACGTCTGATAGCCCAACGCGTACAGGCAGTGGACGGCGACCGGCACCGCCACCAGGAACGCGATCCGTCCCGACCACCGGTGCAGGGTCGACGCCCAGCTCGGGCCCGGCAGTCTTCCGTACATCATGAGCGCCGAGACGAGCTGGACGAGGGCGAAGAAGAAGGCCGTCGTCGCCAGCCATGACTTCACGGCGCCCGTGCTGCTGAAACCGGCGAGGTTGAAGGCCGTTCCCGCCGGGTCGTGCACCTTGCCGTAGGCGCCGAGACCGATCGCGACGGCCGCGGCGACCAGGGCCGGGACGAGATAGCGGGCGGGACTCGGGCCGCGGTGGGCGGGCGGCGGGGAGGGGAAGCCCTGGGTGGCGGCGTTCGGGTCCACGGTCATGAGCAACTCCCTGCGGAAGGGGGGTCAGGGGGTGACAGGACGCGCGACGATCTTCTGTCCGTCGATGGTCACGGCGCCGGTCTCCGGGTCGATCACCGGTGCCGCCGAAGGTGTGCCGTCGCGCTTGACGACGCCGACCTGCTTTCCGCCGGGCAGCACGATCCAGCCGCCGTCGACCTTCGCGCCGCGCACGGTGGCCGTCGCCCGGTACAGACCGGAGGGCTTGACCGCCTTGTCGGCGGTGAAGGCGTATCGCTGCCCGCCGACGTCGGCGGTGCCGCGGATCCGCTTGCCGTCCTGGAGGGTCCCGTTCAGCTCGTCGCCGTGGCTGCCGGTGAGCTTCATGGTGCCGTCGTCCTTCACGTCACCCTTCAGCCAGGACTCCTTGTCGTGCCCGTCGCAGAAGTACGCGATCGCCTTGCCGCCCCGCAGGGAGACGGCGATCGCCGAGGAGTCGTCGTCGGTGCGGCCCGCGTAGTCGGCGTTGGGCGCGGCGCTGCGGGTCGGCGAGGGGCTCGGTGACGGCGACGAGGTCGTCGGCGGCGCACTGGGCGACACCGAGACAGCGGGCGACTCCTCCTGGTACGACGACGCGTTCTTCGTCCCCGTCGTCGCGTTGAGCGACAACAGGACCACGCCGAGCACGAGCCCCGCGAGAAGGGTGAGAAGGGGTCCTGGACGTTTCATTCGGGCCTCCCCCGGGGCGAGTCTCCTGCCATGAGAGCGGACCCGCGCTCCCGCGTCCAGAGGCGCACGGGCGCGTTCTCACCACAAGTAGCGGAATAGGGCGATTCAGGTGACATTGGCAGAGTCTGAGGCCGGCCACCGCCGCCCGTCCGCATCCACGAAAGGCGGGACGACGGCGGGCAACGATCTCGGCGGCCTGCTCGGCGGCCTCCTCGCCGGAGGCGGGCAGTCCGGCACCTCCGGCGGCGGCAAGGGGCCGCTCCCGGCCGGGCCCGGTGAGCGGCCCCCGTCTCGTCAGGCGGGCGGCCCGCACCGGTGCGCGGGGGCCTGACTACGCTGGTGTGACACGACATGCACACAGATCAGCGAGGAGCATCACCGTGGCGGTACGAGCGGTCCGGGGCGCCGTCCAACTGGAACGGGACGAGGCCGGCCACATGGACGAGCAGGTCAGCGAGCTGCTCACCGCCATCCTGGAGCGCAACGCGCTCACCACGGACGACCTGATCAGCATCTGGTTCACGGCCACGCCCGATCTGCACAGCGACTTCCCGGCGGCCGCGGCGCGCAAGCTCGGCATCGTCGACGTGCCGCTGATCTGCGCGCAGGAGCTGGACATCGAGGGCGCGATGCCCCGCGTCGTCCGTGTTCTCGCCCACATCGAGTCCGACCGGCCGCGCGCCGACATCGTGCACGTCTACCTGGGCGCCGCGGGCGCGCTCCGCAGGGACATCGCCCAGTGAGGACCGCACTCGTCATCGGAACCGGGCTGATCGGCACGTCCGCGGCCCTCGCGCTCGCCGCCCGCGGCGTCGTCGTGCACCTGACCGACCACGACCCGGAGCAGGCCCGTACGGCGGCCGCGCTGGGCGCCGGCACGGACGAGGCCCCCGAGGGGCCGGTCGACCTCGCGATCGTCGCCGCACCGCCCGCGCACGTCGCCGCGACCGTCGCGGACGCCATGCGGCGCGGCGTCGCCCGCGGCTACCTGGACGTCGCCAGCGTCAAGGGCGGTCCGCGCCGCGAGCTGGAGGCCATGGGCCTCGACCTCACCTCGTACATCGGCACGCACCCCATGTCCGGCCGCGAGAAGTCCGGTCCGCTGGCCGCGACGGGCGACCTCTTCGAGGGGCGGCCCTGGGTGCTCACACCGACCCGCGACACGGACACCGAGGTGCTGAACCTCGCCCTGGAACTGGTGTCGCACTGCCGGGCCGTACCCGTCGTGATGGACGCGGACGCCCACGACCGTGCCGTGGCGCTCGTCTCGCACATGCCGCACCTGGTGGCCGGCATGGTCGCCGCGCGCCTGGAGCACGCGGAGGAGTCGGCGGTACGGCTCTGCGGGCAGGGCATCCGCGATGTGACCCGGATCGCGGCCTCCGACCCCCGGATGTGGATCGACATCCTCTCCGCGAACCCGGGACCGGTCGCGGACCTCCTCACGGACGTCTCCGCCGACCTCGATGAGACGGTCCAGGCGCTGCGGGCCCTGCAGTCCTCCGACGAGGCCAAGCGCCGCGAGGGCGCCACCGGCATCGGGGAAGTCCTGCGCCGCGGCAACGCGGGCCAGGTCCGTGTCCCCGGCAAGCACGGCTCCGCGCCGCGCACCTACGAGGTCGTGGCCGTCCTGATCGACGACCAGCCCGGTCAGCTGGCCCGCATCTTCGCCGACGCGGGGATGGCCGGGGTCAACATCGAGGACGTACGCATCGAACACGCGACCGGCCAGCAGGCCGGTCTGGTGCAGCTGATGGTGGAGCCGAAGGCCGTGCCGGTGCTCGGCGCGGCGCTGCGGGAGCGGGGCTGGGCGCTGCGGCAGTAGGGCCGGGTCCCCGCCCGGGCTGGCCTGCACGGCGGATGGTGACGATGTCTCGCCGACGGTCGCCGATGGCTGGACCCGGCGCGGCCGTGCCGGGTCCCGCAGGCGCTCCGGTGCCGAGCGGTGCGAGCGCGGCGTCGGGGACCGGACCGCGGCCGGACACGGCGGCAGCGGGGCTCCGTGACCGGTCCCGGGAAGGGCCAGTAATACGGGGTCCGCGGAGCCAGTAACCTTGTGCGGGGCGCGATCGCGTCCCGCAGAGACCTCCACCCCGCACCAGGAAGGTGTTCCCACCGTGGACAACGGCGCCGCCCGTACCGCTCCGGCTGTGATTGTCGCCATCGACGGCCCCTCCGGCACGGGCAAGTCGAGCACCTCGAAGGCCGTGGCCGCGAAGCTCGGTCTGAGTTACCTGGACACGGGGGCGCAGTACCGCGCGATCACGTGGTGGATGGTCAGCAACGGCATCGACATAACGGACTCCTCCGCGATCGCCGCCGCGGCCGAGAAGCCGGAGATCATCTCCGGCACCGACCCGGCCGCGCCGACCATCACGGTCGACGGGACCGACGTCGCCGGCCCGATCCGTACGCAGGAGGTCACCTCCAAGGTGAGCGCGGTCAGCGCCGTGCCCGAGGTGCGCGCCCGGATCACCGAGCTGCAGCGCACCCTCGCCGGGTCCGCGCGGGTCGGCATCGTCGTCGAGGGCCGGGACATCGGCACCACCGTGCTGCCCGACGCCGACCTGAAGATCTTCCTCACCGCCTCCCCGGAGGCGCGTGCCGCCCGGCGCAGCGGCGAGCTGAACGGCGCGGACATCGACGCGACCCGCGAGGCGCTGATCAAGCGGGACGCGGCCGACTCCAGCCGCAAGACCTCCCCGCTCGCCAAGGCGGACGACGCCGTCGAGGTGGACACGTCCGACCTCACGCTCCAGCAGGTCATCGAGTGTGTCGTCACCCTCGTCGAGGAGAAGCGGGCCGCCAAGTGACCGCACCCTCCGCAAGAGGCGCCGAGGTGGGGCGCCGCATCGGCGTCGGCCTGATGTACGGGCTGTGGAAGCCGCGCGTGCTCGGCGCCTGGAAGGTCCCCGCGACCGGCCCGGCGATCCTGGCCGTGAACCACTCGCACAACATCGACGGGCCGATGGTCATGGGCGTCGCGCCCAGGCCCACGCACTTCCTGATCAAGAAGGAAGCGTTCATCGGCCCGCTCGACCCGTTCCTGCTGGGTATCGGCCAGCTGAAGGTGGACCGCGAGATCGCCGACCGCACGGCCATCACCGACGCCCTCGGCGTCCTGGCCTCCGGCGGCGTCCTCGGGATCTTCCCGGAGGGCACCCGGGGCGAGGGGGACTTCGCCTCGCTGCGGGCCGGGCTCGCGTACTTCGCGGTGCGCAGCGGAGCCCCGATCGTCCCGGTCGCGGTACTGGGAAGTTCCGAGAAGACCAGCCGGTTGACAAAGGCGCTGCCCCCGCTGCGCAGCAGGGTCGACGTCGTGTTCGGCGACCCCTTCGAAGCGGGCGACGGCAGCGGACGGCGTACGCGCAGCGCCTTGGACGAGGCCACCGGCCGCATCCAGAAACAGCTCAGCGCGCACCTGGACCACGCCAGGCGTCTTACCGGACGCCCGGAAAACGCCGGGCGCCCTGTCGGGCGTTAGGCGACACTTAGTAGTGGATCATCCGGTTTACGGGCGTTCCACCGATCACCACGAATGAACGACGAGGTACGGACTTCATGAACGACCACATCCAGCCCGACGGCTCGGCGGAACACGAGCACGGGGCGCTTGGCGATGCCGAGTACGCGGAGTTCATGGAGCTCGCCGCGGAAGAGGGCTTCGACGTCGAGGACGTCGAGGGCGCGATCGAGGCAGCGGGCCACGGCCCGCTGCCCGTCCTCGCCGTCGTCGGCCGCCCGAACGTGGGCAAGTCGACCCTGGTGAACCGCATCATCGGCCGCCGCGAGGCCGTCGTCGAGGACAAGCCCGGCGTCACCCGCGACCGCGTGACCTACGAGGCCGAGTGGGCGGGCCGCCGCTTCAAGCTGGTCGACACCGGCGGCTGGGAGCAGGACGTCCTCGGCATCGACGCGTCCGTCGCCGCGCAGGCCGAGTACGCGATCGAGGCCGCCGACGCCGTCGTCTTCGTCGTCGACGCCAAGGTCGGCGCGACCGACACCGACGAGGCGGTCGTACGACTTCTCCGCAAGGCCGGCAAGCCCGTCGTCCTGTGCGCCAACAAGGTCGACGGCATGAGCGGTGAGTCCGACGCCTCGCACCTCTGGGCCCTCGGTCTCGGCGAGCCGCACCCGGTCTCCGCGCTGCACGGCCGCGGCACCGGCGACATGCTCGACGCCGTCCTGGAGGCACTGCCCGAGGCCCCGGCGCAGACCTTCGGCACCGCGGTGGGGGGCCCCCGCCGCATCGCCCTCATCGGCCGCCCGAACGTCGGCAAGTCCTCCCTGCTGAACAAGGTGGCCAACGAGGACCGCGTGGTCGTCAACGAGGTCGCGGGCACCACCCGTGACCCGGTCGACGAGCTCATCGAACTCGGCGGCATCACCTGGAAGTTCGTCGACACGGCGGGCATCCGCAAGCGCGTCCACCTCCAGCAGGGCGCCGACTACTACGCCTCCCTGCGCACCGCCGCCGCCGTCGAGAAGGCCGAGGTCGCGGTCATCCTGATCGACGCGTCCGAGACCATCTCCGTGCAGGACCAGCGCATCGTCACGATGGCCGTCGAGGCGGGCCGCGCCATCGTCCTCGCCTTCAACAAGTGGGACACCCTCGACGAGGAGCGCCGCTACTACCTGGAGCGGGAGATCGAGACCGAGCTCCTCCAGGTGGCCTGGGCACCCCGCGTGAACGTCTCGGCCCGCACCGGCCGCCACATGGAGAAGCTCGTCCCGGCGATCGAGACCGCGCTGGACGGCTGGGAGACCCGCGTCCCGACCGGTCGCCTGAACGCCTTCCTCGGCGAGCTGGTCGCCGCCCACCCGCACCCGGTCCGCGGCGGCAAGCAGCCCCGCATCCTGTTCGGTACGCAGGCGGGCACCAAGCCCCCGCGCTCGGCCGACATCCTGGGCGCGGCCGTCGTCGACCTCCGCAAGGTGGGCTCCCTGGACGCGGACTGGATCCGGACCGACGCCGCGGGCAGGGACG
>NZ_JBSFYW010000069.1:0-44251 GCF_053599975.1 Streptomyces sp. NPDC005141 | reverse complement strand
GGGCCAGGAGGTCAAGGAGGGCGACCTCGTCGTCGTCCTCGAGGCCATGAAGATGGAACAGCCCCTCAACGCCCACCGCTCCGGCACCATCAAGGGCCTGAGCGCGGAGGTCGGCGCGTCCGTCACCTCGGGCGCCCCGATCTGCGAGATCAAGGACTGAGCAACACGGACGGGTGACTCACCCGTTCATCCGGAGCGCCCGGTGCACCGCGTCTGCGGTGCACCGGGCGCTCCGCTGTGCGGACGACGGCGTACGATCCCGCCCCACCGACAACGGCGTACGATCCCGCCCGCGGCGGCGCTCGAACCCGCCGTCCGCGCAACCGGCGATGATGCTTCGAGCCGCCCACCGCGCATCCGCGGGGGAGTCCGCCCAGGAGCCGCCGGTGGCATCCTTGAGCGCAACCGGGCGGCCGGAGAGGGCAGGTGGAAGCCATGGTGGGCACGACCGCGTGGGAGTCGGCCGGGACGTCCGTGCCCGCTCCGGGTCCAGGGGTGCCGCGCGTCATGCGTGCGGACGCCCGGCGCAACTATGAGCGGCTGCTCGCCGAGGCGCGCTCCGCGTTCGCCGAGCACGGCACCGACGCGTCCCTGGAGGACGTGGCCCGGCGCGCGGGCGTCGGGATCGGCACGCTCTACCGCCACTTCCCCAATCGGCGCGCCCTGATGAGCGCGGTCTTCGAGGAAGCGGTCAGCGACCTGCTGACCCGCTCGCGTGAGTTGCTGGAGGCCCCGCAGCCGTGCACCGCTCTGGTGGACTGGCTGCGCGAGATCATCACGCACGCGAGTGAGTACCGAGGGCTCGCACGCGCCCTCATGTCGGCCTCACGGGACGACGGTTCGCACCTCGCCCGGTGCAGCGGCCCGATGCGCGAGGCGGGCAGCGCCCTGCTGCTCCGCGCCCAGGAGGCGGGGGCCGTACGCCCCGACGTCTCGATCGGTGATCTGCTCCAGCTGACCAACGCGATCGCGCTGGCGGCGGAGGAGACCCCCGACGACCCGGCGCTGGCCGACCGTCTGCTGAGCCTGACCCTGCGCGGCCTGAAGCCGTGAGCAGACCGGGCCGGGCGCGGAAACCCGCCACCGGCCCCGAGGCCCGCCGACGCCGCTCAGCGGCGTCGAAGGTCGGCCACCCGTGCCCTTTCGGCCTGGGGCTGGTCCCCCATCACCGTCGCGCTCCGTAGTTGCGGCCCCGAGCCCGGGACCACCTGACCGCGGCGCGGGCCCGGGAGCGGTACGTCCCGGCGCGGCTGGCGCCCCGCCGGGAGCGGATCTCCCCCCGCACCGCCCGACGCCGATGACCCCGCCACCGCGATCTGTACGCCCTGATCGGCCAGGGCCTGCAGTTCGGTGGCCGCACGGTCGTCGTGAGCGGGCGGCTCGTCCGTGACCAGGCGGGTGATGAGGTCGGTCGGCACGGTCTGGAACATGGTGTCCGTACCGAGCTTGGTGTGGTCGGCGAGGACCACCACCTCCGCGGCCGCGTGGACGAGAGCGCGGTCCACGGACGCCGAGAGCATGTTGGACGTGGAGAGCCCGCGTTCGGCGGTCAGCCCGCTCCCGGAGATGAACGCCCGGGAGACGCGCAGCCCCTGGAGGGACTGCTCCGCGCCCGAGCCGACCAGCGCATAGTTGGAACCGCGCAGGGTGCCGCCGGTCATCACGACCTCCACACGGTTGGCGTGGGCCAGCGCCTGGGCCACCAGCAGGGAGTTGGTGACGACGGTCAGGCCGGGCACCCGCGCGAGCCGGCGAGCCAGCTCCTGCGTGGTGGTACCCGCCCCCACCACGATGGCCTCGCCTTCTTCGACGAGACCCGCGGCGAGATCGGCGATGGCCGTCTTCTCGGCGGTCGCGAGATGCGATTTCTGCGGAAAGCCGGACTCCCGCGTGAACCCGCCCGGCAATACCGCACCGCCGTGCCGGCGGTCGAGGAGTCCTTCTGCCTCCAGTGCGCGCACGTCCCGCCGTACGGTCACTTCGGAGGTCTGGACGACGCGGGCGAGCTCACGGAGCGACACGGCCCCATTCGCTCGCACCATTTCGAGGATCAATTGGCGACGTTCTGCAGCGAACACGAAACTGACAGTAACCCCAACGACCGTCTGCTTTCAGCAGTTTGCGCCGAATAACAGAAGTTGTTCGCATGGCAGGGCACGAAGTGGTATACGTGCCTACTCGTCCCGCCTATGCCGTGCGCGCGGTCATCAACTCCCCGTGACCAGCGAAGAGTCGCCCGGAGGTGTCAGCCCTCGCTCGTGGTCTTCCTGGTGTGCAGCTGCCGTGCCACTTCGGCGATCGAGCCGGACAGGGAGGGATACACGGTGAACGCGTTCGCGATCTGTTCGACCGTCAGATTGTTGTCGACCGCGATCGAGATCGGGTGGATCAGTTCCGAGGCGTGCGGGGAGACGACCACACCGCCGACCACGATGCCGGTGCCGGGGCGGCAGAAGATCTTGACGAAGCCGTCGCGGATGCCCTGCATCTTGGCGCGCGGGTTGCGCAGCAGGGGCAGCTTCACGACCCGGGCGTCGATCTTGCCCGCGTCGACGTCCGCCTGGGTGTAGCCGACGGTGGCGATCTCGGGGTCGGTGAAGACGTTCGAGGAGACCGTCTTCAGGTTCAGCGGGGCCACCGCGTCGCCGAGGAAGTGGTACATGGCGATACGGCCCTGCATGGCGGCGACGGACGCGAGGGCGAAGACGCCGGTCACGTCACCGGCCGCGTACACGCCCGGAGCGGTGGTGCGCGAGACCTTGTCGGTCCAGATGTGCCCGGAGTCCCGGACCCTGACACCGGCCTCCTCCAGGCCCATCCCGCTGCTGTTCGGGATGGCGCCCACGGCCATCAGGCAGTGCGTGCCGCTGATGACCCGGCCGTCGGAGAGCGTGACCTCGACACGGTCGCCGACCCGCTTGGCGGACTCGGCGCGGGAGCGGGCCATGACGTTCATGCCGCGGCGGCGGAAGACGTCCTCCAGGACGGCCGCGGCGTCCGGGTCCTCGCCCGGCAGCACGCGGTCGCGGCTGGAGACGAGGGTGACGCGGGAGCCGAGTGCCTGGTAGGCGCCGGCGAACTCGGCGCCGGTGACACCGGAACCGACCACGATGAGCTCCTCGGGCAGCTCGTCGAGGTCGTAGACCTGGGTCCAGTTCAGGATGCGCTCGCCGTCGGGCTGCGCGTCGGGCAGCTCGCGCGGATGACCGCCGGTGGCGATGAGCACGGCGTCGGCGGTGAGGGTCTCCTCGGTGCCGTCCGCGGCGCTCACGACGACCTTGCGGGAGCCGTCCAGGGACTGCATGCCCTCCAGCCGTCCGCGTCCACGCAGGACACGGGCGCCGGCGCGGGTCACCGAGGCCGTGATGTCGTGCGACTGGGCGAGCGCGAGGCGCTTCACGCGGCGGTTGACCTTGCCGAGGTCGACGCCGACCACCCGGGCCGCCTGCTCCATGGGCGGGGTGTCGTCGGCGACGATGATCCCCAGCTCCTCGTAGGAGGAGTCGAAGGTCGTCATCACCTCGGCCGTGGCGATAAGAGTCTTCGACGGCACGCAGTCGGTGAGCACCGACGCCCCGCCCAGGCCGTCGCAGTCGACGACGGTCACCTCCGCGCCGAGCTGCGCGGCTACCAGCGCCGCTTCATATCCGCCGGGTCCGCCACCGATGATCACGATCCGAGTCACGTACTCCATTGTCCCGCACGCTTCAAGGTGCTTCCGCCCAGGGGTCCCGAGTAGGGGCATACGAGCCACTTTGTTACGCGAGAGGCGTACGTTTCGCTGCCGTACCCTCGACCCCATGTCGCTCTACGCCGCGTACGCCGGCAATCTCGACCCGCGGCTCATGACGCGCCGCGCCCCGCATTCGCCGCTGCGCGCCACGGGCTGGCTGAACGGCTGGCGGCTGACCTTCGGCGGCGAGCACATGGGCTGGGAGGGCGCGCTCGCGACGATCGTCGAGGCACCGCGGTCCCAGGTCTTCGTGGCGCTGTACGACATCGCGCCGCTGGACGAGGACTCGATGGACCGCTGGGAGGGCGTCGGCCTCGACGTCTACCGCCGGATGCGTGTACGTGTGCACACACTGGAGGGTGAGGAACCCGCGTGGGTGTACGTACTGAACGGGTACGAGGGGGGACTGCCCTCGGCGCGGTACCTCGGCGAACTGGCGGACGCCGCCGAGTCGGCGGGGGCGCCGCACGACTACGTCATGGAGCTCCGCAAGCGGCCCTGTTGAGGTCCGTCGCCGACGGAGCGCCCCGCGGCTCCGCGGCGGGATCTTCGCCGCTCCGCGGCGGTTGCGCCCACCCGCCGCCCGGCCCGCCCCGCTGCCCGGACGCCCTCGCGTCCCCACCGCTCCGCGGCGCCGCCCTGCCCACCCGCCGGCCCGTCTCGCCCCGTCCGCGAAACACCCTCGGCACCGCCCCCTCCCCCTCCCTTTCGTCGGAAACGACAAGACAACGATCGCAAGACCGTGAGCTCCGTCATCTACGCGCGTAGGCCTGGACCAGCTACCCTCTTGCGCGTGAACGCATCTCTTCTTCCGGACGACATCCAGGGCGACCCCCACGCCGCCGCTGACGCCGCCGCCACGCGCCTGCGCGAGCTCACGGGCGCCGAGACCCATGACGTCGCTCTCGTGATGGGCTCCGGCTGGGCCCCGGCCGTGGACGCCCTCGGCTCCCCCGAGGCCGAGTTCCCGGTCACCGAGCTGCCGGGCTTCCCGGCGCCGGCGGTCGAGGGGCACGGCGGCAAGATCCGCTCGTACCGGATCGGTGACAAGCGCGCCCTGGTCTTCCTCGGCCGCACCCATTACTACGAGGGCCGCGGGGTCGCCGCCGTCGCGCACGGCGTACGCACCGCCGTCGCCGCCGGCTGCAAGACCATCGTGCTGACCAACGGCTGCGGCGGCCTGCGCGAGGGCATGCGCCCCGGTCAGCCCGTCCTGATCAGCGACCACATCAACCTGACGGCCACCTCGCCGATCATCGGCGCGAACTTCGTCGACCTCACCGACCTGTACTCGCCGCGGCTGCGCGCGCTGTGCAAGGAGGTCGACCCCTCCCTGGAGGAGGGCGTCTACGCGCAGTTCCCCGGCCCGCACTACGAGACGCCGGCCGAGATCCGGATGGCCCGGGTCATCGGGGCCGACCTGGTGGGCATGTCGACGACCCTCGAGGCGATCGCCGCGCGCGAGGCGGGCGCCGAGGTGCTCGGCATCTCCCTCGTCACCAACCTGGCCGCCGGCATGACGGGCGAGCCCCTCAACCACGAGGAGGTCCTCCAGGCGGGCCGCGACTCGGCCGCGCGCATGGGGGCACTCCTGACCCAGGTGCTGGATCGTCTGTAGTCGACGGGGGTGTTCGCCCCCGGCGCCGGGGGCGGAACGACCCGGCTGCACGGAACCGTACGACCGAAGAGAGGTGCACCCGAGGTGCAGGACGAACTCATCGCGCGGGCCAAGGCATGGCTGGCCGAGGACCCCGACGCGGAGACCCGTGACGAACTCGCCAAGCTCGTCGACGCCGAGGACGTCACCGAGCTGGCCGCCCGTTTCGGCGGCACCCTCCAGTTCGGCACCGCGGGCCTGCGCGGTGAACTCGGCGCGGGCCCGATGCGGATGAACCGTTCCGTGGTCATCCGGGCCGCGGCCGGACTCGCCGCGTACCTGAGGGCCAAGGGCGAGACCGGCGGACTCGTCGTGATCGGCTACGACGCCCGCCACAAGTCCGCGGACTTCGCCCGGGACACCGCGGCCGTGATGACGGGCGCGGGCCTGCGCGCCGCCGTCCTGCCCCGGCCGCTGCCCACCCCCGTCCTCGCCTACGCCATAAGGCACCTCGGCGCGGTCGCGGGTGTGGAGGTCACCGCCAGCCACAACCCGCCCCGCGACAACGGCTACAAGGTCTACCTCGGCGACGGTTCGCAGATCGTCCCGCCGGCGGACGCGGAGATCGCCGCCGAGATCGACGCGGTCCGCGCGCTCGCCGACGTGCCCCGCCCCGACTCCGGCTGGGAGACCCTCGACGAGGGCGTCCTGGACGCCTATCTGGCCCGTACGGACGCCGTCCTGGCGGAGGGCTCGCCGCGCACCGCCCGCACCGTCTACACGGCCATGCACGGCGTCGGCAAGGACGTGCTGCTCGCGGCCTTCGCCCGGGCCGGCTTCCCGGAGCCGGTGCTCGTCGCCGAGCAGGCCGAGCCCGACCCGGACTTCCCGACCGTCGCCTTCCCCAACCCGGAGGAGCCCGGCGCGATGGACCTCGCCTTCGCGAAGGCCCGCGAGGCGGAACCCGACCTGATCATCGCCAACGACCCGGACGCCGACCGGTGCGCCGTGGCCGTGAAGTCCGGCGCCGATTGGCGGATGCTGCGCGGCGACGAGGTCGGCGCGCTGCTCGCCGAGCACCTGGTGCGGCGGGGCGCGCGCGGTGTCTTCGCCGAGTCGATCGTCTCCTCCTCCCTGCTCGGCCGGATCGCCGAGGGTGCGGGTCTGCCGTACGAGGAGACGCTCACCGGTTTCAAGTGGATCGCCCGCGTCGAGGGTCTGCGGTACGGGTACGAGGAGGCGCTCGGCTACTGCGTCGACCCCGACGGCGTACGCGACAAGGACGGCATCACCGCCGCCCTCCTCATCACCGAGCTGGCCTCCGAGCTCAAGGAGCGGGGGCGGACCCTGCTCGATCTCCTCGACGACATCGCTGTCGCGTACGGGCTGCACGCCACCGACCAGCTCTCGGTCCGGGTGGAGGACCTGTCGGTCATCGCGAACGCCATGCGCCGGCTGCGCGAGCAGCCGCCCACGGAGCTCGCGGGCCTGGCCATCACCAAGGCCGAGGACCTGACCAGGGGCACGGACAGGCTGCCGCCCACGGACGGCCTGCGCTACACCCTGGACGGCGCCCGGGTCATCGTCCGCCCGAGCGGCACCGAGCCCAAGCTGAAGTGCTACCTGGAGGTCGTGGTGCCCGTCGGCGACCACGCCGGCCTCCCGGCGGCCCACGCGAAGGCCACCGAGCTGCTGACGGCGATCAAGCGGGACCTGTCGGCCGCGGCCGGCATCTGAGACCCCCGCCCGGGGGAGCCGGCCCGCCCGCCGCACCCCGGCATCGACGCCCCGTCCGCCCGGCCTTCCAGCCGGGCGGACGGCGTTTCTGGGCCCTTGTGGCGTGGGGTGCGACGACGACGCCTGGCGTCCCCCTGCCGAGCGGCAGCTCCCGGCGCCTCCCTGAGTGCACCTCTCCGGCACCCCTTGGGCGTACCGTCCTGCGCGCCCGCGGGGCGACGGATTCCGGCACCCCGTGCGAGGCGGCAGATCCCGGCACCCCGTGCGAGGCGGCGGCGTCCGCAGCCCCCTGAGCCCGTCGCCACGACGGACAGCGTCACACCAGCCCCTTATGGGTGATTTCCGCACGGCAGTTGACGCAGCGCTCCCGTGCGCCGCCGGGTGGCCGAGGAACGGTTACCGGTAGCGCACCATCGAGCCCCAGGAGCTGCCGCGTGCCCTCGACCGCTTCCCGGCCGACGTCCGCCCCACCCCGAAGCGCCCCGGGCGGGACCGTCCCCGGCGCCCCGGGTGTCCGAGCCGCCCGGCGCACGCCGGGCGCGGCAGGCCTCCTCGCCGCGGTCCGTGCCCAGCTGCGGCACGCGGCCCCGGCACTCCTCGCCTACGCGGCCGTCCGCCTCACCGGCCTGATCGCGCTCGCCTTCTGGGCGCACCGCCGGCACCACGGCGTCTGGCCGATCCTGGCGACGCAGTGGGACGCGGACTGGTACCTCGGCATCGCCGACCACGGCTACACGCGTCAGCTGGGCACCGCGTTCGACGCGAACAACCTGGCCTTCTTCCCGCTCTACCCGGTCCTGGTCAAGGCGGTCGCGGCCCTGACCCCCGGCTCGCGCGCGACGACCGGGCTGGTGATCGCGGCCGTGTGCTCGTTCCTCGCCGCCTGGGGCATCCACGCGGTGGGGAGCCATCTGCACGGCCGCCGCGTGGGGGTACTGCTGACCGTCCTGTGGGCGGCCCTGCCGGTGGGTCTCGTCCAGTGGATGGGCTACACGGAGTCGCTGTTCACGGCGTTCGCCGCGTGGGCGCTGTACGCGGTGCTCACCGGCCGCCTGCTGTGGGCGGCCTCGCTGGCGGCGCTGGCGGGGCTGACCCGGCCCACCGGTGTCGCGGTGGGCGCGGCCGTCGCCCTGACCGCGCTGCTGTCGCTGCGCCGGGGCTCCTCCGTCCGGGCGCTCGCGGCGGCGGTCCTGGCCCCGGCCGGCTGGCTCGCGTACGTCGGCTGGGTGGGTCTGCGTGTGGGCCGCTGGGACGGTTACTTCGCCGTACAGCGGCTGTGGCACAACGAGTGGGACGGCGGTGCGGAGACCGTGCGCCGGATGCGGGAGGTGCTGGCGCAGAACTCCTCGCCCGAGCTGTTCCTGGTGCTGGTGACCGTGACCCTGCTGGCGGCGGTGGTGCTGTACGGGCTCTCCGCGGGGGACCGCCAGCCGCTCCCGCTGCTCGTCTTCACCGGGATCCTGCTGCTGATCGTCCTCGGCAGCGGCGGCGTCTACTTCCCGCGTGCCCGCTTCCTGCTCCCCGGCTTCCCCCTGCTGCTGCCCCCGGCCCTGCACCTGGCCCGCGCCTCACGCCGCTACCGGACCCTGGTCCTCACGGCCGCGGTGCTCGGTTCGGCGTACTGCGGCGCGTACATGGCCCTGGTGTGGCCGAGCGCGCCCTAGAGCGTGCCCCGGCCCGCGCTGCTGGAGTCCGGTGGGGCCGGTGAGGGGCGCGGCCCCGCGAAGGGTTTCGTCAGCCCGTCGCGAGCAGGATGGCCAGGACGACGGCACCCGCGAGCGCGGGACCGATCACCTCGTACGCCCAGCGCACGGTGACCTCACCCTGTGCGTTCTCCTCCGTGGCCCTGGCCTCGGCCAGCGCGCGGAGATCGTCCACGATCTGGTCGGTCTGGGGGCGGGTGGAGGCGTCGGTGACGGCGCCCCGGCCGAAGAGGGACGGACGGCCCAGCGACGACGTACGGCCTTCGCCGCCGCGGCCCGCCGTGCCCCGTGCCTGCTGCTTGGCCGCCTTCTTGCGGGCTCGCAGCGACACGGGCACCGCCCACAGCTGGAACTTCTTGCCGGAGGTGTCGACGACCTCGTTCGAGTAGTGCGAGCGCAGGGACGCGACCTTGCCCCAGGGCAGGACGATCACGCGGAGCGGGTTGCGGATGCGCAGCCGGTCCTCGTTGGCGTAGACGGCGGGGCGCAGGGTGAACGCGGTCACCAGCGGCACGACGAGGATCAGCGCGGCGAGCGCCAGCCAGGGGGTGCGGCCGGTTCCGGAGATCAGTGCGTCGACGCCGAGCCAGCCCGCGATGATCAGCAGCAGGATGCCGCCCGCGATACCGGCGGGCGACCGGTAGATCCGGTCCCTGGCCTCGGGTCGCGAGGTGTCCGGGAGGGGTGACTGGTGGTCCGGGGTGGTCATGGCACCGATTGTGCACGACCCGTGCGGTGCGCTTGAGCTCGGTCGGGTCTCACTATGGTCGCGAAGACGGTCGCGCGGCCCGCTTCCCCGGCACCGCGACGGCGCCGGACGCGGCGGCCCCCAGGATGCGGCGGAAGGTGGGACATTCCAGGTGGCTCGGCGCGGGACAGGCGGCTGCGTGCCGCAGGGAGTCGCGCAGGACTCCGAGCTCGCGGATCGTGCGGTCCAGTTCCTCGGCCTTGTCGGCGAGCGCCTGCCGGTCGATGCGCGGGCGCCCGTCCGGCGCGAACATGCGGGCGATCTCGTCCAGCGAGAAGCCTGCGGAGCGCCCGAGCGCGATCAGCGCCAGCCGTTCCAGCACGCCGGGGTCGTACTGCCGGCGCAGGCCGCGTCTGCCGGTCGGGGCGATCAGCCCCTTCTCCTCGTAGAACCGCAGGGTCGAAGCGGGCACTCCGGCGCGCCGCGCCACTTCGGCGATGTCCAGGTCCGGCATCCTCTTGACCTCAAGTCGACTTGAAGTAGGACGGTGTCATCTCCGCGGCACGAGGGCAAGCACGGGAGGCGTCATGGGATCCATGCGGAGGGCGGACGGCACAGTGGACGGCACGGCGGACGGCACGGCGGACGGGGCGGCGGAGGACGAGCAGGCGGCGCGCTGGAACGGCCCGGCCGGGAACGCCTGGGTCGACGCCCAGGACGTGGTGGACGCGTTGTTCGCGCCGCTGGAGGACCTGCTCGTCGAAGCGGTCCCGGCCGGGCGTGGGGGCCGGGTGCTCGACGTCGGCTGCGGCACGGGCGGCACGACGGTTGCCGTCGCGCGGCGGCTGGGCGCGGAGGGCCACTGTGTCGGCGTCGACATCTCCGGGCCGATGGTGGAGGCCGCCCGGGCCCGCGCACTGCGGGAGGGGGCCGCGGCCTCCTTCGTCCGCGCCGACGCGCAGGATCACGTCTTCGAGCCCGCGGTCTTCGACGCGGTCGTCTCGCGTTTCGGCGTCATGTTCTTCGAGGACCCGGTACGGGCCTTCGCCAACCTGCGGCGGGCCGCGAAGGGGGACGCGGGACTGCGGTTCATCGCCTGGCGCGACATCGCGGAGAACCCGTTCATGACGACGGCCGAACGCGCCGCGGCACCGCTGCTGCCGGACCTTCCGGAGCGCCGGCCGGACGCACCGGGACAGTTCGCCTTCGCTGACGCGGTCAGGGTGCGCCGCCTGCTGGAGGAGAGCGGCTGGGCCGGGATCGACATCCGGCCCGTCGACGCGACCTGCGTCCTGCCGGAGGCGGAGCTGGTCCCCTACTTCAGCCGGTTCGGCCCGGTCGGCATCGCCCTGCGCGAGACGGACGAACCGACCCGCGCACGGGTGGTCGAAACGGTCCGCGCCGCGTTCGACCCGTTCGTGCACGGCGCGGAGGTCCGCTTCACGGCGGCCTGCTGGCGGATCGACGCCCGCGCGCCACTGCCCGCCTCCGCCGGATAGCGCGTCCGCCGCCGGACGCCCCACCAAGGAACGCCGGAACACTCACCGCCGGACGCCCCACCAAGGAACGCCGAAGCACTCACCGCCGGACGTCCCGCCAAAGAATGCCCGGAGCGCCCACCGCCGGACGTCCCGCCGTGGAACGCCGGAGCGCCCTCCCGCCACGGCTCACCCCGCGGCGCCGCTCCCGTATGGCTGCCCCGGCCGGGACCTTCCGGCCGCCCCGGGCGGTCCCGGCCCGTCACCCACAGCCGCGCCGCCGTTCCACCACGTGAGCGCACTCGCCTCCACCGTCCGAGGGACTGCCCGGCGGGCAAAAAAACCCTTGGTCATCCCCTGGGCTGTACAGCCGCTACGCGCGTAGATATGCTCGTCTGGTGACCATGCCCACCTCTGCACCCTCCCCCAAGCTCTCGACTCCGCTCGAGCAGGGTGGTGCCCCCACCCACGCACTCGGCAACGTAGCCGCGTCCGACAGCACGCTGCGCCGCTTCCTCCACGGGCTGCCCGGCGTCGACACGGTCGGCCTGGAGGCGCGCGCCGCCTCGCTCGGCACCCGTTCCATCAAGACGACCGCGAAGGCGTACGCCATCGACCTCGCCATCTCGATGGTCGACCTGACGACGCTGGAAGGCGCGGACACCCCGGGCAAGGTCCGGGCGCTCGGCGCCAAGGCGGCACTCCCGGACCCGACCGACCGCACGACGCCCACCACGGCGGCGGTCTGTGTCTATCCCGACATGGTGGCCGTCGCGAAGGAGGCCGTCGCCGGTTCCGGCGTGAAGGTCGCCTCCGTCGCCACCGCCTTCCCGGCGGGCCGAGCCGCGCTCGCCGTGAAGCTGGCCGACGTGCGGGACGCGGTCGCCGCGGGCGCCGACGAGATCGACATGGTCATCGACCGCGGGGCGTTCCTCGCGGGCAAGTACCTGAAGGTGTACGACGAGATCGTCGCCGTGAAGGAGGCCTCGGGCGCCGCTCGCCTGAAGGTCATCTTCGAGACCGGCGAGCTGTCGACGTACGACAACATCCGGCGGGCGAGCTGGCTCGGCATGCTGGCCGGGGCCGACTTCATCAAGACCTCCACCGGCAAGGTGGCCGTGAACGCGACGCCCGCGAACACGCTGCTGATGCTGGAGGCCGTCCGCGACTTCCGCTCCCAGACCGGGGTGCAGGTCGGCGTGAAGCCGGCCGGCGGCATCCGCACCACCAAGGACGCCGTCAAGTTCCTGGTCCTGGTGAACGAGACGGCGGGTGAGGACTGGCTGGACAACCACTGGTTCCGCTTCGGCGCGTCCTCGCTCCTGAACGACCTGCTGATGCAGCGTCAGAAGCTGGCCACCGGCCGCTACTCCGGCCCCGACTACGTGACGGTGGACTGATCACCATGGCATCCGCATTCGAGTACGCACCGGCGCCCGAGTCGCGTTCGGTCGTCGACATCGCACCCTCCTACGGCCTGTTCATCGACGGCGAGTTCACCGAGGCCGCCGACGGCAAGGTCTTCAAGACCGTCTCCCCCTCCACCGAGGAGGTCCTCTCCGAGATCGCCCAGGCGGGCGAGGCGGACGTCGACCGCGCGGTGAGGGCCGCCCGCAAGGCCTTCGAGAAGTGGTCGGCGCTGCCGGGCTCCGAGCGCGCCAAGTACCTGTTCCGCATCGCGCGGATCATCCAGGAGCGCAGCCGCGAGCTGGCCGTCCTGGAGACGCTGGACAACGGCAAGCCGATCAAGGAGACCCGCGACGCGGACCTCCCCCTGGTCGCCGCGCACTTCTTCTACTACGCGGGCTGGGCCGACAAGCTCGACCACGCCGGTTTCGGCGCGAACCCGCGCCCGCTGGGTGTCGCCGGCCAGGTCATCCCGTGGAACTTCCCGCTGCTGATGCTGGCGTGGAAGATCGCCCCGGCCCTCGCGACCGGCAACACGGTCGTCCTGAAGCCCGCCGAGACCACCCCGCTGTCGGCGCTCTTCTTCGCGGACATCTGCCGCCAGGCGGGCCTGCCCAGGGGCGTCGTCAACATCCTTCCCGGGTACGGCGACGCGGGCGCGGCCCTCGTCGAGCACCCGGACGTGGACAAGGTGGCCTTCACCGGCTCCACCGCCGTCGGCAAGGCGATCGCCCGCCAGGTCGCGGGTTCGCACAAGAAGGTCACGCTCGAACTCGGCGGCAAGGGCGCGAACATCGTCTTCGACGACGCCCCGATCGACCAGGCCGTCGAGGGCATCGTCAGCGGCATCTTCTTCAACCAGGGCCAGGTCTGCTGCGCGGGCTCGCGTCTGCTGGTCCAGGAGTCGATCCACGACGAGCTGCTCGACTCGCTCAAGCGCCGTCTGTCGACTCTGCGCCTCGGCGACCCGCTCGACAAGAACACGGACATCGGCGCGATCAACTCCGCCGAGCAGCTCTCCCGCATCACCACGCTCGTCGAGCAGGGCGAGGCCGAGGGCGCCGAGCGCTGGTCCCCGGCGTGCGAACTGCCCTCCTCCGGCTACTGGTTCGCCCCGACGCTCTTCACGAACGTCACGCAGGCGCACACCATCGCCCGCGACGAGATCTTCGGCCCGGTGCTGTCCGTCCTCACGTTCCGCACGCCGGACGAGGCGGTCGCCAAGGCCAACAACTCCCCGTACGGCCTCTCCGCGGGCATCTGGACCGAGAAGGGCTCCCGCATCCTCGCCGTCGCGAGCAAGCTCCGCGCGGGTGTCATCTGGTCCAACACGTTCAACAAGTTCGACCCGACCTCGCCGTTCGGCGGGTACAAGGAGTCGGGCTTCGGCCGCGAGGGCGGTCGTCACGGCCTGGAGGCGTACCTCGCCCCGTCGAGCCCGGAGGGCGAGCGATAAATGAGTGCAGCCGAGAAGTCCGAACAGCAGCGTCTGAGCGTCTTCAAGACCTACAAGCTGTACGTGGGCGGCAAGTTCCCGCGTTCCGAGAGCGGCCGGGTGTACGAGGTGAGCGACTCCAAGGGCAAGTGGCTGGCGAACGCTCCGCAGTCGAGCCGCAAGGACGCCCGTGACGCGGTCGTCGCCGCACGCAAGGCGTTCGGTGGCTGGTCCGGCGCCACGGCGTACAACCGCGGCCAGATCCTCTACCGCGTCGCCGAGATGCTGGAGGGCCGCAAGGAGCAGTTCGTCCGCGAAGTGGCCGACGCGGAGGGCCTGTCGAAGTCGAAGGCGGCTGCCGTCGTCGACGCGGCGATCGACCGCTGGGTCTGGTACGCGGGGTGGACCGACAAGATCGCCCAGGTCGTGGGCGGCGGCAACCCGGTGGCGGGCCCGTATTTCAACCTGTCCTCCCCGGAACCGACCGGTGTCGTCACCGTGCTCGCCCCGCAGGAGTCGTCGTTCCTCGGCCTGGTCTCGGTGATCGCCCCGGTGATCGCCACCGGCAACACGGCGATCGTGATCGCCAGTGAGAAGTCCCCGCTCCCGGCCCTGTCGCTGGGCGAGGTACTGGCCACCTCCGACCTGCCGGGCGGGGTCGTCAACGTCCTCTCCGGCAGGACCGCGGAGATCGCCGCTCCCCTCGCCGCGCACCAGGACGTCAACGCGATCGACCTCACGGGCGCGGACGAGGCACTGGCCAAGGAGCTGGAGATCGCGGCCGCGGACAATGTGAAGCGCGTTCTTCGTCCACAGCCTGTGGATTACGCGCGCACTCCCGGCATCGGGCGCCTCACGGCGTTCCTGGAGACGAAGACGGTCTGGCACCCGACCGGCTCCCTGGGCGCCTCGGGCTCGTCCTACTGAGCCGTGCGCGCCCACCCCGCGGCGCGATGACGCGCTGAGATGTCGGGGCCCCGATCCGTGTCCCCGGGGCCCCGCGCACACGAGAGCCGCGCTTCCCCTCCGTCCGGGGGGAGCGCGGCTCTCTCGTGTCCTGAGTTCAGTGCGGGAGTCCGGTCACCCGGCCCAGTGCGGGAAGGTCGCCGATCGACTCCGCCTCCGCCACCGGCCCCGTCAGGGCCTTCGAGGACAGCGGTTTGAAGTCGGCGAGCTGGGTGCCCACGCCGTTGTCGAGCGGGTCCACGCCGGTGCCGGCCAGCGGATTGGGCTTGAGCCCCTCGACGGGGCCCGTGACATACCCCGCGGTGCCGGTCAGGGCCTGCAGGCCCGCCTGCGGGTCGATGTTGCCGAGCGAGGCGGGCCGGGCCTGCACGGCGTCCCCGACGGAAGCCGTGTCCGCGAAGGCCGGGGAGGCCATGGCCGCACCGGCAGCGACCACGCCGACCGCCGCGGCGATCCGCGCGGTCGTACGGGCCAGGGTGTTCTGCTGGGCTGCGTGTCGCGCCATCAGGTTTTCCTCTTTGACTAGCGGAGAGCGGAAAGCAACGGGAGTGACACGCAGAGTAGTTGACGGGGATCGCGCTCGGGGCGGTCCTGGCGGCGGATTCGCCCCTGCGGGTCAACAGGCATATCAGCGCCAGTCGGCCCAGGTTCCGGCGACGGGGATAATGGGCGGGAGCCGCGCCGACGCGCGGCGCCGCCGGACCCGTCAGAGAAGGTACAGACCATTGGGTTCCCATCCCCCGATACCCACCCGCGTGGTGCTGCTCTGCGGCCCCTCCGGCTCCGGCAAGTCCCTTCTCGCCGCCGACTCCGGGCTCCCCGTGCTCCGCCTCGACGACTTCTACAAGGAAGCCACGGACCCGACGCTGCCCCAGGTCGAGGGCAGCGAGGACATCGACTGGGACCACCCGTCGTCCTGGGACGCGGACACCTCCGTCACCGCGATCGAGGAACTGTGCCGTACGGGACGTACGACCATCCCCGTCTACGACATCTCGCTGAGCGCCCGCACGGGATCCGAGGTCCTGCGCATCGAGCGGACACCGCTGTTCATCGCGGAGGGGATCTTCGCCGCCGAGATCGTCGAGCGCTGCCGCGAACTCGGCCTGCTCGCCGACGCGCTGTGTCTGTCACGGGGCGCGGTCACCACGTTCCGGCGGCGCTTCGTGCGGGATCTGAAGGAGGGCCGCAAGTCGGTGCCCTTCCTGCTGCGGCGCGGCTGGCGGCTGATGCGCGCCGAGCGTTCCATCGTGGCCCGCCAGGCGGCGCTCGGCGCCCACCCCTGCGACAGGGACGAGGCGCTCGGCCGGCTGACGGCCGCGGCGACCGGACGCCACGCGTCCCCCCGCACGACAGCCTCGTAGGCGCGAAGCCGGGGCACGGACACGACCCGGCCGGCTCGCGGCCCCGGCTCCCGGCGGCCCGACCCCGGGCGGGCCCGACTTGCGGCGCCTCTGGGCCTGTCGGTCCCCGCGCAACGGAAACGTCCCTGGGCCTGTCGGTCCCCGGGCAACGAAAAGAGGTCCAGGCGAACCCCCGTCCGCCTGGACCTTCTTCCGTTTCCCCCGTGGCACGGCGTGTTCCCCGTGACCCCGTTTCCCCGTGACCCGTCGGCTCCCCCCGGAACCGACGGTCCCCGTCGTCGGCTCCCCCCGGAACCGACTCCCCCGTGTTACCTGTTACCGCTCCCCCCAGACCTTCAGGCGACAAGCTCCCCGAAGGACTCCTCCTCGTCACGGCCGAAGCTGAGGACCTCGTCCTCACGCATCCGGCGGAGCGACCGCCAGATGCTGGACTTCACCGTGCCGACACTGATGTCGAGGATCTCCGCGATCTCCGGGTCGGTGCGGCCCTCGTAGTAACGGAGGACCAGCATCGTGCGCTGGAGTTCGGGCAGCCGGGCCAGCGCCTGCCACAGGACCGCGCGCAGCTCGGTGCCGCGCATGGCGTCCGTGTCGCCGGGCGTCTCCGGCAGTTCCTCGGTCGGGTACTCGTTCAGCTTGCGGCGGCGCCACGCGCTGATGTGCAGATTGGTCATGGTGCGGCGGAGGTAGCCCCCGACCGCGGCCTTGTCACTGATCCGGTCCCACGCCCGGTACGTCGAGAACAGCGCGCTCTGCAGCAGGTCCTCGGCCTCGAAGCGGTCACCGGTCAGGTGATAGGCGGTTGCGTACAGGGAGGCGCGGCGCTCCTGGACGTAGGCGGTGAACGCCACTTCGGCGTCCCCTGCCCCCGCCCCGGAGTGTCGCTCCCCCGTGCCCTCCCCGTACGCGGCTCCCCCGTGAGCCTTCCCCCCGGCCGTACCCACGGCGGCCGGCGCCGTGGCGCTTTCCCCCGTGAAGGCGTCAACCACCGTCATGTGCGCGGTGTGCTGACGCCCGGCGCCGCGAGCGCACCCCCGCCCTCCCCCGAGCTCTCGACTTCGCTCGAGCAGGGAGGCGCCCCCATCGGCGCAGGACTTCTCCGTCGCCCGGGTGACGTCGTGGAGCCGCGTGACTACTGCGCTAGTGCTGGTGCTGTGCAGCGTGTTCATCTCGCGCCCCCCGTCGTGAAGTCCCGGTTGTTCGGTTCGTTCCGTCGTGCGTCCTGCCTTGTGTCGAAAAGCTTGCCCGGGCCACTTCATGGCCGTGTCCGCCGACTGTCACAGACCTGTCACAGGGCCTGTCCCCAGGCGCGCCACAGCACGATCACAGAGAAGAGCGGTACGACTACGCAGATGACCACTCGGACCCTCCGGGCCGTCCGCGAGGGCCTTCGTTCCGTGCGGGAGACGAGTGGGAGCGCTCCAACGGTCGATACCCGGCCATGACATGGGCCAGAATGACGACCGTGCCTTCCCTGTTGCTGATCGAGGACGACGACGCCATCCGCACGGCCCTGGAGCTCTCTTTGACGCGCCAGGGACACCGTGTGGCCACCGCTGCCACCGGCGAGGACGGTCTGAAGCTGCTGCGCGAGCAGCGGCCGGACCTGATCGTGCTGGATGTGATGCTGCCCGGCATCGACGGATTCGAGGTGTGCCGGCGCATCCGGCGCACCGACCAGCTGCCGATCATTCTGCTGACCGCGCGCAGCGACGACATCGACGTCGTGGTCGGACTGGAGTCCGGCGCCGACGACTATGTCGTCAAGCCGGTGCAGGGCCGGGTGCTCGACGCCCGGATCCGTGCCGTGCTGCGCCGCGGCGAGCGGGAGGCGAACGACTCCGCGTCGTTCGGCTCGCTGGTCATCGACCGTGCCGCGATGACGGTCACCAAGAACGGCGAGGATCTGCAACTGACGCCCACCGAGCTGCGATTGCTCCTGGAGCTGAGTCGCCGGCCCGGACAGGCCCTGTCCCGCCAGCAGTTGCTGCGTCTGGTCTGGGAGCACGACTATCTGGGCGACTCGCGTCTGGTCGACGCCTGTGTGCAGCGGCTGCGTGCCAAGGTGGAGGACGTGCCGTCCTCTCCCACCCTGATCCGTACCGTGCGCGGCGTCGGCTATCGGCTGGACAATCCTCAGTGACCAAACCGCAGGACAAGCTCCGTGGCTGGGCCGCGGCGCGCAAGGCACTGCTGTCCGGTCTGCGCTTCACCAGCCTGCGGCTGCGCCTGGTCGTGGTGTTCGGGCTCGTCGCGCTCACCGCCGCCGTCTCGGCGTCGGGCATCGCCTACTGGCTCAACCGCGAGGCCGTGCTGACGCGTACGCAGGACGCGGTGCTGCGTGACTTCCAGCAGGAGATGCGCAACCACGCGAGCATGCTGCCGGTCCACCCGGCGCAGGACGAACTCCGGCGCACGGCACGGCAGATGGCGAACAGCAGCCAGCGTTTCAGCGTGCTGCTGGTCGCCGAGGACGTGAACGGCAGAACCATCGCCGGCAACTCCGAGCTGGACACCTTCACGCTGGAGGACGTGCCCAAGTCCCTCCAGACGGCGGTGAACAAGCAGCAGCCGCTCTCGTCGAACAACAAGTCCGCGTACCACTTGTACTGGCAGCGGATCACCGACCACGACAAGCCGTACCTCGTGGGCGGCGCGCGGGTGATCGACGGCACGACGACCGGTTACATGCTCAAGTCCCTGGAGCCGGAGGCCAAGGACCTCAACTCGCTCGCCTGGTCGCTGGGGATCGCGACGGGGCTCGCGCTGATCGGCTCGGCACTGCTCGCCCAGGCCGCCGCGACCACGGTCCTCAAGCCGGTCCACCGGCTGGGCATCGCGGCCCGCCGGCTCGGCGAGGGCAAGCTGGACACCCGGCTGCGGGTCTCCGGCACGGACGAACTCGCCGATCTGTCACGGACGTTCAACCGGACGGCGGAGTCCCTGGAGAAACGGGTCGCGGACATGAGCGCGCGGGACGAGGCGTCCCGCCGCTTCGTCGCCGACATGTCCCACGAACTCCGTACGCCGCTGACCGCGATCACCGCCGTCACCGAGATCCTCGAGGAGGAGCTGGACGCGGAGACCGGCAGCGTCGACCCGATGATCGAACCGGCCGTGCGGCTGGTCGTCAGCGAGACCCGGCGCCTTGGCGATCTCGTCGAGAACCTGATGGAGGTGACCCGCTTCGACGCGGGCACCGCCCGGCTCATCCTCGACGACGTGGACATCGCCGACCAGATCACCGCGTGCATCGACGCGCGCGCCTGGCTGGACGCCGTCGACCTGGACGCCGAGCGCGGCATGACGACCCGGCTCGACCCGCGCCGCCTCGACGTGATCCTCGCGAACCTGATCGGCAACGCGCTCAAGCACGGCGGTTCGCCGGTCCGGGTGTCGGTGCGGGTGGAGGGCGAGGAACTGGTCATCGAGGTGCAGGACCACGGCCCCGGCATCCCCGAGGACGTCCTGCCGCACGTGTTCGACCGTTTCTACAAGGCCAGCGCGTCACGCCCGCGTTCCGAGGGCAGCGGCCTCGGCCTCTCCATCGCCCTGGAGAACGCGCACATCCACGGCGGCGAGATCACCGCTGCGAACGCGTCCAAGGGCGGGGCGGTCTTCACCCTGCGCCTGCCCCAGGACGCGTCGGAACTGCTCGCCGACGATCCGCAGAGTCGTAACGGTTCCGCGCACGGGCACGGCACGGAAGGCACCGCCGGATGACGACCGCACGCTTCACCGACCGGCGGACCACCGGCACCCCGGCAACCGTCCACCGGCGGACCGACCACGCCGGCGGGGCTCCTTGCCTGCGGACCGCCGACTCCCGGGAGACCGGCTGCTCGCGGACCGCCCGTTCCTCCGAGACCGACCGCCCGCGGGAGACCGAGTCCCCGCGACCCCGCCGCGCGTCCCGGCGTTCGCGGCTGCCGGGGGTGCGTCCCTGGCTGGCCGTCCCGTTGCTCGCCGTGCTGCTCGCGGGGTGCGGGATCCGCTCCACGCAGGTGCCGACCGACTTCGGTCCGGCGCCCTCCCGGGTGCCCTGCGCCCTCTCCGGCCCCGACATCTCCACCCAGACCTCGCACGGCGTGCCCGTCCAGGTGTTCCTGCTCTGCTCGGCGCAGCTGGTGACCCTCGACCGGTCGGTGCGCATCCCGGACGGTACGGCGGAGGCGGCGCGGCGGGTCCTGGTGGCCCAGGCACTGCTCGACGAGCTCGCGGAGACACCGTCGACGCCCGAGCAGCAGGCCGGGTACACGACGGACGTACGCGGCGGCATGACCGTCGGCGGGCCCCGTGGCCGGGACCCCGAGGACACCCTCCGGCTGAGCACGCCGCCGGCGGACCTCACTCCGGCGGCCCTCGCCCAGATCGTCTGCACCTTCTCGGACTCGGCCGCCGCGCGCGACGACGGCACCGTCGTGCTGGGCGGTCCCGCCCCCGCTCCCCTGCGCAGCTACGAGTGCACCCCCGAGGTCCGCGCCTCCCCCGGCACCGAGTCGCCGACGTCGACGGCGGTCGGGGGTTCGTGACACGGCGGGGGCGAAAACCCCCGCCACGGAACCGATCGTGCCGGACCCCGCGTCTTGTGGGGCGTGCAGCGTCATGGTTCAGACGGCGGCAGCGCCGTCACCCGCGTCCGTGTGGCAGGAGGTGTCCTCCTCGTCGCATACCTGGCGCTCGTCGCCTGGATCACGCTGCGACCGCTGGACGTCCCCTGGGTGAGCGCCGCCAACCTGCGGCCGTTCGCGGGCATCAGAGCCGATCTGGCGCTGGGCCCCGAGACGGCGATCCGCCGCATCGCCGCGGGCCTGGCCCTGCTCGCCCCGCTGGGCGTCCTGCTCCCGATGGCGGGCGGCAGGCTCACCGTCTCCCCCCTCGGCTCCCTCCTGCGGACGATGACCGCGGGTGCCCTGCTCTCGCTGGGCATAGAGCTGCTGCAGACCGGTGTCCCGGGTCAGGTCGTGGACATCGACTCGATCACGCTGAACACCTTCGGCGTGGCCCTCGCCCACCTCGCGATCGTGCCCGCCGCCAGGGCCGGTCTCCGTCGCAGGGCCGAGACGAGGCGCCGCGACGCCGTGCTTCGGGAGGACCCCGCTCAGGGTCGGACCCCGACGATTCCCAGGGTCGGGATCGCTCCGTAGAGCGACGCTTCGTCCGCTTCGTCCTCGTAGCGTTGAAGACATCGGTGAAGGCACCGATGAGAACGACGAAGCCGGCCCGGCCGGCACTCGACGACGGTTCGCGAAGGAGCCACCATGACCGCCCTTGCCCGCCCCACGAACGGCCGCATGATCGGCGGAGTCTGTGCTGCGCTGGCACGGCGCTTCGGCACCTCCGCGACCACGATGCGCGTCATCTTCGTCCTGTCCTGTCTGCTCCCCGGCCCGCAGTTCGTGCTCTACATAGCGCTGTGGATCCTCTTCCCCTCCGAGGGCAAGGCCTCCCGCACCGCCTGGTGACCCGGCCGGACACGGCGGACGGACGGCGAACGCCGGTGGGGCGCACCCGACGGGGGTGCGCCCCACCGGCGTTTCCTACAGCCGGCGTTCGTGCGGCCCGAAGGCCCCGCGCTCGGACAGGCAGGGGCCTCGGTCCGGCGGAGAGCCTCAGCCCAGCGGAATGCCGTTCAGCGGCAGACCGTGCGTGGGCAGCCCCTGCACGGGCAGCCCACCGAGCAGTCCGGCGACGGGCGCGGCCGGCCCGGCGGCGAGCAGACGCGCGGCGGCGGGCTGCGCGGCGGTGGGCTGCGCGGCGGTGGGCTGCGCGGCGGCGAGGCCCGTGCCGAGCGCGCTCTGGCCCTGGGCGAGCGCCCCACCGGCACCGGGCAGCGCCTTGGTGACGTTCTCGGCGGGCATCGTCCTGGTGACGGTGTCCAGCGCCGAGGAGGAGTCCGGCAGGGCCGGGGCGGCGTTCGCGGCACCCGCGCCGGCAGCGGCGAAAGCGGCGCCGAGAGCGGCGACACCGAGGGTCTTGGCAGCAGACTGCTTCATTATGAATGCGTCCTTGGATGGGTGACATGGGGATGTGAGCGGTCTAAAACCGTAAACACACAAACCCACCCTCCGCAAACATCGAAAAGCGGCCGAGCCATGGAGAAGAAGTGAAGACCCGGCCGCTTCCCACCCGCTCCGATCAGGCCTGATCGCCCACAGAACCGCTGGTCGAGGCAGTCTGCTGGAACAGCCATTCGGACTTCAGTTCTGCGTATCCGGGCTTGATCACGTCATTGATCATGGCCAGTCGTTCATCGAAAGGAATGAATGCCGACTTCATGGCATTGACCGAGAACCACTGCATGTCGTCGAGCGAATAACCGAACGCATCGACAAGATGCTCGAATTCCCGACTCATGCTCGTTCCCGACATCAGCCGATTGTCCGTGTTCACGGTCGCACGGAAATGCAGGCGCCGCAGCAGCCCGATGGGGTGCGCCGCGTACGAGTCGGCGGCGCCGGTCTGGAGATTGGAACTGGGGCACAGCTCCAGCGGGATGCGCTTGTCGCGGACGTACGACGCGAGCCGCCCGAGCTGCACCGACCCGTCCTCCCGCACCTCGATGTCGTCGATGATGCGCACGCCGTGTCCGAGCCGGTCGGCGCCGCACCACTGGAGGGCCTGCCAGATGGACGGCAGACCGAACGCCTCGCCGGCGTGGATCGTGAAGTGGTTGTTCTCGCGCTTCAGGTATTCGAAGGCGTCGAGGTGCCGGGTGGGCGGGAAACCGGCCTCGGCGCCGGCGATGTCGAAGCCGACGACGCCCAGGTCGCGGTGGCGGTTGGCGAGTTCCGCGATCTCCAGGGCGCGGGCCGCGTGCCGCATCGCGGTCAGCAGGGCACCGACCCGGATGCGGTGGCCGTTCTCCCGGGCCAGCCGTTCCCCTTCACGGAAGCCCTCGTTGACCGCCTCGACGACCTCCTCGAGGCTGAGCCCGCCCTCCAGGTGCTGCTCGGGCGCGTACCGCACCTCGGCGTAGACGACCCCGTCCTCGGCCAGGTCCTCGGCGCACTCGGCGGCGACCCGCACCAGCGCCTCGCGGGTCTGCATGACGGCGCAGGTGTGGGCGAAGGTCTCCAGGTACCGCTCCAGCGAACCGGAGTCGGCGGCCTCGCGGAACCAGAGACCGAGCTTGTCGGGATCGGTCTCCGGGAGGTTGGAATAGCCCGTTTCCCGGGCGAGTTCGACGATCGTGCCGGGGCGCAGTCCCCCGTCGAGATGGTCGTGAAGCAGGACCTTGGGCGCCCGGCGGATCTGTTCCGAGCTCGGGGTGTTCCGGATCTGGCTCGTCATTTTCGCACTCTAGCCCCTACGCGCGTAGATCTCCTGTTGTACGAATCCGTCGATACGTAACGGTGACCGTGCGGACGGGTGGCGTACACCCTCGCTTCTGAGACTGTTCTGTCATGGCACAGCAAGCGACGCCGGTTCGCAGGGCCCGGCTGGGGAGGGCGCTCGGCCCTGAGCCGTCGGCGGTCAGCGGAGTTGTTCTGCTGCTGCCGGGCGGCGAGGAGGCCTCGGCCCGCAGACCCTCCCCCATGATGGCGACCGCCTCCGTACGCGCGTTGGGGCGCCGTCTGACCCGCGCGGGAAGCACCGAAGGACTGGTCGCCCACGTGGTGCACTACCGGGTCCGCGGCTGGAACGGCAGCGAGGCGCATCTCGCGGCCGACGCGTCCTGGGCCGCGGACGAGGTCGTCCGCCGCTACGGCGACGTCCCCGTGTGCCTGGCCGGCATCGACATGGGCGGCCGGGCGGCGCTGCGCGCGGGCGGGCACACGGCAGTCAACTCCGTGCTCGCGCTGGCACCCTGGCTGCCCGAGGAGGACGTCGCCGCGCCACCCGAACCGGTGAAACAGCTGGCCGGCCGGCGTGTGCTGATCGTGCACGGCACCAACGACCAGCGCACCGACCCGGAGTTGTCGTTCCGGTTCGCTGCGCGCGCCAAGAAGGCCAACCGCGGCATCTGCCGCTTCGAGGTCCACTCGGACGGGCACGCGCTGCACCAGCACCGGAGCGAAGTCCTGGCTCTCGCACAGGACTTCGTGCTGGGGACGCTGTTCGGGCACTCCTTCTCCCGCCCGGTCGAGGACGCGTTCGCCGCACCGCCGCCACTGGGCCTGCGGATGCCCCTGGCGGCGGGCTTCGGACAGTCGCTGCGCCGGTAGCGGGGCGGCCCCGGGCGGGGCCCGTCGGTGGCGGTCAGTCGGGCAGGAGGTGGCCGCGCCGGGACAGCAGGAACTTCTTGAAGGCGGCCACCGGCGGGGTGTCCGGGTGACCGTCCAGCCAGGCGACACCGATCTCGCGCACGGCGCGCGGGGCGGTGACGGTGAGTTCGACAACTCCCGGGCGGGCGACGGCCGGTGGCGGAAGCAAGGCGACCCCGAGTCCGGCGGCGACGAGCCCCCGGAGCGTCTCCGCCTCCTCCCCCTCGAACGCGATGCGCGGTCTGAACCCCGCTTCCTGGCACAGGTCGTCGGTGATCCGGCGCATCCCGTAGCCGGGTTCCAGGGTCACGAAGGTCTCGTCGGCCGCCTCGGCGAGGCGGATGCGCTTGCGGGCGGCGAGCGGGTGGTCGGCCGGCACGACCAGGCGGAGCTTCTGCTCGTCGAGGCGGCGGCCCACCAGATCGGGCGCGTCCGGCACCGGCGAGGTGAGACACAGGTCCAACTCGCCCGAGCGCAGCCGCTCCAGCATCGCCTCCCCGTAGTTCTGCACCAGGCTGAAGCGGACCCGTGGATGGTCGGCGCGAAAGGCGCGGATCAGCCCCGGCACCGTCTCCGAGCCCATCGTGTGCAGAAAGCCGAAGGCGACCTTGCCGGTGGCCGGGTCGGCGTCCGCGCGTACCTCGTCGGCGGCACGCTCGACCTCGGCGAGGGCGCGCTCCACCGAGGAGAGGAAGGTGCGGCCCGCGGGGGTCAGCGACACCGTCCGGCCGCGACGCGTGAACAGGTCGACGCCCAGGTCCTGTTCGAGCCGGACCATGGCCCTGGACAGCGTCGACTGCGGGACCCGCATCTGCTGCGCGGCCCGGGTGACGTGCTCGGTGCGGGCGACGCCGGCGAAGTACGCGAGGCGCGGGGCGAGCAGCCTCGACATGTGCGCGCTGTCTTCTGTGTCACTGAACGATGACAGGTGAGCTTCTGACCTCTGCTGATGCGCCATGGGAACGATTATGGCGATTCCATGCATTGGACGGATGAACGGCGCGTCCTTAGGTTCGAAGCATGCCTTCCGCCAGTACCGAGGCGTCCACAGTCGTGGGCGCCGCATCCTCCGTCCCTGTCACCGACTCCCGTATGGCCCCCGGTGGGCCCGGCTACCGCCGGATGAGCTTCGCTCTCTTCCTCGCGGGCGTCGCGACCTTCGCGCTCCTCTACTCCACGCAGGCCCTCCTCCCGCTGGTCTCCGCGGACTTCGGGGCGAGCGCGAGCCAGGCGAGCTGGACGGTGTCGGCCGCGACGGGCGGGCTGGCGCTCTTCGTCCTCCCGATGAGCGCGCTGTCGGAGCGTTTCGGGCGGCGTACGGTGATGACGGCGTCCCTGGCCGTGGCGGTCACCGTCGGTCTCCTGGTCCCCTTCGCGCCGTCGATCGGCGCGCTGGTGGCACTGCGGGCGGTGCAGGGTGCGGCGCTGGCGGGTCTTCCGGCGTCGGCGACGGCGTATCTGGCGGAGGAGGTCCGCCCCAAGGCGTTGATCACCGCGATCGGTCTGTTCGTCGCGGGCAACAGCGTCGGCGGGATGAGCGGGCGGGTCATCACCGGCTGGGTCGCGCAGGAGTGGGGCTGGCGGGTGGCCGTCGGCACCATCGGGCTGATCGCCGTGGCCTGCGCGGTGGCCTTCCGGCTGCTGCTCCCGGCGCCGCGGCACTTCGCGCGGGGTTCGCTGCGTCCGCGGGTGCTGGCCCGCACGGTGCGCGACCATCTCGCCAACCCGCTGCTGTGCCGGCTGTACGCGATCGGCGCGCTGTTCATGACGGTGTTCGGCGGGGTCTACACGGTCATCGGGTACCGCCTCGGCGAGGCGCCCTTCTCCCTCCCCCAGGGCATCGTCGGCTCGATCTTCCTGGTCTACCTGGTCGGTACGGTGTCGGCGTCGACGGCGGGCCGTCTGGTCGGCCGGGTCGGCCGCCGCGGCTCCCTCTATCTGGCGGGCGGCACCACGACCGCCGGTCTGCTCCTCTCCCTCGGGGACTCCTTGGCGCTGGTCCTGCTCGGTCTGGTCCTGATCACGGCGGGCTTCTTCGCGGGCCACGCGGTGGCGTCGTCGTCGGTGAGCCACACCGCGCGCGAGGGGCGGGCGCAGGCCTCGGCGCTCTACCAGTCCGCGTACTACATCGGCTCCAGCGCCGGCAGCACGCTCGGCGCGGTCGCCTTCCACGCGGGGGGCTGGGCGGGCACGGTGACCATGGGCCTGCTCGCGGTTCTGGGCGTCGTCTCGATCACCCTGTTCGGCTCCCACGCGGCGCGCACCGCCTCCCGCCGCGCGCCTGCCCTGGCCCACTGAGCCCGGACCCCTCTCCGACACACCTCCTGTGAGCTGCGCCTTTCCTCGCTCCGCACGCCATTGTCAGTGGGCTGCGGTAGCTTCCGAAGTGCTGGCGCAACGACGCGCGGAACGGAACGGCCACAGGGGTGGGTTGGCTATGAGCGACGGTACGGCGACGACGGCAGACCTGGACGTCCGGCTGGAGAAGCACCGGGTCGAGCTGACCGGGTACTGCTACCGCATGCTCGGCTCGTCCTTCGAGGCCGAGGACGCGGTGCAGGACACGATGGTCCGCGCCTGGCGCAGCTACGACAAGTTCGAGGGCCGTTCCTCGATGCGGTCCTGGCTGTACCGGATCGCGACGAACGTCTGCCTGGACATGCTCAACGCGAGCAACCGAAGGGCTCGTCCGATGGATCTCACGGCCCCCTCGCCGCTCGCCCAGGCGGCGCTCACCCCCCGCCCGGACAACACCTGGCTGGAGCCGATGCCCGACGCGCGTGTGCTGCCGCTCGCGGCCGGTGACCCGGCGGAGGCCGCGGTCGCCAAGGAGTCGGTGCGGCTCGCCTTCATGGCGGCCCTCCAGCAGCTGCCGCCCAAGCAGCGTGCGGTGCTCATCCTGCGCGAGGTGCTCGCGTGGCGGGCGAGCGAGGTCGCCGAACTGCTCGGCACCACGGTCGCGTCGGTCAACAGCGCGCTCCAGCGGGCCCGCGCCACCCTCGCCGAGCGCGACGGGGCGGGCGCGGAGGCCGCCACCTCGGACCCGCTCGACGAGGAGCAGCAGAAGCTCCTGGAGCGCTATGTGGCGGCGTTCGAGGGGTACGACATGACGGCTCTGACGGCGCTCCTGCACGAGGACGCCATCATGACGATGCCGCCGTTCGACCTGTGGCTGCGCGGTACGGACGACATCACCGGCTTCATGACGACGCTGGGCGCCGCCTGCGCCGGATCGCGCCTGATCCCGGTCGAGGTCAACGGCCTGCCGGGCTTCGCCCAGTACAAGCCGGACGAGGAAGCGGGCGGCTACACCCCCTGGGCGGTGCAGGCGCTGGAGATCTCAAAGGGCCGTATCACCGGGTTCCACTGCTTCCTGGACACGGCCCGCTGGTTCCCGCTCTTCGGGCTCCCCCTCCACCTCGACGGATCCGAAGGGGCCGAAGGTCCCGGGGCCGTCGGCGCTCACGGAGACGCGGGAGCCGGAGCTGTCGGAGATCTCGAAGCGGAGGCCGACCAGGTCGAGTAGGGCGCGCAGGGCCGGGTCCGGGTCGCGCAGCCGTATCCGGCCTCCGGCCCGGCGGGCCGCCAGCTCCAGTCTCGCCAGGGCGTCGACGGCGGCGAGGCCGGGCGGCCCGAGGCCCGCGACATCGCAGACCACGACCCCGGCCCCGGTCACCTCGAGGAGCGCGCGGACGTCGTCGCAGAGCCGGGGCACCTCGTCCCGGGTGACGAGTCCTGGCATCACGAGTACGGCGGGTGTCGCGGAATCCACGGTCAGTAGACCGTCCGGGGACACGGAACTCATCGCGGGCGGCGCGGAGGATCACATTGACCTGCGCCCGCTCCTCCCCGTTGGGTTGGATGCATGCCCCATGAATCAGTTCCGCCCGCGATATCCGACGGCTTCCTCCCCGCCGAGGAGGCGCCGTGCAGGGCGTGCTGACGGGCTTCGCGGTCATCGCCGTCGTCATCGGCGTCGGATACGTCATCGGGCGGCGGGGCCACCTCGGGGACAACGGGCGGGAGGTGCTGACGAAGCTCGCCTTCCACGTGGCGTCGCCCGCGCTGCTGTTCACGACGCTCGCGCAGGCCGACCTGTCGGTCATCTTCTCCAGCCGGCTGCTGGTCACGGCGATGAGCACGGCCGCGGCGGCCGGTGTCTTCGTCGCGGTGGGGGCCGTACGCCGCTGGGGCCTCGGCCGGACGACGATCGGCGCGCTCTGCTCCAGTTACGTCAACTCCGGCAACCTCGGTATCCCGATCGCCGTGTACGTGCTGGGCGATGCCTCGCTGGTGGCACCCGTGCTGCTGTTCCAGCAGATCATGGTCACGCCGATCGCCCTGACCGTCCTCGACCTGTCCGGGGCGGGCGAGAAGGGTCCGCTGTGGCGGCGGCTGATCACACCGCTGCGCAATCCCATCGCGGTCGGTTCGCTGAGCGGCGTCGCGGTGTCGGCGACCGGCCTGACCGTGCCGGACCCGGTTCTGGATCCGCTCCAGCTGATCGGCGGCATGTCGGTGCCCGCGGTGCTGCTGGCGTTCGGGATCTCGCTGTGCGGCAGCAGCCTGCCGGGCCGCGGCTCGGACCGGGGTCCGGTGCTGCTGTCCGTCGTGCTGAAGTCGGTGGGCCAGCCGCTGGCCGCCTGGGCACTGGCCGTCGGGGTGTTCGGTCTGCGCGGCGCGCCGCTGCTCGACGTGGTGGTCACCTCGGCCCTGCCCGCCGCGCAGAACCTCTTCACGTACGCCTCGCGCTACCGGGTGGGCGAGACCCTGGCCCGCGAGTCGATCCTGCTCTCGACGATCCTGGCCGTGCCGGTGCTCGTGGTGATCGCGGCCGTGCTCGGGTGAAACGCGACGGGGACCGGCGCGAGGGCGCCGGTCCCCGTCGTGGAGCGGAGCGGACGTGCGATCAGGCGATCCGGTCCAGCACGATCGGGGTGGACGTGAAGTCCGTGCCCGCCGCCGCGATGTCGTACGAGCCCTCGACCGCCTGGAGTGCGTACTCGAAGCGCTCCGGGGTGTCCGTGTGGAGGGTGAGCAGGGGCTGGCCCGCCGTGACGGTGTCACCGGGCTTGGCGTGCAGCTCGACGCCCGCGCCGGCCTGCACCGGGTCCTCCTTGCGGGCGCGTCCGGCGCCCAGGCGCCAGGCGGCGATACCGATGTCGTACGCGTCGAGGCGGGTCAGCACACCCGAGGCCGGGGCGCTCACCACGTGCCGCTCGCGTGCGGTGGGCAGCTCGGCGTCCGGGTCGCCGCCCTGGGCGGCGATCATGCGGCGCCACACGTCCATCGCGGAGCCGTCGGCGAGCGCCTTCGCCGGGTCGGCGTCCTTCACTCCGGCCGCGTCGAGCATCTCGCGCGCCAGGGCGATGGTGAGCTCGACGACGTCGGCCGGGCCGCCGCCGGCGAGGACCTCCACGGACTCGCGGACCTCCAGCGCGTTGCCCGCGGTCAGACCGAGCGGCGTCGACATGTCGGTGAGGAGCGCGACCGTCTTCACACCGTGGTCCGTGCCCAGGCCCACCATCGTGGAGGCCAGCTCGCGGGCGTCCTCGATGCTCTTCATGAAGGCGCCGGAGCCGACCTTCACGTCCAGGACCAGCGAGCCCGTGCCCTCGGCGATCTTCTTGGACATGATGGAGGAGGCGATGAGCGGGATGGCCTCGACCGTGCCGGTGACGTCGCGGAGCGCGTAGAGCTTCTTGTCGGCCGGGGCGAGACCGTCACCGGCCGCGCAGATGACCGCGCCCGTGCTGTCGAGGACGTGCAGCATCTCCTCGTTGGACAGCAGCGCGCGCCAGCCCGGGATCGACTCCAGCTTGTCCAGGGTGCCGCCGGTGTGGCCGAGGCCGCGCCCGGACAGCTGCGGCACCGCGGCACCGCAGGCGGCGACCAGCGGGGCCAGCGGAAGCGTGATCTTGTCGCCGACGCCGCCCGTGGAGTGCTTGTCGGCGGTCGGGCGGGACAGGGACGAGAAGTCCATGCGCTCGCCCGATGCGATCATCGCGGCCGTCCAGCGGGCGATCTCACGGCGGTTCATGCCGTTGAGCAGGATCGCCATGTTGAGGGCGGCCATCTGGTAGTCGGCGACCTCGCCACGGGTGTACGCGTCGATGACCCAGTCGATCTGCGGATCGCTGAGTTCGGCGCGGTCCCGCTTGGTGCGGATGACGGAGACGGCGTCCATGGCCATGGCGTTCCTTCCAAAAGATAAGCGGCCCCTCCCTGGGATCGGTCGATCGGGAGGGGCCGCGGGGCATTACCTGGTGAGATGGCCGGGGCCGAAGGCCTGCGGGAGCATCTCGGAGAGCGGCACGATTCCGGCCGGGGTCTCCAGGAGCAGTTCGGGCCCGCCGAACTCGAACAGCAGCTGCCGGCAGCGACCGCACGGGACGAGGATCTCGCCCCGCCCGTCGACACAGGTGAAGTGCGTCAGCCGGCCGCCGCCGGTGGTGTGCAGCTCGGAGACCAGACCGCACTCGGCGCACAGGCCGAGGCCGTAGGAGGCGTTCTCGACATTGCAGCCGGAGACGATCCGGCCGTCGTCGACGCGGGCGGCGGCGCCGACCGGGTAGCCCGAGTAGGGGGCGTACGCGCGGGACATCACCGTACGGGCCACCTCCCGCAGCTCCTCCCAGTCGACGCTCGCGCAGTCCGCGCCGGCGGAGGTCACTTGCCCTGTCCCTTCCGGTACGGCAGGCCGTCCGCCTTCGGCATGCGCAGTCGCTGCGCCGACAGTGAGAGGACGAGCAGGGTGATGACGTACGGGGTGGCGGAGACGATCTGGTTGGGCACCTCGTTGGTCATGGAGTACCAGAGGAACACGAGGACGCCGACGACCAGGGTGATGACGGCGGACACGTACTTCTTCTTGACCGCGAGCCAGATCGCGCCGATGGCGAGCAGGATGGCGCCGAGCAGCAGCAGGGCGTGGACGTTCTCCGAGCCGCCGCGCAGGTTGAGGCTGTCGGTGTAGCCGAACAGGCCCGCGCCCAGGGCGAGTCCGCCGGGCATCCAGTTGCCGAAGATCATCGCGGCGAGACCGATGTAGCCGCGACCGCTGGTCTGGCCCTCCAGGTAGAAGGGGTTGGCGACGATGGAGAGGAAGACACCGCCGAGGCCGGCCAGACCGCCGGAGATGATCACGGCCAGGTACTTGTACTTGTAGACGTTCACACCGAGCGACTCGGCCGCGATCGGGTTCTCGCCGCAGGACCGCAGGCGCAGACCGAACGAGGTGCGCCACAGGATCCACCAGGTGGCGGGGATCAGCGCGATGGCGATCAGGGTCAGCCAGGAGACGTCGGTGACCAGGCCGCCGAGCAGACCCGCGATGTCCGAGACGAAGAACCAGCCCTTGGAATTCAGGGTGGTGAGCCAGTCGGAGAGCCCTGGCACGGTGAAGTGGCCGAGCGATTCGACGGGCGGGGACTGCTTGGCCGAACCGCCCTGGACGCCCTCGAAGGCGAGCGGGGAGAGGTAGCGGGTGGCACCGAGCGCCAGGATGTTGATGGCCACACCGGAGACGATGTGGTTGACGTTGAAGGTGACCGTGATGATCGCGTGCAGCAGACCGCCGACGGCGCCGCCGATGATGCCGATCAGGACGCCGGTCCACGGGCCCCACTGGTAGCCGGCCCAGGCACCGAACCAGGTGCCGAGGATCATCATGCCTTCGAGGCCGATGTTGACGACGCCCGAGCGCTCGGCCCACAGACCGCCGAGACCGGCCAGGCCGATCGGGACGGCCAGCTCCAGCGCGGTGGACATCTGGCTGACGTTCGTGATGCCGTCGGCGCCGGTGATGATGCGGACGATCGAGGTCAGCGCCAGGGCGCCCGCGATCACCAGCAGGAGGACGGGGAGCGACAGCCGGCGGCCCTTGGGAGCCGCGGGCTGCAGCGTGGGCTGGTTGACGTCGGTTGCGGTGGTCATCGGCCAGCCACCTCCTTCTCGGTGTTGTCGGTGGCGCCGAGGGCGTGGCCCGCGGCGAGTTCCGCGCCGACGCGGCGCTGCTGGCGGCGCAGACCCCACTCGCGCACGGCCTCGTAGGAGACGACGACCGAGATCACGATCAGGCCCTGCATGATGACCGCGATCTCCTTGTCGTACCCGTGGAAGTCGAGCTCGGGCGAGGCCTTCTCGAGCCAGGCCCACAGCAGGGCCGCGAAGGCGATGCCGACGGGGCTGTTGCGGCCGAGCAGTGCGATGCCGATGCCCAGGAAGCCGATACCGGTCGGGAAGTTCAGGCTGTAGGTGTGCGTGTCACCGAGCAGGATCGGCAGGCCCGCGAGACCCGCCAGGCCGCCGGAGAGCAGCATGGCGGTCAGCACCATGCGCTTGGAGTTCACACCGCTGGCCGCGGCGGCGGACTCGGAGGCGCCGGAGGCGCGCAGGTCGAAGCCGAAGCGGGTGCGGTTGAGGACGATCCAGTAGCCGATGCCGAGGACCGCCGCGAGGATGACCAGACCGTAGATCTCGCCCGCGTCGCCCATGCTGAAGCCGGGAATCCAGCCCGACTTGTGCATCACGCCGGTGGTGTTGTTGTTGCCGAGCTTGACGCCGAAGACGTCGGGCAGCCACAGGTAGGCGATGACGGAGGTCGCGATCGCGTTGAGCATGATCGTCGCGACGACCTCGCTGACCCCGCGGGTGACCTTGAGGACACCGGCGATACCGGCCCAGAAGGCGCCGGTGCAGACGGCGGTCAGGATCAGCAGCGGCACCTGGAGCGCGGCCGGCAGCGCGACATGCGCGCCGACGATCGCGGCCATCATGGCGGCGAGCTGGTACTGGCCGTCCACACCGATGTTGAACAGGTTCATCCGGAAGCCGATGGCCACCGCCAGCGCCGCGATGTAGTACAGCGAGGCCTGGTTGATGATCAGGACCTGGATGTCGGAGTACGTCGCCTGCTGGAACATCAGCGTGTACGGCTCGATCGGGTTCTTGCCCGACGCGATCAGCACGACCGAGGTCAGCGCCACGGCGACGACGAGCGCGATGACCGGTCCGGCCACCCCGAGGAGCAGGCGCTCCTTGTCGAACTTCTTCATCAGCGGGCCTCGTCTTCCGGGGCGTCTGCCGGGGTCTCGGCGGGCTCTTCGAGCTCGGCCTGTTCGGCGAGCTCCTCGTTCTCCAGGTGTCCGGAGGCGGCGCCGGTCATGGCCGAGCCGAGTTCCTCCGGGGTGATGGTGGCCGGGTCGGCGTCCGCGACCAGCTTGCCGTTGTAGATCACCCGGAGCGTGTCGGACAGGCCGATCAGCTCGTCCAGGTCCGCGGAGATCAGCAGGACGGCGAGGCCTTCGCGGCGCGCCTCGCGGATCTGGTCCCAGATCTGCGCCTGCGCACCGACGTCCACACCGCGGGTGGGGTGGGCGGCGATGAGGAACTTCGGCTTGTGGCTCATCTCGCGGCCGACGATCAGCTTCTGCTGGTTGCCGCCGGACAGGGAGGCCGCGGTGACGTCGATGCCGGGCGTGCGCACGTCGTACTGCTCGACGATGCGGCGGGTGTCCTTCTGGGCACCCTTGATGTCGAGCCAGACGCCCTTGGCGTTGGGCGCCTCGGTGACGTGGCCGAGGATGCGGTTCTCCCAGAGGGGGGCCTCCAGGAGGAGGCCGTGGCGGTGGCGGTCCTCGGGGATGTAGCCGATGCCGCCCTCGCGGCGCTTGCGCGTCGACAGGGCGGTGATGTCGTCGCCCTGGAAGCGGATGACGCCGGAGTCGGCGCCCTTGAGGCCGATCAGCGCGTCGATGAGTTCGGTCTGGCCGTTGCCCTCGACACCGGCGATACCCATCACCTCACCGGCGTGGATGGTGAAGGAGACATGGTCGAGCACGAGCCGCACGGCGCCGCGCTCCACCTGGTCCATGAGCAGGCTCGCCGAGCTCTTGCCCATCGACACCGAGCCCTTGGCGAAGACCGTCAGGTCGTCGACCTCGATCACGGCCTGGTCGGTGACCGTCGACTCGGACGTCTCCGGCGTCGGCAGTTCGCTGCCGACCATCAGCTCGGCGAGCTGACGCGGGGTCGTCTCGGACGGAACGGCGGTCCCGACCGTCGTGCCGCGCCGGATGACCGTGATGTCGTCGGCGACCGAGAGGACCTCGCCCAGCTTGTGCGAGATGAAGATGACCGACAGTCCCTCGGCCTTGAGTTCGCGCAGGTTGTCGAAGAGCGCGTCGACCTCCTGCGGCACGAGGACGGCGGTGGGCTCGTCCAGGATCAGGATCTGGGCACCGCGGAAGAGGACCTTGAGGATCTCCACGCGCTGCCGGTCGGCGACGCCGAGCTCCTCGACCAGGACGTCGGGGCGGACCCCGAGGCCGTAGCGCTCGGAGAGCTCCACGATCTTGCGGCGGGCCTTGCCTCCGATGCCGTACAGCTTCTCGCTGCCCAGGACGACGTTCTCCAGGACGGTGAGGTTGTCGGCCAGCATGAAGTGCTGGTGGACCATGCCGATGCCGCGGGCGATGGCGTCGGCGGGCGACGAGAAGGTGACCTTCTCACCGTCGACGGCGATGGTGCCCTCGTCCGGCTTCTGCATGCCGTAGAGGATCTTCATCAGCGTCGACTTGCCGGCACCGTTCTCGCCGACGAGGGCGTGCACGGTGCCCTTGCGGACGCTGAGGTGGATGTCGTGGTTGGCCACGACACCAGGGAATCGCTTGGTGATCCCGGCGAGTTCGACAGCGGTCGCCTGACCGTTGACCGCGCCGGCCGGAGGGCTGCTGGACGCGTTGATGGCGCACTCTCCTGAGGGAAAGGGGGTCGTCTACGCGCGTAGCGCCCCTACGGCAACGAAAGGGGCCACGCGCCGCGAGAACGGGATACGGGGAGCCAGACTCCTCGTATCCCGTTGAGCGGACGTAACCCCGCGGTTACCAAGCGACTCCGGGGCGGAACAGGCGCCTCTCCGTGCCGGACGGCACAGAGACTTGCCCGAACTTCCCCGGGACCGCATTGGCTGCTCCTGAGGTCCTGCTCGTCAGCTGGTCTTGACCTTGATCGCACCGCTGATGATCTTCTCCTGGGCGGCCTTGACGGCGTCCTGGATCGCGGTGTTGTTCTTGAACTCCGGGTTGGAATCGGCCAGGCCGACCTCACCGGACTTCAGATCGCCCCGAACGATACCGCTCTCGGGCTTGCCGTCCTCGACCGACTTCGCCAGGCTGTAGACCGCCTTGGCGACGTCCTTGGTGGCGGAGGTCAGGATCGAGTCCTTGTACTTCGCCAGCGCTTCCTGCTGGTACTGGTCGGAGTCGACACCGATGGCCAGGACCTTCTTGGCGGAGGCGGCCTCGATGACACCCTGACCGGACAGACCGGCCGCGGCGTAGACGACGTCGGCCTTCTTCTCGATCTGGCCCTCGGCGGCCGTCTTGCCCTTGTCGGGGCTGGAGAAACCACCCTCCTGGGCGGTCTGCGTCAGGTACTGCGAGAGGACCTTGACGCCGGGCTTGGTGTCCTTGACACCCTGCTCGAAGCCCGCCTCGAACTTGTGGATCAGCGGAACATCCACGCCGCCCACGAAGCCGACGGTGTTGGTCTTGGTGGCCTTGGCGGCGGCGACACCGGCGAGGTACGAGGCCTCCTGCTCGGAGAAGACCAGGTCCGCGACGTTCTTCGCCTCGACGGTGGAGTCGTCGACGATGCCGAAGGTGGTCTTCGGGAACTTCGCCGCGGCGGCCTTGACGGCCGGACCGTAGGCGTAACCGATGCCGATGACCGGGTTGTAGCCCTGCTTGGCCAGCGAGACCAGGCGCTGCTCCTTGTCCGCGTCCGTCTCGCCGTCGGTGGGCTCGACGTCGGCGGTGTCGTACTTGAACTCGCCCTTGGCCTTCTTCAGACCCTCGAACGCCGCGTCGTTGAACGACTGGTCGCCCTTGCCGCCGACGTCGTACGCGATGGCGAGGCCCTTGTCACCCTTCGCGTCCGACGAGGACGAGCTCGAGGTGGAGGTGCCGCCACAGGCGGACAGAGCGAGGGCGAGAGAGGCGGTCGCAGTACCTGCGAGCGCGATGCGGGTAACCCGGCGCATTACATGTGCTCCTGTCATACAGCGCCCGACGGTTCAGCTTCGGCGCTGGCTTCGCCGCAGATTAACGCGCGTAGACCAACTAGAAAACCCCTTCTGTCCACCTTGTTATCCGGCTGTGCCCGACGCCACGTGTCCGCGGGTCCGGGTCTTGCCGACCGCAAAGGACCTGTGGCGGTGGGTGACCCCGCGAAAGGACAGCGGAACGGGGGGGGGCCCGGGGGGGGCCCCCCGGACGCCCCCCAGGGACCCGAAGGGCGAGGTAGGGTGGCCCGCGGGGGGGGGGGGGGGGGGGGCCCCCCCCCCCGCGGGCGCCCGGGTGTTTTCCCACCCCCCCGCGCCCCCCCCCCCCCGGGGGCCCCCCCCCCCCCCCCCCCCCCCGCCCCCCCCGGGGGGCGGGGGGACACCCCCCGTCCCCGCGCGGCCCCGCGGCCCGCTCAGTCCCGGGCGGCCGCCCCGCGCAGCGCCGCGATGGCGGTGCCGATCGCCTGCTGGAGCTCCTCCAGGCGCTGCACCATGTCGTCCTCGTAGATGTCGTCGGCGTCGTCGAACGTCAGCTCCTCGAAGACCTTCGTGGCCTTCTGCAGGCTGCTGTAGAACTTCGTCCGGCGTTCCTGGACGCGCAGTTCGGGATCGGCCTCCACCGTCTCGACGACCAGGTTCTTCATGGTGTCGTACGCCTCCGCGGCCCACTCACCCGCGTCCTCGCCCTCGTCGAGCTCGTCGAGGAGGGACAGGTGCCGCTCGGCCTCGGAGCGCAGCTCGGCCGGAGCGTCCAGGGTCTGCCCGGCCGGTGTCCTGATCTGGCCCTTCTCCGCGATCTGGCGCACATAACCGATGCGGTCGGCCGCCCGGTTCTCGGTGGCGACCGCCTTCTTCAGCTCCTCCGTGCGGGCGATGTCACGGGCCAACTCGGTCTGGAGCGCCGGGTCTTCCTTCACCCGGTCCAGCAGCGCGGACCGCGCGGCCTTGGCGGTGGAGGGGTCGGCGAGGATCGCGGCCCGCAGTGCGGTCGGGTTCTCGGCCACCTCCAGGGCCTTGGTGGGACGGATGCCCTCGGCCTCGGCGGCCTGGGTGATGGCGGTGCCGCGCTCCGAGGCGGCACTGGAGCGGGAAGCGTAGTAGGCCGACCAGGCCTCCCCGTCCGGCAGTTCGACGTCCTCGCCGGGGACCAGGGTCTCGAAGTGGGGGACCAGCCCGTCGTCGGCGGCCCTGTCCCAGGCCTTGTAGTAGCGCATGACGCGCTCGGGAGAACATCCGGCCAGTTCCGCGAACTCCTTCGCGGACACCTTGGGCGTGTCGTCGGCGGACTGTCCGCCGGGACGGACGCTGCGCGCCACCTTGAGCGCGAAGGCCCAGCCACCGTTGCGCGCGTAGGCGCCGAAGTCGTGCGCGTCGCGCTCGATGAGGTCCGGAACGTCGGTCTGCTCGACGGCGTCTTCGGATGAGGTGATGGCTTCGGTCACCGGGAACTCTCCTGGGGTGGTGGGGCGTTGATGTCACGGAGGATGAAGCTATGGCCTAAGGTCTGCGTGGAATCAAGGTGACACTCGGAGACCGCGGCCCAGCGGACACCCCAGTAAATCCGAAATGTGCAAACCCAGAAACGACGCGATGTGATGACCTTCACCCCGATGTGGCAGAAAGTGATGAATTCCTTACGGCCGTGTCACGTACGGGTGGGTATCGACCATCGTGCGACCGCGGGAGGATCTTTCGTGCGACCGTTCACTCTCAACTACGCCCTGCCCTCAGGGCAGTCGGCCGCAATACCCCCGTACCACTTCGACGTGTCCCTGCAACTGAACGTGCTGCCCGACGGCCGCCCGGCCGTCAGTGATCGCGCGCTGCTGATGGCGACCGGCACCACGACGTCGACGGCCGGTTCCCAGACGCACTTCGACGACTGACGGAAGCCCGCGCGCATGACGGTTCTCATACTCACGGCCGAGCAGGACGTCACCGCCGACATGGTGGTGGCCAAACTGCATGAGCGGGGCGTGCCCATGGTGCGCCTCGATCCCGCCGACCTGCCCGGCAAGGCGGTGCTGTCCGCCGACTACGCCCACGGTGACTTCGACGGCTATCTGTCGGTCAACGGCCATGTGCTCAGCATGGGAGGCCTGCGCTCCGTGTGGGTGCGCAGGCCGGGCGAGCCGGCGGCCCATGCCGCCGAACCCTCCGCGTGGCTCACCGCCGAGACCAGGCAAGCCCTGTTCGGCATGCTGTACTCGGCCTCGACCCGCTGGATGAACCACCCGCGCCGTGCCGAGCAGGCCCGGCACAAGCCCTGGCAGCTGCGGGTGGCCCACACCAGCGGATTCGCGGTGCCGCCCACGGTGATCACGACCGCTCCTCGGGTGGCCCAGCAGTTCGTCCAGGAGCACCGGGACGTGGTGGTGAAGTCCGCCTCGGGGCCGCCGCCCGGCGAGCCCCCGGCGGCCCTGCCGACCACGCTGGTCGGACCCGACACGGACTTCTCCGGTGTGGCGGCGGGCCCCGCGTTGCTCCAGCGCTACATTCCCAAGCGTGCCGACATCCGGCTCACCGGCATCGGTACCCGGCTGTTCGCCGCCCGCAAGGCGGCCGAGCCCGGTCAGGTCGACGGGCGATTCGGCGAGACGGGGAACGGCTGGGAGCCCGCACCGGTGCCCGATCGCATCGCCCGCGCCGTCCACGACTACCTGGCCTTCACCGGACTCGCCTATGCCGCCTTCGACTTCGCCGAGGACGCGGAGGGCATCTGGTGGTTCCTGGAGTGCAACCAGGGAGGCCAGTTCGGCTTCGTCGAGCTGGAGACCGGGCAGCCCATCGCCGAGGAGGTCGCCCTGTGGCTGGCCCAGCGCAGACCCGACTTCCGTATCCCGGAAGGGCATTGACATGAATACGGAGTGACGCTGATTCAGTTGGCGTTCGGCTGGAAGGACTTGAGGAAGACGTCCAGCGCCTGCCGGTTGGCCTTGGTGCCGTAGTCGTCGGCCGGCGTCGTCCAGCGCAGGGAGAAGCCCCGGCTGCCGCCGATGAGGAAGCCGCGGCCGAAGGTGCGCACCTGCTCTCCCCGGGACACGGAGTACCACTCCATGTCGGCGCCCTTCCGGCCGCGATAGGTCACCGGCCGGATGTCGCCCACCCGTTCGTAGCCGGTGGAGACGGCGCGCAGGGCGGGCTCCAGGTCGCTCCAGACGGCGACGGGGTCCGGACCCAGCTGGGTGCTGTAGGTGACGGCCAGCGTGCGCGGATCACCGCTCGCGCCGAAGGTCACCCGGTAGGCGAGGTCGTCGGACGACTGCGTCTCCAGGGGTTTCCAGCCCCGTGGGAGGGCGACGGCGAAGCCCTGGGGCGCCCGGTAGAGGGAGAAGCCGGCCGGTACCGTCGCGCCCGCGGTGGGGGAGGGCGACGGCGTGACGGACGCCGAGGGCGTCCCGCCGGGGCGCGCGCCGGAACCGGTGGAGGGCGCGGACGGTGTGCCGGAGGCCGTCCGTGACGGTGCCGAGCCGGACGCGGACGTGTCGTCGCCGCCCGGCAGCCCGTCCACCGCGGCGAGCACCGCGAGGGCGACGACCGTGGCGGCGAGCGCCCCGCCGAGCAGAACCGGCCGACCGGCGAACCGGCCTCGCCGGGTGCGCCCCTCGTCCGCGTCCCTCTCGAGAAGGTCCTCGCCGGGATCGGGGAACCCGGGCAGCTCCTCGGGCGGCGTGGTCTCTTCGAGGTTCTGCCGGAGGATGCGTGTCAGTGCCTCGCGTACGACGGCTTCGGGCACCCGCTCCACTGGGTCCCAGCGCAGCAGGCCCTGAATCGCGGGCGCCAGCGGGCCGGCGCTCACCGGGGCCCTGACCGGCAGCCGGTCCACGGCCCGGAGCGTGGCGTCCATCTGCCCCCGGTCCTGAACGGCCGGCCGGCCCTCGACGAGCGCGTACATCATCGCGCCCAGCGCCCAGAGGTCCGCCGCGGGTGCGCCGCCCTCACCACGGGCCTGTTCGGGGGAGGCGTACGAGGGAGAGGTGACGCGCGTCGAGTCAGTGGGCGCCGTCACTCCGAACCCGGTCACCGTGACCGTGCCGTGCTCGTCGGCCCACACCTGGCTCGGGCCGAGTTCGCCGTGGTGGACTCCCTCGCCATGGGCGGCGGTGAGGACATCGAGGACACCGAGCCCGACGCGGGCCGCCCGCACGTGATCGAGCGGCTCGCGCCCGAGGAGCTCGGTCAACGGGGCGCCCGGGGGCCGCTCGGTGACGGTCCACACGAAGCCGGGCTCCTCGACCACGTCGAGCACCGCGGCCACCCCGCCGGGGCAGGCCGGTCCGAGGATCTCGGCCGCGCGCATGATCCGGTCGGCGGCGGGCTCACGCGCCCCCTCGCGACGGTGCTCCGCGAGGCGGGTCCAGGTCAGAACGACCGGCCGCCCGAAGGCGATGTCCTCACCGTGCCAGCAGGCCCGGCCCTCTTCCCGCAGGACCACTTCGAGCAGCCGGTACCTCCCGGCGATCAACTCGCCCGCGGAGTCTTGCGCCTTCACCATCGTCATCCCTCGCTGCGTGCCCGGCCTCACCTTTCCCGGAAATACGCACGGCGTGACGAAGAGTGTTCAACGGGAGACGGATCGAAATATCTGTTTCTGCTCGGCCGCGCCGTTGTCGCGCACTCGTACGAACAGTTCAGGCCGTGTTTCCTACTGATTCACCGCACAGTCGATGCTCGGCATGTCGCCTGCTGGAGAAGGGAGTTGGTGCCGGAGCTGGAACCCGGGCGTGCTGTCGCCGTCGGTCATGGACATGGGAGAGACGTCCGGGAAAGATGCCACCTGCAAGCAATGCCCTTGATCATCGTGCCCAGTCGCCGTCCACCGCCCGAGCCACCCGGAGGCCGTCCGTATGAGTGCCCGTCCGCTGCCTGTCAGTCCGCCCGCCGAGCAGGGAGTCGACGCCTCGGGCATCACCGCGTTCCTCGACGCCGTCGAGGCCGCCCCGGACATCGAACCGCACAGCCTCATGATCCTGCGTCACGGGCACCTCGTCGCCTCCGGCTGGTGGGCGCCGTACACGCCCGAGCGCATCCAGCTGCTCTACTCGCTCAGCAAGAGCTTCACGTCCACGGCGGCCGGATTCGCCGCGGCCGAGGGCCTGTTGGACCTGGACGACACGGTGATCTCGTACTTCCCCGAGTTCGAGGCCGACATCACCGATCCGCGCAGCCGCGCCATGCTCGTCCGGGATGTCGCGGCCATGGCCAGCGGCCACCTCACCGACACCTGGGCCGACGCGGTCCGGCTCGACCGCAAGGAGGCCGTACGCGGCTTCCTGCTGATCCCGCCGGACCGCGACCCCGGCACCGTGTTCGCGTACAACCAGTCCGCCACCTACACCCTCGCCTCGATCGTCCAGCGGGTGACCGGTCTGTCGCTGACCGCGTATCTGCGGCCCCGGCTGTTCGACCCCCTGGGTATCGGGGAGACCGCCTGGACGCGGAACCGGGCCGGCCGGGAGATCGGCTTCAGCGGGCTCCACGCCGCGACCGACGCCATCGCCCGGCTCGGGCAGCTGTATCTGCGCGAAGGTGTCTGGGAGGGTCGGCGGCTCCTGCCGGCCTCCTGGATCGCGGAGGCGTCCCGCGCGCATGTCGCGAACGCGGACGGCACCCCCGAGGGGGCCCGGTCGGACTGGCAGCAGGGCTACGGACTCCAGTTCTGGCGGGCGCGGCACGGATATCGCGGCGACGGGGCGTACGGCCAGTTCTGCGTCGTGCTGCCCGAGCACGACGCGGTGATCGCGACGACGGCGGCGACCGACCGGTTGCAGGAGGTGCTGGACCTGATGTGGCGGCATCTGCTGCCGGCGTTCGGTTCGGCACCACTGCCGGCCGGGGGCGGGGCCGACGGTGCGCTGCGTCGACGGCTCGCCCGGCTCGCCCTGCCGCCGGTCGAGGCGAAGCCCGAGCCGCCGGAGCCCGCGGACGCCTGGTCGGACACGGTCTTCGTGCCGGACGGCGGCGTCTGCGCGGACCAGCGCACGCTGACGGGAGTGGTCGTGGCCGAGGGCGACAAGGGCCGGCTCGTCACCCTGGTCGAGGGCGACCGGCGGTCCGAGCTGCGGCTCGGCGGAACCGGCTGGACCGTCGATCCCGGCCCGACGCCCACGGCGGTGAGCGGGGGCTGGACCGACCCGGGCACCCTGCGCGTCGACGTGCTGTTCCTGGAGACCCCGCACCGCATGACCGTGACCTGCTCCCTTCCGGACCGCACGTTCACGGCGCGCTGGCACACGACCCCGCTCCACGCCCCCTCCCTGGCATCGCTCCGCGCACCGTCGCAGCCGTCGTAGAACGGTCATCGGGAAACGCCATACCGCGCCACCCCTTCCGCCATGTGGAGATATCTACCAACATGCATATGCCGAGGGCCTGACGGACAACTGCGGGCCCTCGGCCCGTGCCTCCCTCCGCGCCTGCCGAGCTGAGGGGAATATCCCGGGGTGATCCATGACCAACGCGATGTGGATGCAGAGTGTGGAGTGGCTCGCGGCGGCGGCCACGAATCCGAGGGCGTGCAAACGGGAGTGGGACCAGGGGAACGGCGGTGTACTCCTGGAGGCCGGGCGCTACTGGGACGTGCTGAGCGTGCCCGAGCAGCTCGGCCTGCTGGCCCTCGACATCCTGTGGTCCGACCCGGTCCAGGTGCCGGGGCCCACCCTGGTCGACTGCGCGGCCCACCGCGTCGGCTTCTTCCTGCCCCCCGACCCGGCCAGCCGGTGGGTGGGGTCGGGACTCCGCCACCTCGGCAAGGGCTCCTGGATCGCCGTACCGCCGCCCTACCGCTCCGCGGGACCCCTGGAGTGGATCATCCCGCCGGACGGGACGGGCGCCCTGCACTCCGACCTCTCCCTGGAGCTGGCGCTGCGCCAGGCCAACGGCACACTGGCTGTCCTGGAGCCCCCGGCCGCGCAGTAGCGCTCACCAGCCGGTCAGGCCCCGGCGTACGGGGACCGCGGGACGGATCCGTCGTTCGCCCCTTCCGCGACGGGGGTCGCGAAGGTGGCCCACAGCACCTCGCGGGGTTCCGGGACCCCACGGCCCTCGGCCCGCCACTCCGCGACGAGCTGGGCGTAGATCGGCGGATGGGTGGCAGGGTGGCCGATCCTGCCGCCCTGACGGCCGACCGGATCGCCGTAGGGCCTGCCGGTGCCGATGCCCGTCACCGTGCCGGCGCTCCCGTTCCCGTTCGTGCGGGTACCGGCACCCGCACGAACGGGAACGTGGCGCAACGCTTTGTGAGTGCTGTCCATGCCGGAGCAACGTGTGAGTCCGTGCCGGTGGAACGCGCCCCCGCGACCGCCCACCGGGTCGAGTGAGCGCGCCCCCCGTTCGGAGCAACGCGACGGCCGGGCACCCCGGGCGATCTCCGCCCGACGCCCCGGCGTGTTCCCGGCGGTCCCGGCCCGCTATCCGGCTCCGTAGAAGTGCGCCTGGCCTCCGCGCCACTTCACCCATGCCGGATCGTCCAGCAGATCCTCCGCGTCCGGCAGACCGGCCCGGCCGAGGAACTCCATCAGGTCCTCGTCCGAGAACGCCACGCCGAGGTTCTCACCCCGCGCGGTCACCTGGCGGCCACTGGTATCCAGGGCCGGATGCACAACCAAAGGAGCCCGTCCGGACATGTCTCCAGGATCGTCCTTCGCGGCGCGCCGCGCATCCGGACGGGCCGGCACGGGCGATCCGCACGCCGGACAATGCTCGCGCACGGCGGCGGGACAGTGGAGCGGCCGACGTGAAGTGGTTGTACTCAGCGGGATCTAGCGAGGAGCCCCGAGCCTTCAGGCCCGGGAGGAATCGTTTTTCAAGGTAGGGGTGACCTGCACCGGAGGACGGGTCTGCACTGTTGGACTCAGTCGGGACGTTTCTGGT
>NZ_JBSFYW010000068.1:0-45032 GCF_053599975.1 Streptomyces sp. NPDC005141 | reverse complement strand
GTATCCGCCTGACCGAGCCCACCTCGACATCCGGTCCGCAAGCGGCCCGGATGCTGCCGCCTGCCCTCCCGAACCTCGATTTTCCGATCAGCCTCCAGGTGCGGCGGAAGAGCGGTCCCCGGCGAATCGGCGGGGGTGATCGACGAGGTGGGAAACACCCGGATCGAATCACCCTGGCCAGATCGCCGGCGGTCGACAGTGGATCACCAACGATCGCAGATCCGCGCCGCGCTCGACGTGACGTCTCGCGTTCCAGGGTCGGCTCGAAGGGGTACGGGCGCCACGCCAACCGCGAGCCCGCCCGGACGGTGGCGGCGGCGGACGCGGAACCGAATCTCCCGAACATCGAATATCCCCGCCCGGCCTCTTGGCGTGGCAGGCCCCGTGGCCAACACTGAGCCGATGACGCAGCGTGTGGAGCTCGCGACCGTGCTGGACCGGTTCGCCGTGGACGAGATCGTCACCGCGTACGCGGTGGCAGTGGACGACGGCGACTGGGAGGCGTACCGAGGGCTGTTCACGTCGGACGGACGCGCCGACTACCGTTCGGCCGGCGGCATCGAGGGCGACGCCACCGAGGTCACCGGGTGGCTCTCGAAGAGCATGGAACTGTTCGCGATGCGCCAGCATCTGATCGTCAACCGGCGCCTGCGGTTCGGCGTGCTGGATCAGGACACCGGCGACACGGCGCGGGTCCAGGCGGACTACATCAATCCGATGAGGTTCGCGGGGCAGGACGGCGATTCCACCGCGCCCGACTTCGTGTGCGGCGGGCGGTACGCCTTCGGCCTGCTGCGCACGGACGACGGCTGGCGGCTGCGGCAGGTGGTCGTCCAGGAGAAGTGGCGCCGGATGCCGCAGCCCCGGCACGCACCCGCGAGCACCTGAACCACCCTCCGACTCCCTCCCCACGCGGCCGCGTGACATCGCGATCACGCGGCCGCGCCCCAGACCTCACTTGCACCCGTGGCCTGTACGGACCCCCACGGACCGGGTCCCGTGCAGGCCCCACGGGCCGCGTCTCCCGGAGACCCCACGGCCCACGTCCCGTCGAGCCACCACCCCCTCACTCCCTCACCATCCGGATCACCTTCCTCACCGGCGCGTTCTGGCCCCGCCCCTCGCGACCTGGGGTGCTCCCCCCGTCGACGCGCCCCCTCCGGTCTCATTGCCCCCTGTCGGAGATCGCCGCCGACGCGCACACTGGAGGGACCACCGGGGTGGGAGGCGAAGGATGAAGAGGCCCGACCGTGGGTTCGACCGTTGGCTGGTCTCTCCTTGGCGGCGTGGTGTCGTCGTCGCGCTGGCGGGCGCGCTGCCCATGCTCGCCTTCCCCGCGCCGTCCTGGTGGTGGTTCGCGTACGTCGCGCTGGTGCCCTGGATCCTGCTGGCCCGCTCGGCTCCCACGGGCCGGCGTGCCGCGTACGACGGCTGGCTCGGCGGGCTCGGTTTCATGCTGGCCGTGCACCATTGGCTGCTGCCCAGCCTGCATGTCTTCACCGTGGTGATAGCGGCGCTGCTCGGCGCTCTGTGGGCCCCATGGGGCTGGCTCGTCCGGCGTTTCCTGGCCGGGGTGCCGTCACCGGGCCAGGTCTGCGCCGCCCTCCTCGTGCTGCCCTCGGGGTGGCTGATGGTGGAACTCGCCCGGTCCTGGCAGGGTCTGGGCGGTCCGTGGGGTCTGCTGGGATCGAGCCAGTGGCAGGTGGAGCCCGCGCTGCGGCTGGCCTCGGTCGGCGGGGTGTGGCTGCTCAGCTTCCTGGTGGTGGCGGTCAACGTCGCGGTCGCCGTGCTGGTCTCGGTGCGTGAGTCCCGTATGCCCGCCGTGGCCGGACTGGTCGCGACGGCCGCCGCGACCTCGGCGGCCTGGGTGTGGTCGCCGCGCCCGGATGTCGACGGCCGGGTGCGGATCGCCGTCGTGCAGCCCGGTGTCGTGGACGGCGGCACGAGCGGCGACAGACGGTTCGCGCGCGAGGAGGCGCTCACCCGGGAACTCGCGGGCCGGGGCGCCGACATGGTCGTCTGGGGTGAGAGCAGCGTCGGCTTCGACCTGGCCGACCGGCCCGATCTGGCGCACCGTGTCGCGGTGTTGTCCCGGGAGGTCGGCGCCGACATCCTGGTGAACGTCGACGCGCACCGGTCCGACCGGCCCGGCATCTACAAGAGTTCGGTCCTGGTGGGTCCGCAGGGTCCGACCGGTGACCGCTACGACAAGATGCGGCTGGTCCCGTTCGGCGAGTACGTTCCCGCGCGTTCCCTGCTCGGCTGGGCCACCTCCGTGGGCAAGGCGGCCGGCGAGGACCGTATGCGGGGCACCGAGCAGGTGGTGATGGACGTCGGGCACGGGCTGCGCGTCGGCCCGATGGTCTGCTTCGAGTCGGCGTTCCCCGACATGAGCCGCCACCTCGCCCAGGACGGCGCCGCGGTGCTGCTGGCCCAGTCCTCGACGTCGACTTTCCAGCACAGCTGGGCGCCCGAGCAGCATGCCTCGCTCGCCGCGCTGCGCGCCGCAGAGACCGGCCGCCCCATGGTGCACGCGACGCTCACCGGCGTCTCCGCCGTCTACGGCCCGAGCGGTGAGCGCATCGGCTCCTGGCTCGGCACCGACGCGAGCGGGGCGGCGGTGTACGAGGTACCGGTGGCCCGGGGTGTCACGCCGTACGTCCGGTTCGGCGACTGGCCGGTGCACGCGGCCCTGCTGGTGCTGGCGGCGCTGTGCGTGACGGAGGGCGCGCGGGCGTTCAGGCTGCGGCGGACCGCTCCTGAACCGCTCGCACCACCCGCTCGCACAGCTCATGAGTCGCCAGCGCGTCCCGGGCGCTGAGCACCTTTCCCGCGCGCACGGCGTCGAGGAACGCGAGGACCACCTGCTCGATGCCGCGCTGTCTGGCCACCGGCACCCAGTCCCCGCGCCGTCGCACGGTCGGCTGCCCCTTGTGGTCGATCACCTCGGCGAGGTTGACCACCTGTCGCTTGGTGTCCTGGCCCGAGACCTCGAGGATCTCCTCGTTCGAGCCGCTCAGCCGGTTCATCACACCGAGTGCCGTGAATCCGTCTCCGGCGAGCTGGAGCACGACATGGTGCAGCAGCCCGCCCTCGGCACGGGCGCGCACCGTCACGTCGTCGACCGGACCGGGCACCAGGAAGCGCAGGGTGTCGACCACATGGATGAAGTCGTCGAGGACCATGGTGCGGGGTTCCTCGGGCAGCCCTATGCGGTTCTTCTGCATCAGGATCAGCTCGCGCGGGTGTTCGACGCATTGCGCGTATCCGGGTGCGTGACGCCGGTTGAATCCGACCGCGAGACTGACGTTCCGCTCCTCCGCCAGGCGTACCAGCCGCTCCGATTCGGCCAGTTCGTAGGCGAGCGGCTTGTCGACGTACGTCGGTACGCCCGCCTCCAGCAGCCGGGTGACGATCTCGGGGTGCGCGACGGTCGCCGCGTGCACGAACGCCGCGTCGAGGTCCTGTGCCAGCAGGTCTGCCAGGTCGGTGTGGCGCTGCGCCCGCGGCAGATGAAGGCTGTCGGCGACCCGGTCGAGCGTGGCGGGCGTCCGGGTCTGCAGATGCAGTTCGACCCCGGGCTGCACACCGAGCACCGGCAGATAGGCCTTCTGCGCGATGTCGCCGAGTCCGATGCAGCCGACCTTCACGGAGTTCTCCTTCAGTTGCCGACGCGGGTCCCGTCGGAAGCATACGGCCGCTGCGGCGGGCACCAGTCGGCGATTCCGTCGAAGCTCCGCAGGAAGAGCGCGGGCCCCGCCTTGGTCAAAGCCGTGATCGCCGTGTTGCGCAGGGCGATGCCGGCGCGGTTGTCCATCATGTTCATCCGGGCGACCTGGAGGGCCTTTCGGGCGATGGCGGCCGTACCGGGTCCCCGGTCCGCCGAGTAGGCGGCCAGGTCGGCGCCCCGCGCCGGTTCGGCGTGGTGGGCCGGCACGATCGCGTCCTCGATGGCCTGTTTCCCGCCCTGCCCGAGGGTCGGCGCCATGGCGTGCGCGGCGTCGCCGAGCAGGGCGACCCTCCCGCGATGGAAGGCTGGCAGCGGTTCGGCGATGTGGTGGACGTCGTGACGCAGTACGTCGACGGGGGCGACGGCGGCGATCAGCGCCGGGATCGGGTCGTGCCAGTCACTCGCGCTGCGGGCGAGCCTGGGAGAGCTGTTGAGGGGGATGCCGGCGCCCTGACGCACCGGCAGCTCGCGGTCGTCCGGAGGTTCCGGTCCCGCCCCGGCCGAACGGCGCGCGCCCCGGCAGCGGGTCAATTTGCCGGTGTCCGTGCCCGCCGGAGGAGCGGAAGGATCACTCGTGTGGGGCATCCTGCACTTCTCCGCTCCCCAAAACGGCCCGGAACCAGCAGAGTTGTGCGGGTGCATCGAACGACGACGACCGCAACGCTCCTGGTCACCGTGGCAGTCACCGCCCTCTCCGGCTGTATGACCGTCCAGCGGGCGCCCGCCTCCGGCTCCCCGTCCGGGACCGGCGTGACCCATCCGGACAGCAAGGCGAAGCCTCAGATCGTGCAGGCGCCGGCGCGGGAGGGGCTGGAGCGCGTCGGCCCTTCACGGAAGCCTTCACCCGACGCGGCGGCCCGGCACCGGGCGACTCCCCCGCCCCAGGCGCCGCCGGCCGCGGCACCCGTGGTCCCTCCGCAGCGCTCCCGCCCGGCCCCGCATACCGAACCGCGACACCCGAAACCCCGCGCCGCCCGCCCGCCCGGCACCTCCGACCTGCCGAAGGGGTCTGACCTGTGCGCCCTCGGCAGGAAGTACGGGGGCTGGACGGCGGACAGCCCGGAGACGGCCATCTGTGCAAAAACGTACGGACACTGACGGAGCCCGCCGCACCCGGTCCGGATCGGTCCGTCGTTCCGTCGGTCGGTCCGTCCGTCGATCCGTCGGTCCGCCGGCGTTACACCCCGGGGAAACGGCGCTCGACACCACGCGCCGGGGCGGGACAGGGTTCAGGGCCGCTGTCTGGGTGGCCCCAGCGTCTCACCGCCGAAGCGGTCGGGTCCGCCGGTCTCCGCCGGGGTGCCGGTCTCCTTGAGTCTCAGTTCCAGGCGGCCGATCGCGGCGCGGACACCGTCGCCGTATCTGTCGTCTCCGAGGACGCCGATCGCGCCACGGGCCCGGCGCAGATGAGTACGGGCGGCCGCCGAGCGGCCGAGCTTCACATAGTCGGCGGCGAGGTTCAGATGAAGCGAGGGGTAGATCGCGCGGACGGCGAGGGACTGGTGGCGTTCGGCGATCCGGTCGCCGGTGAGCTCCTCGGCCGCCGACAGGGCCCGCAGGTCCCAGGCGAGTTCGTCCGCGGGGTCGTCCTGGGTGTCGGCCATGTAGTGCGCCAGCGTGCAGCGGTGCAGGGCGTCGCCGCCCTCGCCGATCTCGCCCCACAGATCCAGGAAACGGCCGCGGGCCTCCTCGCGGTCACCGGCGTGGTGCAGCATGACGGCCTGTCCGATCCGGGTCATCATGGCGTCCGGCGCCGCCTGCTCCTGTTGCTCCGCCACCGCGTCCTCCAGGCTCGTCACTGTCCCTCACGACGCTAGCCGGAGCCGCTGACAATCCCGCTCAGGCGCCCCCGTACGCCGCTGGGCCAGGCCGGTGACGGTCCTGGCCAGCGGCTCGGCGGTCAGCCCAGGTCCGGGATGCGCCAGTCGATCGGCTCATGGCCCTGGGCGGCCACGGCCTCATTGATCTGCGTGAAGGGGCGCGAGCCGAAGAACTTCTTCGCGGACAGCGGTGAGGGATGTGCCCCCCTCACCACCACGTGCCGCTCCTCGTCGATCAGCGGGAGCTTCTTCTGCGCGTAGTTGCCCCACAGCACGAAGACCGCCGGGTCGGGGCGGTCGGCCACCGCGCGGATGACCGCGTCCGTGAACTTCTCCCAGCCCTTGCCCTTGTGCGAGTTCGCCTCGCCGGAGCGGACGGTCAGCACCGCGTTGAGCAGCAGCACGCCCTGCTCGGCCCACGGCATGAGATAGCCGTTGTCCGGGACCGGGGTGCCCAGCTCCTCCTTCATCTCCTTGTAGATGTTCCGCAGCGACGGCGGGGTCTTCACGCCCGGGCGGACCGAGAAGCACAGGCCGTGCCCCTGGCCCTCGCCGTGGTACGGGTCCTGACCGAGGACGAGCACCTTCACCCGCTCGTACGGTGTGGCGTCGAGCGCGGCGAAGACCTCCTCCCGCGGCGGATAGACGGGACCCTTCGCGCGCTCCTCCTCGACGAACTCGGTGAGTTCCTTGAAGTAGGGCTGCTGCAGCTCCTCGCCCAGGACGCCGCGCCAGGACTCGGGCAGCATGGCGATATCGGTCACGTCAACTTCCTTCGATGTGCGGTGACTTCCAGACCACAGAACCTACCGTCGCCCACTGACAATCGGTTCCCGTCCCCCGCGTCACCCACCGGTTGCCCTGTTCTACGGGCAACCGGCCCCCGGGTCCGCTACCAGCTGGTCTTACGGTCCAGTTCCCACACCGTCATGATCGTCGACGGGTCGAGTGCCCGCTCGGCGCCCGAGATCTCCTCGTTCGCGGCCACGTACTGCCTGCCCTGCCACAGGGGCAGCAGCCGGGCGTCGTCGACGAGGATCTGCTGGGCCTCCTCGAACTCCTTGACCACCGCCGCCCGGTCGCTGACGCTGCGCGACTCGGGCAGCAGGTGGTCGGTGATCCGCGGGACCGGATAGGGCGTGCCGAGCGCGTTCTGCCGGCCGACGAAGGGCGCGATGAAGTTCTCGGCGTCCGGGAAGTCGGGGAACCAGCCTCGGCCGAACACCGGGTACTCGCCGTCTCGGTAGCCCGCTTCGTACGTCTTCCAGGGGCGGCTCTTGAGCGTGACGGTGAACAGGCCGGAGCCTTCGAGCTGGCTCTTGAGTTCGCGGAACTCCGGGGCCGTCTCGGAGCCGTAGCGGTCCGTCGTGTACCAGAGGGTGAGCGGGACACGCTCGTTGATGCCCGCGTCCCGAAGGATCTTGCGGGCCTTGGGCACGCTCGGGCTGCCGTAGTCGTCGAAGTAGGCGGTGGTGTGCCCGATCAGGCCGGCGGGGACCATCGAGTAGAGCGGGTCGACGGTGCCCTTGTAGACCTTGTGCGTGATGGCCGGCCGGTCGACGATCTGCGCGATCGCCTTGCGGACCTCGAGCTTCCCGGCCCACGGGTCCTTCGGGTTGAAGACCAGATAGCTGATCTCGGTGCCCGTGCCGTCGACGAGCTGGATCTCCGACTTGGAGCTCCGTCCCCGGAGCGCGACGATGTCCGCGGCGGCGAGGCCGCGGTAGGTGACGTCGATCTTCTTGTCCCTCAGGGCCTTGACCATCTGGGCCGAGCTCGGGAAGTAACGGATCGTGACCGCGCTGTTCTTGCGCTCGGCGAAGCCGTCGTAGTGATCGTTCCTGACGAGTTCGGCCTGCTGGCCCTCCTTGTAGGACCGCAGGCTGTAGGGCCCGGAGCCGAAGACCTTGTTGTCCTTGCGCAGGGCGTCGGCGGGGTAGTCGTCGGGGTCGACGATCGACATCGCCGGCGTGGCCAGGACGAACGGGAACGTGGCGTCCGGCTTGTTGAGGTGGAAGACGACTTCGCGTGCGCTCAGCGCCTGGACCCGGTCGAGACTGCCGAGCAGGCCGGCGGGGCCGCCGCGTACACCGATCTTCCTGATCCGGTCGATGGAGTGCTTGACCGCCCGGGCGTCGAGCGGGTCCCCGTCGGAGAACTTCATGTCCGGACGCAGCACACAGCGGTAGGTGCGATTGGTTCCGTCCGTGAACGCGCAGCTCTTGGCGGCGTCGGGCTTCGGGGTGACCGAGCCGGTGGGATATCCCAGCAGCGTCTGGTAGATGTTGCGGAACAACTCCCACGAGCCGTCCCAGGAGGCGGCCGGGTCCAGCGTGCTGGGGGCACTGGTGGTGCCCACCACGATCGGTCCCTCGTCGTCGGACGATCCCGAGGAGAGAACGCCGCACCCGGCCACCAAGGTTATGGACGTGATCGCCGCAAGCGGTCGAAGACATCGGTTCCGGTTGAACACGCGCACGCTCCTCGATCTGCCGTACCAAGGGTCGGCAGACCATACCGCAGTGCCCCGCCGGGGGAACCGTGTTCCCGGCAGGGCACTTGATCAGCATATTTGTGACTACGTTGTCAGAGCCGTGTGCACCCGCCGACGCACCGGATATCGGATTCCTTGTCGCTCGACGCGGGCACCGAAACTGTCAACTCCCGACAAGGTGCCGGTCGATTGCCCGCGCGCGGGGCAACGGGGCCCCGGCACGCGGACAGCGTCCGGCCGGACGTCGTGTCACTCGACTCCGGCGTTGAGGAAGATCCCGCCGTCGACCACGAGCGTCTGACCGGTGACCCAGTCCGACTGCTGCGAGGTGAGGAACGCGGCGGCGCCGCCGATGTCGGAGGGCACGCCGAGCCGGCCGAGCGGGTAGGCCGCGGCGGCCTCCGCCTCACGGCCCTCGTACAGTGCGGCCGCAAACTTCGTCTTCACCACGGCGGGCGCGATCGCGTTGACCCGCACCTTCGGCGCGAACTCGTGCGCCAGCTGCACGGTCAGGTTGATCATCGCGGCCTTGCTGACGCCGTACGCGCCGATGAACGGCGAGGGCGAGAGGCCGGCGACGGAGGCGATGTTGACGATCGCGCCGCCGTTCTCGCTCTGCCAGGCCTTCCAGGTCTGCTGGGCGAAGCCGAGCGCGGAGATGACGTTGGTCTCGAAGACCTTGCGCGCCACATTGAGGTCCAGCTCGGCCATCGGCCCGAACACCGGGTTCGTACCGGCGTTGTTGACCAGGAAGTCGACGCGCCCGAAAGCCTCCATCGTGCGCTCCACGGCGACGGCCTGGTGGGCCTCGTCGTGCGCCTTGCCCGCCACGCCGATGACGCGGTCGGCGCCGAGGGTCTCGACGGCCTCCTTGAGGGCGTCCTCGTTACGGCCGGTGATGCAGACCCGGTCGCCGCGGGCGACCAGGGCCTCCGCGACGCCGTAGCCGATGCCGCGGCTCGCACCCGTGATGAGCGCGACCTTGCCCGAGAGTTCGGGGAGTGTGGTCATGTTCTTTTCCCCCGGCCCTAGTTGAGCGGTCCGCCGGCCACGTACAGCACCTGGCCGGAGACGAATCCGGCGGCCTCGCCGGTGAAGAAGGCGATGGCGTTGGCGATGTCGTCGGGGTTGCCGACGCGCTGCACGGGGATCTGGGTGGCGGCCGCGGCCTGGAAGTCCTCGAAGTCCATCCCGACGCGGGCGGCGGTGGCGGCGGTCATGTCGGTGACGATGAAGCCGGGCGCGACGGCGTTGGCGGTGACGCCGAACTTGCCGAGCTCGATGGCGAGGGTCTTGGTGAGGCCCTGGAGACCGGCCTTGGCGGTGGAGTAGTTGGCCTGGCCGCGGTTGCCCAGCGCCGAGGAGGAGGACAGGTTGACGATGCGGCCGAACTTGGCGTCGACCATGTGCTTCTGACAGGCCTTCGCCATCAGGAAGGCACCGCGCAGGTGCACGTTCATGACGGTGTCCCAGTCGGACGCGCTCATCTTGAACAGCAGGTTGTCGCGCAGGACGCCCGCGTTGTTCACCAGGATGGTCGGTGCGCCGAGCTCCTCGGCGATCCGTGCGACGGCGGCCTCCACCTGGGCCTCGTCGGAGACGTCGCAGCCGACGGCGATGGCCTTGCCACCGGCGGAGGTGATCTTCTCCACGGTGTCCTTGCACGCGGCCTCGTCGAGGTCGATCACCGCGACGGCGCGGCCCTCCGCGGCCAGACGTACGGCGGTCGCGGCGCCGATGCCGCGCGCGGCACCGGTGACTACGGCGACGCGCTGCTCAGTGGTGGACATTGCTGGTTCTCCTCGCCCTTGGAAAAGCCGGCCCAAGCCCGGCCAAGCTGTCTCGACAACCTTGCGGCGCCTTCGGTGGTCCCGAAGGACCTGCGGCTCATACGGTACGCCCATCCAGTGAGCGACCGCTTAGTACCTTCAGCAGACGTGACGCTAGAAGCCCTGGCACTCGGTGTCAACGGCACACCGCGCGCGTGTGATCCATTACCTGACCAGCAACTGGAGCAACCGGTCGGCCTCGGCCCGCGGATCGGCGGTCAGGCCGGTGTGCACGGGACCCGGCTGAACCACTGTCGAACGCGGCGCGATCAGCCATCGAAAACGCCGACCGGCGTCGTCGCGCGCCGCTTGACCAGCGGCCTTCCCGCCGGTGCAGACGCCTTCGACCGCGCGCAGCGCGGCCCGGACGCCCACCACGTCCGCGTCCGGGTCGAGCGCGAACAGCTTGTTCTCGTCCAGATGGGTGCGTGCCGCCACGAAGGAGTGGGCACGGCAGTACACCAGCACACCCGCGTTGAAGCACTCGCCGCGCTCGACCCGCGGCACCACGCGCAGCAGCGCGTACTCGAAGACGTCCCGCTCGCTCACTTGTCCCCCTCGACGCCGTCGACGCCCTTGATCCGCCCGTGGATGACGCCGGCGCGCGCCAGGAGCGGCCGCGCGTAGGCGCGCCGCAACGCGTCCGGCGAGTCGAAGCCCGGCTCGTCCGCCAGCCATGCCTCGGGGATCTCGGCGGTGACCTCGGCGAGCAGTTCCTCGGTGACCAGCGGGGCCAGCTCGGCGGCGGCCGAGGCGATGTCCGGGCCGAAGGGCGTGAGCGCGTGGTCGGAGACGTCGTACGGCTTGGCGGCGGAGGCCTCCGCGCCGGGCCAGTGGTGGTGCCAGATCATCGTGGCGCCGTGGTCGATGAGCCACAGGTCGCCGTGCCACATCAGCAGGTTGGGGTTGCGCCAGGACCGGTCGACATTGTTGACCAGGGCGTCGAACCAGACGATCCGGCCGGCCTCCTCGGCGCTCACCTCGAATGCGAGCGGGTCGAAGCCGATGGCGCGCGAGAGGAAGTCCATCCCGAGGTTCGGGCCGCCGCTCGACTTCAGCAGCTCCTGGACCTCCTGGTCCGGTTCGGCGAGCCCCAGGACCGGGTCGAGGCCGATCGTCACCAGGCCGGGCACCCGCAGGCCGAGCCGCCGGGCGAGTCCGCCGCAGACGACCTCAGCGACGAGCGTCTTGCGGCCCTGTCCCGCGCCGGTGAACTTCATGACGTACGTCCCGAGGTCGTCGGCCTCGACGAGTCCCGGCAGCGAGCCGCCCTCACGCAGCGGCGTGATGTAGCGGGTGGCGTTCACTTCCTTGAGCATCGCCCCAGGTTACTGGGGTGGTCCCGCCCGGCGGACGCTGCCCGGGAGCGGCGACCGGGGGCAGCCGGCCGATCGCGGCGGCTCTCCTGTCGAGACGCTGTCGATCCGGTCAAGAAGTCTCCATCCCCTGAACAGCGCACACGGCCGGACCGTACTTCTGAACAGATCCACATCACGTCCGCTGAAGGGAAAGCCAGCATGACCAGCGAATCGCTTCACCCCGCTCCGGCACCGGCGCGGCGCACCGTCGTGGCGGCGGTCGGCGCGGCGGGGCTCGCCGTCGCGCTGAGCGCGTGCGGGGCTGACGACGATGCCTCCGACACCGTGGGCTCCGACAACGGCGCGGCCGGGAACGCGGCCGGCACGGAACTCGCCAAGACCTCCGACATCCCGGAGGGCGGCGGAAAGGTCTTCGCCGACGAGGGCGTCGTGGTGACCCAGCCGACGGCGGGCACCTTCAAGGCCTTCTCGTCCAAGTGCACCCATATGGGCTGTGCGGTCAAGGGCATCTCGAACGGTGTCATCAACTGTCCCTGCCACCACAGCCAGTTCTCCGCCACCGACGGCAGTGTGAAGAAGGGGCCGGCGACGAGCGCGCTGGCCGCCAAGTCCATCACCGTCGAGGGCGGCTCGATCATGCTCGCCTGACCGCCCGCGGCGTCAGGGGCGGCGCCGTTTGAAGCAGGCGAGCACGTCGTCGGTGGTCGTGATCGTGGCGACCAGCGCGAGCGTGTTCCTGATCATGACGGGGGTGTACTCGGAGGGCACCCCCGCGATGGCGTCCGCGGGCACGACGACGGTGTAGCCGCGGTTGACCGCGTCGAACACGGCGTTGGGGATGGCGATGTTGGCCGAGACTCCGGTCACGACGAGGGTGCGGCAGCCCAGGTTGCGCAGCAGCGGGTCGACGTCGGTGCCCGCGATCGGCGACAGACCGTGCAGCCGGCGTACGACGAAGTCCTCCTCGGCGACCTCGATGGGCGGCGCGATCCGTACCGCCGTGGACCCGGTCAGCTGCTGCACGGGCAGCCGCTCGGCGGCGCGGAACAGCCGGGCGTTGCTGTTCGCGCCGCGGCCGTCGGGGCGGCGCTCGGCGACCGCGTGGATCACCTGCACCCCGCTCTCGTGCGCGGCGTCGACCAGCCGGGCGACCCGGGTGAGCGCTCCGGACGACCGTGCCTCCTTGGCGAGTTCGGGTAGCGCGCTGTCGAGGCCCACGACACCCTGTTGGCATTCCACGGTGAGCAGCACCGTGCCGACGGGGTCGAGGAGTTCACTGAGGTGCTCGAACGACGGCATGGCTCTCCTTGTCGTCGCGGGTCGGGGCGGGCGAGCGTAACGACCATTGCGTGAGGACGGAAGACGCCTCATGCTTTTCTGACGGAACGTCAGAAACTTCGGCCGGCCCGGGGCGGGCCGCCGGCGGAGCTCGGCACGGACAGGGCCGACACACAGAAGAAGAGGGGACCGTATGGCCGTCACTCAGCGCAGAGGCCGGAAGATCATGATGACTCCCGGTGAACTGGACGAGTTCCTCACCACCCAGCGCACCTGCCGTGTCGCTTCCGTGTCGAAGGACGGAGTCCCGCATGTGAGTGCCCTCTGGTTCACCTGGGACGGCACCTCGCTGTGGTTGTACTCGGTGGTGCGCAGCAAGCGCTGGGTGCAGCTGCGGAACGACCCGCGGGTCGCGATCGTGATCGACTCCGGCGAGGAGTACGGGGAGCTGCGGGGCGTCGAGCTGTCCGGCACGGTGGAGTTCGTGGGCGAGTTCCCGCGCACCGGGGAGCTGTGCGCCGAACTCGACGTCCCGGAGACGCTGTTCGCCCGCAAGAACTTCGGCCTGGAGGAGATGCCGCACGACGGCCGGCACGCCTGGATGCGGCTGACACCGGACGCGATCGCCTCGTGGGACTTCCGCAAGCTCCCTCCGATGTAGCCGGACCGCCCTTCAACGGGGCCTACTTGACGGCCTCACCGGCTCTGCGCAAGGCGTCCACCGCCGCCCTGATCGAGGGTCGGCGGTCGGCGTCGGCCCGCCACACGACGTACACATGGCGGCGCACGCGCTGACGCACCGGCACCGTGACGACCCCCTCGGGCATCGGATGGCGCCCGAGGAGCGGGGCCACGCAAACGCCGAGGCCGGCGGCGACCAGCCCGAGCTGGGTGTGTGTCTCCGCCGCACGGTGCGCGATGCGCGGTTCGACGCCCTTGGAGCGCAGCGTGAACATCAGCCACTCGTGGCAGAACTCGCCCTCGGCCCAGGTGATCCACTCGTCGTCGGCGAAGTCCCCGAGGTCCACCTCGTCGCGACCCGCGAGCCGATGGCCGACAGGCATGGCCACATCGGCCGGGTCGTCGAGGATCGACGCCTTCACCAGGCCGTCGGGCAGCGGCATCGGCTTGTTGTGCCAGTCGAGTACGACCGCCAGGTCCAGGTCCCCGCGCACCACCCCCGCGACCCCGGCCTCCGGTTCCAGCTCGCTGGAGCGCACGCGCAGCCCGGGGTGGTCGGCGCGCAGCCCGGCGAGCGCCGCCGGGAACAGTCCGCGCGCCGCGGTCGGAAACGCGGACAGCCGCAGCTCACCGACCACCTGACCGCGCTGCGCCTCCAGGTCGGACTGCGCGAGTTCGACCTGGGACAGGATGCGCGCCGCGTGCTCGGCGAGCAGCCGCCCGGCGTCGGTCAGGCGCACCCCCCGGCCGTTCTTGGCGAGCAGCTGCTGCCCCACCTCGCGCTCCAGCTTCGCCATCTGCTGGGAGACGGCCGAGGTGGTCACGTGCAGCCCCTCGGCCGCGCCGCTCACCGAGCCGTGCCGGGCGAGGGCGTCGAGGGTGCGCAGGCGCTCAAGATTCAACATATAAGCAATGCTACGAGATACCGCTTGAGAATTCTCGCTTGTGCTACGAGATCGTTCTGCTTCATTGTTGGCCCCATGAGCACCGTCGCCACCCCTCGATCCGTCACTCCGACCGGCGTCGCACCCCGCCGCCGCACCGCCCTCGACTGGCGGATCCGCTTCGGCGTCCTCTCGCTGATCTGGGGCTTCAGCTTTCTGCTCATCAAGGTCGGCACGGAGGGCTACGCGCCGTTCCAGGTCACCTTCGGGCGGTTGCTGTTCGGGACCGCGGTGCTCGCGGCGGCGATGGCGGTGAAGCGGGAGCGGCTGCCGCGCGGGGCACGGACGTGGGGACACCTCACGGTCGCGGCCCTCCTGCTGAACGCGCTGCCGTTCTCCCTCTTCGCCTACTCCGAGCTGACCATCCCCTCGACGCTCGCGGGCATCTGCAACGCGACGTCGCCGCTGTGGGGCATGGCCCTCTCCCTGGTCGCCCTCTCCGAGGACCGGCCGACCCGGCGCAGAGTCGCCGGTCTCGGCATCGGCTTCCTCGGCGTCCTGACGGTCCTCGGTGTCTGGCAGGGTTTCCACGGCCTGGACGCCACGGGCACGGCGATGGCCCTGCTGGCCTCGCTCAGCTATCCGATCGGGTGGATATACGTCCGCCGGACGCTGGCCGGCACGGGCCACTCGCATCTGTCGATGACCGGCGCCCAGCTGCTTCTGGCCACCGCTCAACTGGCCCTCGTCACCCCGCTGTTCACCACGCTTCCGAGCCATTTCGCGGTGGTGCCGCTGCTCGCGGTCGTCGCCCTGGGAGCCCTCGGCACCGGGCTGGCCATGCTCCTCCAGTACGGCATCGTCGCCGAGGTCGGCCCGACGACGGCCCAGATGGTCACGTACTTCATCCCGGTGATCGCCACCGCGGCCGGTGTCGCGATCCTCGGCGAGTCGCTGGCCTGGTCGACGCCGGTCGGCGCGGTGATCGTCCTGGCGGGCGCGGCCCTCACCCAGGCGAAACCGCGCCGCTGACGCCCGCGGTGCCGACCGCCGGGGCCGGGAGAACCCGCCCGGCCGGACCCGACGGCGCCGGCGCCACAGACGTAACGGCGGGCGCGCCGGCACCTCAGACGTAACGGCGGGCGGGTGCCGGGCCCATGGCGGACGCGACGGCGTCCGCGAGCGGCTCGATCTCCTCGGACCGAAGCGTCGAGACGGTGATCCGGATACCCGGCGGCGAACCCATCCGGAAGCGGGCCCCGGGCGCGACCGCCCAGCCCGCGTGCAGCAGCCGGGCGGCCGCCCCGGTCTCGTCCGGGACGGGGATCCAGACGTTCATCCCGCTGCGCCCGTGCGCCTCGACGCCGCGCGCCTTCAGGGCGTCGATCAGCGCGTCGCGGCGCCGCCCGTACGAGGCCGCCACGGCCCCGACGTCGACCGTCCCGGACGTCCACAGGTGGACCACGGCCTTCTGCAGCAGGCGGCTCACCCAGCCGGGCCCGAGCCGCTGCCGCCCGTGCACGCGGTCGACGGTGACGGGGTCGCCGGTGAGCACGGCGAGCCGCAGGTCGGGCCCGTACGCCTTGGCGACGGAGCGCACGAAGGCCCAGCTTCGCGTGACCCCGGCGAGGGAGTGCAGGGGCAGGTCGACGATCCGGTGGCCGTGGTCGTCCTCGATGAGCAGCGTCTCCGGGTGCTCCCCGAGCACGGAACGCAGGGCACGCGCGCGCGGGGCGGTGATCGCGGCGCCGGTGGGATTCTGCGCCCGGTCCGTGACGATCAGAGCCCGCGCCCCGGCGGTCAGCGCACGTCGTACGTCGTCGGGAAGCGGACCCTCGTCGTCGACGCCGACACCGACCGTGCGCAGCCCGAGCGCCGGCGCGAGGTCGAGCAGGCTGCCCCAGCCGGGATCCTCGACGGCCACCGCGTCGCCGGGCTTGAGATGGGCCATCAGCACGCGCTCGATGGCGTCGAGCGATCCAGAGGTGACGACCACGGGCCCCGCCGGCACCCCGTCCGCGTCGAGACCGGAGCGCGCGAGTCGCCCCAGCTCCGGTTCGACGGCGTCCTCCCCGTATTGCACGGGATGACGGTCGGACTGCCGGGCCGCCGCCGCGAAGGCCTCGGCGAGGGCGGGCAGCAGGGCGGGGTCGGGATTGCCGTCGGCCACGTCCCGCACACCCTCGGGGACGTCGACGCGAAGGTATTCGCGCCCCGTGGTGGCCGGCTTCGAGCGCACCCGGCTGCCCCGCCGTCCGGCGGTCTCGATCACCCCGCGCTCGCGCAGCGTGCGATAGGCGGCCGCGACCGTATTCGCGTTCACCCCGAGCTCTTCGGCCAACTCCCGCATCGGCGGCAGCGTTTGACCCGGCTCCAGCTCACCCGACCCCACCGCCCGCTCGACGCTGGCGGCAATGTCGGCTGCGCGACGCCCTTCGATCCGATACTCTCCTAGCACAAACAAGATTATGCACTAGTGCAATGGAGAAAGCAATGCCGGAGACGAGCACCCAGCCGAGGACGACGCAGCCCGCTGCCTACACCCCGACCGACCGCACCGTCCCCACCCGCTCCAAGGAACGCGCCGCGTACGACCACGAGCTGGTGCACGCGATACTCGACGAGGGGTACGTCTGCCACCTCGGCTTCGTCCGCGACGGCGCGCCGGTCGTCCTGCCCACGCTGTACGCACGGGTCGGCGAGCGGCTCTACGTGCACGGCTCGACGGGTTCACGCCCGCTGCGGATGACCGGCCAGGCCGATCCCGGGCTGGCCGTCTGCCTGACCGTGACCCACGTCGACGGACTGGTGCTGGCCCGCTCGGCCTTCCACCACTCGATCAACTACCGCTCCGTGGTGGTGCACGGCATCGCCCACCAGGTGACGGACCCCGACGAACGGCGCGTGGCACTGGACGCACTGGTCGACCACGTCGTCCCCGGCCGCTCGGGCGACTCCCGCCCCGCCAACGCCAAGGAACTCGCGGCCACGGCCGTGATCCGCCTGGATCTGGACGAGGTCTCCGCCAAGCTGCGCAGCGGCGGCCCGAACGACGAGCCCGAGGACCTCTCCCTCCCCCACTGGACCGGCGTGCTCCCGCTGACGAAGGGGTACGGCGCCCCGGTCCCGGCGGACGACCTGGCGCCGGGCATCGAAGTGCCCGGCTACCTGACCGCCCTGTGAGCACACGCCCTGTCCGGGGCTGAACCTCTGAGCCCGGGTGCGGGCCCGCACGGTCCCGCACCCGCCCTCGTGGCAGCACACGGGTCCTTGCCGCCCTCAGCCGGCGCCTCGGCCGAGCGTCGGCCCCTGCGCGCACCCGGAGACTCGCAGGAGCACCGGCCCTGCCGGGACTGCACCCGGCGCCCCGGACGGGCACCGGCCCCTCCCGGACCCGGTGCCGTCCGTCCTCACACGAGCGCGGGCTCCTTCGCGGGTGCCGCCCGCCGTTCGGCCCCCGCTGCGCGCGTCTCGGCCACCGCGAGTCCCGCGACCGAGCCGAGCATGAGCAGGGTGCCCGCGAGGGTCGGCAGGGTGAGCCGCTCACCGAGCAGGCCGACGGCGAGCGCCGCCGCGCTGACCGGCTCCAGGAGCATGATCACGGACACGGTCGCGGAACGGACGACGGCGGCGCCGGCGAAGAAGAGGGCGTAGGCCAGCGCCGTGGGGACGGCGGCGATGTACACCAGCAGGGCCAGCACATGGGCAGGTTGCGCGGCATGCGGGAGCAGCCCCTCGGCGAGCCCGAACGGCAGCAGGCAGACGGTGGTGACGGCGAACGTCCACACCGTCGTACCGGACCCGTCGACGCGACCGTCGCGCCCCCACCACCGGGTGAGCAGCGTCATCGCGGAGTACCCGGCCGCGGAGAGGAGCGCGAGCGCGACGCCCCAGGGGCGCACCGTGGCACCTTCGCCGCCCAGGACCAGCACGCCGAGCCCGGTCAGCGCTCCGACGACGGCGAAACTCCCGCCGCGACCGAGCCGCTCCCCCATGGTCAGCCGGGCCCCCAGCGCGATGAGCACGGGCCCGGCGCCCAGCGTGACGACGGTCGCCACCGCGAGGCCGGTCGCCTCGACGGCGGCGAAGTAGGCGGTCTGGAAGACAGCCAGCCCGAGGCCGGTCAGACCGACCCGCAGCGCCTTGCGGCGGAGCGGTTCCCGCACGGCGGGACGGACGGCGGTCCGGCCCGGGCGCAGGCGCACGGCGAGCAGCAGGGCGAGTCCGCCCGCGCAGCGCCAGAAGGAAAGGGCGATCGGTCCCATGTCACTGGCCCGGTAGACCAGCGACGCGGCGGCGCCCGCGGTGCCCCAGGCGGCACCGGCGACGATCAGATAGAGCAGGCCTCGCCCGACGGGCAGGCCGACAGCGGTGTTCGACACGTGTTCTCTCCGCAGATCCGCAGAAGTTCAGGAAGGGACCGCGTCGCAGCCCGCGCCACGGGGGCAGGGGCGTACGGAAAGGTCCTCGGACTTCTTCTGCGGGCAGCGCCGTTCCGCCTGGCACGGGGCCGGGCCGGGATTCCGGTATGCCCGCCTCAGGCGGCCGGAGGCGGAAGAACGAGCGTCGTCGGCATGATCAGCACCTTAGACGGCCGTTCCGTGGGCCGCCAACTCCCTTTCGGCGTCGCCCGGCCCACTCGCGACCGGATCCCGCGAGGGCTTCGCCGGGGCCGACGACTGCGCGATGAACGCGCCGAGCAGGACCACCGCGCCGCCGACGATCTGCGGCGCCGAGAGGTGCTCGCCCAGGAGCACCCAGGCCAGAACGGTGGCGATCACCGCTTCGAGACACGCCACGACGCCCGCGACCTGCGGGGAGAGCCTGCGCACGGACAGAACGCCGGTGGCGTACGCGACGACGGTCGCGATGAACACGATCCAGCCGAGGAGCAGCGAGGCGAGCACGGACGTCCCGCTCATGTCCGCGCTGCCGCCGAGGACGGACCAGTCCATCGTCCAGGGGCGTGCGACCACGGTCAGTACGAGGGTGCCGACGAGCAGCCCGTACGCGATCACGCCCAGCGGGTCGGGTGCCTCGTCCCCCGCGTCGCTGCCCTGGTCGGACAGCACGAAGTAGCCGACCTGGCAGCAGGCGGCGCCCAGCGCGAGCAGGAGTCCGACGAGGTCGAAGCTCAGGCCCGACCACACCTCCACCACGCAGGCGAGTCCGCCGACGGCGAGGACGACACCGAGGGCCGCGGCGCGCGTCACCGGCCGGCGCTGCACGAAGCGCACCCAGCCGAGCACCAGCGCGGGGGCGAGGTACTCCACGAGCAGGGCGACACCGACGGGGATGCGGGAGATCGCGGCGAAGTAGAAGGCCTGGACCCCGGCCACGCCGAGCAGTCCGAACCCGGCGAGCAGCGCGGGGCGCCGCTTGACCAGCGCCCGGTGCCGTACGGCAAGCGGCAGCATGACGAGGGCGGCGCCCGCGACCCGCAACCACACCACGTGGAGCGGGTCGAGCCCGGCCTCGATCAGCGGCTTGGCCGCGACACCCGAACCACCGAAGGCGACCGCCGACACGAGCGCCAGGCTCAGGCCGACGCCCCTTCCGCGGTTCCCCTGACTCCCCTGAGACGTATGCACGGCCACATGATGACAGGCGACGACATGACCGTCACCCCCGATGACACCTGTCTCAACGGCTGGACTCCGGCCCCGGTCCCGCCGACGACCGCCCGGGCCTCACCCGCGGACACGTGGAACCGGCCGGCGAGCCCCGCCTCCACGCCCACCTGTGCGCCCGCCGGGACCTCACCGGCCCCCGTCGCCCCGGCCCACACGCTCCTCGCAGCCGCTCTCGATCCGCTCCAGCAGCCGCGGGAGATCGGCCCCCGCATGCCCGAGGACCTCGACGGCCCGCGACCGGCGGTCGGCGACGAGTGCCGCGAGCAGGTCGAGACCGCGGGCCTGCTCGTCGCCCCGCAGAACAGCCCGCCCGTACGCCGCCTCCATGGCACCCGCCGCCACCGGGGACCAGCCCGCGTCGGCCGCCACCGGTCCGGCACCGAAGTCCTCGACGGTGCTCTGCCAGCGCAGTCCGTATCCGATGCTGCGCTGCACGAGGTAGCCGAGGAGCCGGGCGACCTGCGCCCCGCCGTCGAAGACGGCGCGCACCTCGGGGTCGGACTCCAGCAGCGAGTGCAGCAGATGGGCCGTGTCGATCTGCCGGTCCCCGTCCCGCAGCGCTCTTCTGCGCGCGCCGGAGACCACCGGGGCCAGCTCCGCGCCGAGTCCGGCCTCGATGTCGGGGTGGTTCCGGCCGCTCGCGCGGGCGGACTGGCGGGGGATACGGGACGACACAACCCCTACCTCATCAGCCTCGGGGAGCCGGGTCATCCGCGGCGGGCAGCATCTTCACGTCCCACGCAGGTTGGGCAACCCTGTGCTGGTTCTCCTCCTTACGGATGACTTCGCGCCGATTTCCCCCCAGGGGCGCGCGCCGCCTTGGCTCGCGCCCGGGGACGGCCCGGCCGCACCGAGGCTCATCCCTCGGGGCCCTCCACAATTTCTGACGGTTCATCAGTATTGAATGTTCCACGACCTGCGACTACGTTCCGCGACACCGTAGCTGCGCCGGGCGCAGCGCCCGACACGAAGGGGTGGTCGCATGGCCGAAGTCAGCGCGGAAGCACGTATCGAGGCGCCCGCCGAGAAGATCTGGGCCCAGCTCACCGACTGGTCCGCGTACGGCGAGTGGAACGCGACGCACACCAACTTCCCGAAGGGCGGCCCGGAGAAGCTCGAAGTGGGCGGCACCTTCGCGGAGAACATGAAGCTCATGGGATTCCCGGCCGAGGTCACCTGGACCATCGACGAACTGGAGTCCGGCCGCACGCTGGCCATCCGCGGCAAGGGCCCGATGTCGGTCACCGTCTCCACGCGCTACACGCTCACCCCCGACGGCGACGCCACATCCGTGCGCATAGACGGGGAGTTCACGGGTGCGGCCGTCTCGTTGATGGCCGGCAAGCTCAAGGACTCGGCGACCGCCGCCCTCGACGAGTCGCTGCGCAAACTGGCCGGGCTGGTGGCCTGAGCCTCGGACGGCCGCGCGTCGCCCGAAGCGGCGCCCGGCGCGCCATACGCGGAAAGGCGCCCCGCGGAAACACTTCCACGGGGCGCCGGCAGATACCACAGCACGCCGTCAGTCCTCGTCGGCGAGGATCAGGTACAGCTTCTTGCGGGCGTCGTTGATGACCGCCAGCGCCTTGTCGCGCTGGCCCTTGCTGCCGGTCTTCCAGACCTGGCCGAAGGCCTCCATGAGGCCGAACCCGGCCTGCCGGATCTCGTGCAGCGTCTCCCAGTCGACCCCGCGCCCGGCTTCTTCCCAGGGCGCGTCGGGGCCCTCGTCTGCCGCGCTGCGGCCGGACTCGGTGAGGGCGAACAGCTTCTTGCCGCCCTCGGCCTCACTGGCGATCAGGCCCTCGTCCTCGAGCAGCTGAAGGGTCGGGTACACCGAACCCGGGCTGGGCTTCCATGCCCCGCCGCTGCGCTCGGCGATCTCCTGGATCATCTCGTAACCATGCATGGGCCGGTCCTTGAGCAGGGCGAGGATCGACGCTCGTACGTCGCCGCGCCGCGCCCTCCCCCGCGGTCCGCCCCGGCCGCCGCGCCCGCCCCAGGGGCCCGGGCCGAAGCCGGGGCCACCACCGGGACCGCCCGGTCCGAAGGGCCCGAAAGCCCCCCGTCGCCCCTCGAAGCCGCCCCGACCCCGAGGGCCGGGTCCGCCGTGATGTCCATGTCCTTGTTCGTATCCGAAGTCTTCTCCACGGGAACGCATCGCAATCACTCCATTCCATCGTTGATCGGTCGCGATGCGTCAACGATATATCGGGACTGTTCTGATGACAACCCCCTGAGAACACCGGCGCCGGCCCGGCCATGCCTCCCTGAGCAAAGTCACGGGCCCAGCGGGACGGCGCTTCGTGTCTCTGCCGGGGCGACCTCGCCGTCCGGTCCGGTTCGGAAACGGGCAAGTCCTGGCGGCGACCCGTCCGACGCACGCGTGCCCGCGTCCCGAGGCGCTCCGACCTCCCGGGACGCGGGCACGACGCCCGGATCGGCCGCCCCCTACCTGGCGAGTCCCGCCGGCTCGTCGAGGCTCGTCAGCTTCCGTGGGTTCCTCACCAGGTAGACCCGGGCGACCTGCCCGTTCTCCACCACGACGCTCAGCGCCGTGGCCAGTTCGCCGTCGATCTCGATCCGGCCCGCGGGCGCGCCGTTGAGCCACACGAGCGTCGTCTCGATCGCGGTCGCTCCCGCCCGGCTCGCGCGGGTGAGCACCGTCGCCACCGGCCCGGCCCCGTGGACCGGAGCGAGCGCGGCGGCCGCGAGCCCGCCACCGTCGGCGATCAGGACCACGTCGGGCGCCATGACCTCCACCAGCTCCTGCAACCGCCCCGTGCGCAACGCCGCCAGGAACCGCTCCACCACGGCCTGCTGCTCCGACCTGCTCACCCGCATCCGCGGCCGCCGGGCCGCGACGTGCTCGCGCGCCCGCCGCGCGATCTGGCGCACCGCGGCCGCGGACTTCCCGACGGCTTCGGCGATCTCCCCGTACGGCACATCGAAGACCTCACGGAGCACGAAGACCGCCCGCTCCGTCGGGCCGAGGGTTTCCAGCACGGTCAGCACCGCGATCGAGACGCTCTCGGCGAGTTCGACGTCCTCGGCGACATCGGGGCTGGTCAAGAGCGGTTCCGGCAGCCACTCGCCGACGTAGTCCTCGCGGCTGCGCGACAACGACCGCAGCCGGTTGAGGGCTTGCCGGGTGACGACCCGGACGAGGTACGCCCGCGGGTCACGCACCTGTGCCGGGTCGACGTCGGCCCACCGCAGCCAGGACTCCTGCACCACGTCCTCCGCGTCGGCAGCCGAGCCGAGCATCTCGTAGGCGACCGTGAACAGCAGGCTGCGATGGGTCACGAACGGGTTCTCGGTCACGCCGACGACGCCACGGCGGAAGTCCCGGGACGCGCTGCCAGCGGAATCTCGCATGCATCGGAGAAACCCTGCGAGGAGATCCCGTTCGCGTTGTTGTTCCTGGTCGCCATGTTGACGAAGGCGATGTACGCCGTGAGTTCGACCATCGCCGCCGGGCCGAGCCGGTCGAGCAGGCTCGCATGCGTCTCGTCGGTGACGGTCGGCGGCGTGTTCGTCATGGCCTCGGCGTATTCCAGTACGTCCCGCTCCAGCGGCGTGAATACCTCCGACTCCCTCCAGCGCGGCACCTGGCTCGCCTTGGCCAGGTCCAGGTTCTGGTTCTGAGCCTGGAAATAGCCGACGTCGAGGCACCAGCCGCAGCCCACCTGCGCCGCGACTGCCATGTGCGCGAACGACTTGAGGCTCGCGTCGGCCTCGTCCCACTCGGCCAGCCCGGCCGAGAACTCCAGGTTGGACGTGGCGACCTTCGGGCTGTGCCACACCACCTCCACCGGCTCGGGCACGGCACCGAGCTGCGCGATCATGTTTGCGCGGAGCTCGGCGGGGAGTTCGGCCTTCGGAACGCGTATCACCATGGTGTCCTCCTCGGACGTCTGATTCCTCGGCATGAAGACACCGCCGGGCCCATGGATGTGACACCCGGCATCACCACCACGCACGACCCTCGCGCCACCGGTGCCACCCGGCCGCCTTCCCGCCCTCGCCGTCTGTTGCCTCCCCCGCCGCCCTCACCGCCCGCCCGGCCCGACAAGAGTCCAGATCCCCCGGATTGGCCTTGGCCCGCGGCTTCCCGCGACCGCTAGCTTCGGCACATGCGCATTCGTATCGTCGACGCCTTCACCGACCGCCCCTTCTCCGGCAACCCGGCCGGGGTCCTCCTCCTCGATGCCTTCCCGGACGACGCCTGGCTCCAGAACGTGGCCAAGGAGGTCAACCACGCGGAGACGGCGTTCGCGCACCGTCTTCCCGGCGGCGGCGAGGCCGACTGGGCGCTGCGCTGGTTCACCCCCACCACCGAGGTCGCCCTGTGCGGGCACGCGACCCTGGCGGCGGCGCACGTCCTGCGCAGCACGGGCGCCCACCAGGGCCCCGTGCGTTTCGCCACGCGCAGCGGTGTTCTCATCGCCACGCCCGACGCCGACGGCTCGATCACCCTGGACTTCCCGACCGCGCCGCTCACCCCGGTCGAGATCCCCGACGGCGTGGCCGAGGCACTCGGCGCCGAACCGCTCGCCACCCTCGACACCGGCCCGAACACGGGTGACCTGCTGATCGAGGTCGCCGACGAGAAGACGGTCCTCGGTCTCACCCCGGACCACAAGGCGCTCGCCCGCTACTCCGAGCGCGGCATCATCGCGACCGCCCGCGCCGAAGACCCCTCCCGGGGCTACGACTTCGTCTCCCGCTGCTTCTTCCCGAACGTCGGCATCGACGAGGACCCGGTCACCGGCAGCGCCCACACGGCACTCGCCCCGTTCTGGTCCGAGCGCCTCGGCCGCCCCGGTCTCACCGGCCTGCAGGCCTCCCCGCGCTCCGGCCTGGTCCGCGCCGAAGTGCGCGGCGACCGCACCCTCCTGACGGGACACGCGGTCACCGTCATCGAGGGCGAACTGCTCGCCTGACAGCCCTCGGGCCTCGAGCGACCGCACACGAAAGGGGCGTACGAGATGGCCGTACGCCCCTTCGAGATCCGTGAGATCCGGTCCCGCCGCTCGGCTCACGCCGTCGGGAGCCACCCCACCTTGCCCGCGAGCAGCGCGTACCCCACGAAGGCTCCGATGTCGAGCAGCGAGTGCGCGACCACCAGCGGCCCGACCCGGCCCCAACGCCGGTACAGCCAGACGAAGACCACGCCCATCGCCATGTTGCCGACGAACCCGCCGATGCCCTGGTAGAGGTGGTACGAGCCGCGCAGCACCGCACTCGCCATCAGCGCGGTCCCCGGCGTCCAGCCCAACTGCCCGAGCCGGCGCAGCAGATATCCGACGACGATGACCTCCTCCAGCACGGCGTTCTGCACGGCCGAGAGGATCAGCACCGGGAACTTCCACCACACGTCCGGCAACGCCTCGGGCACCACCGTGAGGTTGGCGCCGAACCCGCGTGCCGCCAGGTAGAAGGCGATCCCCGTACTGCCGATCAGCGCCGCGACCACGGCACCACGTCCGAGGTCCGGCCAGGGACGCGTCCGGTCGAAGCCGATCACCCGCATCCCCTGACCCTCGCGCATCAGGAGGTGCGCGACGAGCGCGACCGGCACCAGAGCCGAAGCGATGCCGAAGAGCTGCCAGGCCAGATCGAGCCAGGGACGGCCCGGCGCCGCCGAGGCGTTGAGGGTGGCCGCCTGGTCCTTGAGACCCCCCGGTTTGGTGACCGATCCGACAAAACTGATCAGAGCGGATACTCCGCTCGCGCCGAGCGACAGCGCCAGGACGAGCAGCGTCTCGTCCCGGAGAATCCGTCGTGTCAGCCCCTCCTTCGGATAGGAATCCGCCACCGACCCAGCCTCCACCTGCACTCCCGCCTCCAGTTGGGTATTCCCGCCTCATCCCCATCTTCGCCCCGCTAGGGTCTCGAAAGAAGTTGCGAAGATCGTGCGCGACAGGCCGTCGGGGGGCGGGTGCCGTACGGGGTGTATTTCCCCCTTGCCTGTTCTACGGCTCCACTCACGGCTCAGGCTCACCTGGGAGGGACATCACCGTCATGGGACGTCACAGCTTGCCCGACGCGTACCGGGCGGGCACCGCCGACCCCCGGATCCGCGCACGCCGCCGCAATGTGGCCGTCGCGACGGCGCTCGTCCTCACCGTCGCCGGGGGCACGGCCGCCGCCGTCCGTGGGGGCCTGCTCTCCTTCGACGGCTCCTGCCAGGACGACGCCGTGCACATCGAGGTGGTCGCCTCGCCGGACATCGCCCCCGCGCTCAGGGCCACCGCCGAGGACGCCCGCGAGAAGAACATCACCTCCGACGGCCGCTGTCTCGACGTCAGTGTGACGGCGCGCGAGTCCTACAAGGTCGCCGACGAACTCCGGTCGGGCAAGAAGGCCGACGCGCAGGTGTGGGTCCCGGACTCCGACGTGTGGGTGCAGCGCGTCGCCGAGACCAGCACCGCGACACAGGTCACCGGCGCGGGCAACGTCGCCTCCTCACCGGTCGGCGTCGCCATGGTCCCGTCGGCCGCCAAGGCGCTGGGCTGGCCCCGGAAGACGTACACCTGGACCGAGCTGGCCGGATCGACGACGGCGGACGAAGGGCTCCGGCTGGGCGCGGCCGATCCCGCCCACAGCTCGACGGGGCTGCTCGCGCTCACCCGGCTCAGCGCGGCCGCCGCCCGGCTCAAGGGCGGGGACACCGAGGCTGCCGCCACGGCGAAGACTCTCTCGCGGCACACGTCCGACAGCGACACCCAGGTCCTGGACACTCTGCTGCGCGACCCCTCCGGCACCGGGCAGAGCGATGCCGGGCGCAATCAGGCGCTGATCCTCTCCGAGCAGGCGGCGTTCGCCCACAACGCCTCGCGGAACGCCGGTGACGGCCTCGACCTCTTCTACCCCGAGGACGGCGCGCCGCTGCTCGACTACCCGTACACGCTGGTCGACAATCCACGGCTGAGCACGGACGAGAGCCGTGCGGCCCTGCGGTTCATGACGCTGCTCGGAGAGCCTGCGCCTCGGCAGTTCCTGCGGATGTTCGGTTTCCGTACGGACGCGGAGAACCCGTCGGACACGCTGGTCACCGAGGCCGGCGGAAGCTCTCCTCAGCCGTACGCGCGCGTCCTGACCGGACCGTCGTCGGCGGAGGCCGTGCAGGAGGCCCTCGGCATGTGGACGATCACGGTGGAGAGCGCCCGGATCACCACGGTCGTCGACGCCTCCGCCTCCATGTCCGAGCTGGTGCCGGGCAGCGATCGGTCCCGCATGGAGGTCACGAGGACGGCTCTGCTCCAGGCGCTCGCCACGTTCACTCCCGAGGACGAGGTCGGGTTGTGGAAGTTCTCCACGAAGCTCGACGGCGACAAGGACTACCGCGTGCTCGTGCCGACCGAACGGCTCGGCGACGGCAAGGGCGCCGGCACCCAGCACGCGAAGCTGTCGGCGGCCTTCAGGTCCCTCAAGCCGGTCCCGGACGGGGACACCGGTCTGTACGACACCACACTCGCCGCGTACAAGGCGGCCGTCGCCTCCTACGCGAAGGGCCGGTTCAACGCGCTGATCGTCCTCACGGACGGAGTCAACAAGGACCCGGGCAGCATCTCCCGGTCCGAGCTCGTCGCCGAGCTGCAGAAACTGGCCGACCCGGAACGCCCGGTGCCGCTGATCGCGATCGCGGTGGGTCCCGACACCGACAAGCGGGAGGTCGATCAGATCGCCAAGGCGACCGGCGGCTCCGGCCAGCGGGTCAACGAGCCCTCGCAGATCCACTCGGCGATGCTCAAGGCGATCGTGGCGGCAGGCGCGAACAACCCGATCTGACGGCCACTCCCTCGGCCCCTGGCCGACCCCGCCGGCAGAGCCGCCGGTGCGGTCCGGCTGCCCAGGACGCCGACCCCCGGGCCCGTCCCGGTCCGTCCCGGTGCCGACTCCGGCGTCCCCGCGTCAGCCGGAGCCGCACCGGCACCCCGGCACGACGCCCAGCGTCACGCCAGCGGAACCGGCTCGGGCAGGCCCACCGGCCAGGTGTGCACCGGCTCCCCGAGGTGCATCAGCTCGCCGTACCGCCTCGTCGTGGCGGCGAGCGCGGCATCCCGGCCGAGCCCCTTCTCCAGGGCCCGGTGGAAGGTGGCCGCCTGCCAGGTCGCGCCGTTGGCGCGGAGCCGGCACCGGCCCTCGATCACGCCCAGGTAGAGGTCCCGGTCGGCGGGCTCGACACCCCACGCGTCGAGCCCGGCCGCGGCGAGCGGCAGCAGCTCGTCGCGGATCAGGTTCGCGGCGTCCACCTGCGTGGTCCCGCCGTAACGGCCGCGCCGGGGCCACTCCAGGCGCGCGTCGATGCCGTGCCGGCAGGCCGCGTCGAAGTTGGCGGCGGCCGCCTCGAAGGACAGCCGCGTCCACACCGGTCGCGGCTCCTCGGCGAGCGCGCGGACCAGCCCGTAGTAGAAGGCGGCGTTGGCGATGACGTCGGTGACGGTCGGGCCGGCGGGCAGCACCCGGTTCTCGACGCGCAGATGCGGGACGCCGTCGGCGATGCCGTACACGGGCCGGTTCCAGCGGTACACCGTGCCGTTGTGCAGCACCAGCTCGGCGAGCTTGGGTACACCCCCGGCATCGAGGACACCGAGCGGATCCTCCTCGTCGCAGATGGGCAGCAGCGGCGGGAAGAACCGCAGATTCTCCTCGAAGAGGTCGTAGGCCGAGGTGACCCACCGCTCACCGAACCAGGTGCGCGGTCTGACCCCCTGCGCCTGCAGCTCCGGCGGCCGGGTGTCGGTGGACTGCTGGAAGAGCGGGGGCCTCGACTCCCGCCACAGCTCACGCCCGAACAGGAACGGCGAGTTGGCCCCGACCGCGACCTGCGGGGCGGCGACCGCCTGCGCCGCGTTCCACACATCCGCGAAACGGCCCGGTGTCACCTGGAGATGCAACTGCACCGAGGTGCAGGCGGCCTCGGGCGCGATGGATCCCGACCTGCAGACCAGGCGCTCGATGCCGTCGATGTCGAGCTCGAAATCCTCCCCCCGCGCGGCCACGATCTGGTCGTTGAGCAGGGTGTACCGGTCGACGTCCGAAAGGTTCGACGACACCAGATCGTCCCGGCCGAGCGTCGGAAGGATGCCGATCATCACGATTCCGGCGTCGACCTCGCTCGCTTTCCGGTGGGCATATGCGAGCGAAGTGCGGATCTCCTCGGCGAGCCGGTCGAATACCCGGCCACCCAGACGGTGTGGGGCTATGTTGACTTCCAGGTTGAACATGGCGAGTTCTGTTTGGAAATCGCGGCTCGCAATCCTTTCGAGTACTTGCGCATTCATCATCCTGGGCATGCCGTCGGGGCCCGCGAGATTCAATTCGATCTCCAGACCCATCAGGTTCTTCGGCCGATCGAACCGCTTCTCCTCCAGCAGTCGCTCCAGCCCCGTCAGACACTGCCGGAGCTTGTCGCGATAGCTCTGCCGATCGGACAGGCCGAACGTCCCTGCCACGACCTTCTCCCCCATCGAAGTGTCCCTCCTCGGATGGGCAGGCCGACGCTCCGGCCCTGGCGTCCCGGAGGATGATGCCCAGGCAACGCGATCCATAACGTCCCGTGCGCGCTCTTCGACCGCTACGCTGGACTCCGACCCCCGGGCACATTCACCAGGCATAAAGCAAAACGCAAGTTTACCGCCCGACATGATCTCGTGAAAAACGCCGACGAGAATCGGCCGACCGCTCCGGCGAAGCATTCCGAGGTCACCGCGGTTCGAGCGCACAGAATCGGGATGAACCCCTCATTTCATCGACCGAATAGCGCCTTGTTCTTCATATTCGGGACGACTAGACGAAACACCGTCTGAACACGCGTCGTATAAACTCCGCTACCGAGGCAGAGAGTTGGCGCTCGCGGTCCTAGGTCCTGTCGTCTCGGTGACGGCGGCAGGCGACAACCTGTCGGCAGATCCAGACCCCTCGCCCCTCTGACCCGAGAGCTGACAGCGCCGTCCGCCCCCGCCCTCGCGCCACTGTGCCTGTCGAATGAGAGGCGACCCACCATGCCGCTGCACGTACCCCCGGCTCCCGCGCCCGCCCTGCGCACCGTTCTCACGGCACTCGGTTCCCCCACCGCTGTCCGCGAAGCCCGTACCCCGTCCCTGCGCCTGGCACAGGGACCCGCCACCCCCGAACTCCCGCTGCCCGTCCACGTCCTGGACCGCATCACTCCCGAGGGCGCCTCCACCACCCGGCTCGCCGGGTGGCGCTTCCTGATTCGCTGCGGGGAGCGCGCGGTGGCCGCGGCCGACACCATGCTGACTCCGGACGGCTGGGCGTTCTCACGCTTCTTCGAGGGCCCCTACATCGCCGCGACGGAACACGCCGTGCGGCAGGCCGAGAGCATGCAACAGCCCTACCAGGCTCGCCTGTTGTCCGTGCCCGAGCTGTACATGCTCACCCTCTGGCTGCACGGCGACTGCACGGCGGACGGCGCCACCGGTCATCCGGCCGCCACCGACCTCCTGGTCCCGCTCGCACCCGCCCCACCCGGCATCGCCGCACACCGTCCGCACCGCGTCGCCGAACTGCTGCCGGTCCTCACCCACCGGGTCACCCCCGGACCCCTGCTCAGCTCACCCGCCTGAGCCTCGACATCCGTGCCCCGCCGCCGTCACCCGGCCGCGGGGCACGTCGCTGTCACCGACCGGGACAGGACAGTCACTCGCCGACAGCGACAGGCGCTCGCTCGTTAGGGCTCCATAGCGCTCGTACGAGGGGAAACGCGCTCAGGGGCCGACCTGACTAGCCCTATTCGGCCACCTCGAACCACCCAAAAGGGCAGTGCAGTTGAGGTGAACCCTCCGCATGGGTGACGCGTCATGAACCTGTGAGAAGCGGTGCCCGCAAATCCCTGCGGATTCACGCCCGTGGGGCAACACTGGGTTCCAGACCACACACCAACGGGGGGCGGCCATGAGCACTTCAAGCCGCACGACAGACACCACAGCCATCACTCACGACTCGACCCAGCGAAAGATCCCATCCATGTGCCAGCACCAGCCGCCGTGTCCCTCAGCCGAATCAGCCGACCGGGAGTCCGCCCGCCTTGTGGCGCACCACCCGGAGCAGGGATGGAGCCTGCTGTGCAACGGCGTTCTGCTCTTCGAGGACACCGGTGAGCTCCTGCCGGACGGCCAGATCATCGCCCCGCACCGCCCCCTGGGCGGCGCACCGGTGATGACGGCCGCCTGAGCCGCACGACCGGGCGGCCTGACAAGCCGCCCAGACACACGAGGGGCCGGCCCGGAGACGTACTCTCCGAACCGGCCCCGACGCATGTCCGAGGGTGATCACTCCCCGTAGCCGTTCACGTTCCGAGCGGTGATCAGTCCTCGTACGCGTCCAGTGGCGGGCAGGAGCAGACGAGGTTGCGGTCGCCGTACGCCTGGTCGATGCGGCGCACCGGCGGCCAGTACTTGTCGGCGGGCGAGACACCGGCCGGGAAGACGGCCTCCTCGCGGCTGTACGGGTGCTCCCAGTCGCCGCCGAGCGCGGCGGCGGTGTGCGGTGCCCCGCGCAGCGGGTTGTCGTCCACGGCCCACTCGCCGGAACCGACCTTCTCGATCTCCGCGCGGATCGCGATCATCGCGTCGCAGAACCGGTCGATCTCGCCCAGGTCCTCGGACTCGGTCGGCTCGATCATCAGCGTGCCGGCCACCGGGAACGACATCGTCGGCGCGTGGAAGCCGTAGTCGATCAGGCGCTTGGCGATGTCGTCGACGCTCACGCCGGTCGCCTTGGTGAGCGGGCGCAGGTCGATGATGCACTCGTGCGCGACCAGGCCACCGGGGCCGGTGTACAGCACCGGGTAGTGCGGCTCCAGGCGCTTGGCGATGTAGTTCGCGGAGAGCACGGCAACCTGCGTGGCGCGCTTGAGGCCCTCGCCACCCATCAGCCGGACGTACGACCAGGAGATGGGCAGGATGCCCGCGGAGCCCCAGGGAGCGGCCGAGATCGGGCCGACACCGGTCTCGGGACCGGCCTCGGGCTGGAGCGGGTGGTTCGGCAGGTACGGCGCCAGGTGCGCGCGCACACCGACCGGGCCGACGCCCGGACCGCCGCCGCCGTGCGGGATGCAGAAGGTCTTGTGCAGGTTCAGGTGCGAGACGTCGCCGCCGAAGTGGCCCGGCTTGGCGAGGCCCACCAGGGCGTTGAGGTTGGCGCCGTCGACGTAGACCTGGCCGCCGGCCTCGTGCACCTGGGCGCAGATGTCGGCGACGTGCTCCTCGAACACTCCGTGCGTCGAGGGGTACGTGATCATCAGGACCGACAGTTCGTCGCGGTACTGCTCGATCTTGGCGCGCAGGTCCTCGACGTCGATCTCACCGTCGTCCGCGGTCTTCACGACGACGACCTTCATGCCGGCCATCACGGCGCTGGCGGCGTTGGTGCCGTGCGCGGAGGACGGGATGAGGCAGACGGTGCGCTGGTCGTCGCCGTTGGCGCGGTGGTAGCCGCGGACGGCCAGCAGACCGGCCAGCTCACCCTGCGAACCGGCGTTGGGCTGGAGCGACACCGTGTCGTAGCCGGTGACCTCGGCGAGCTGGTCCTCGAGCTCGTGGATGAGCGTCAGGTAACCCCGCGCCTGCTCGGCGGGCACGAAGGGGTGCAGCTGACCGAACTCGGGCCAGGTGACCGGCTCCATCTCGGTGGTCGCGTTGAGCTTCATCGTGCAGGAGCCCAGCGGGATCATGCCGCGGTCGAGCGCGTAGTCGCGGTCGGAGAGCCTGCGCAGGTAGCGCAGCATCGCGGTCTCGGAGCGGTGCTCGTGGAAGACGGGGTGCGTGAGGTACTCGTCGGTGCGCAGCAGCGCGGCCGGCAGGGTGTCCTCCGCGCTCGCGTCCAGCGCCTCGATGTCGCCGTCGACGCCGAAGGCGGTCCATACGGCGGCCAGCTGAGCGCGCGTGGTCGTCTCGTCGCACGAGATCGACACATGGTCGGCGTCGGCGGGGTGGAGGTTGACGCCGTGGTCGCGGGCAGCGGCCACGATGTCGGCGGCCCGGCCCGGGACCCGCACGGTGAGCGTGTCGAAGTACGCGCCGTGCACGACCTCGGCACCGCCGGCGGTGAGACCCGCGGCGAGGACAGTGGCGTAGCGGTGGGTACGCCGCGCGATGGTGCGCAGGCCGTCGGGACCGTGGTAGACGGCGTACATTCCTGCCATCACGGCGAGCAGGACCTGAGCAGTACAGATGTTGCTGGTCGCCTTCTCACGGCGGATGTGCTGCTCACGCGTCTGCAGGGCGAGGCGGTACGCCTTGTGCCCGTCGGCGTCCACGGAAACACCGACCAGCCGGCCGGGGAGACTGCGCGCGAACTTCTCGCGCACCGCCATGTAACCGGCGTGCGGTCCGCCGAAGCCCATCGGCACACCGAAGCGCTGCGTCGTACCGACCGCGATGTCCGCGTCGAGCTCGCCGGGCGAGGTCAGCAGGGTCAGGGCGAGCAGATCGGCGGCGACGGTGACGACCGCGCCCAGCTCGTGCGCCTGGTCGATGATCGGCTTGATGTCGCGTACGGCACCGGAGGCGCCCGGGTACTGGACCAGCACGCCGTTGATCTCGCGCCCGGCCAGGTCGGCCGGAATGCCTTCGCCGAGGTCGGCGACGACGACCTCGACACCGGTCGGCTCGGCGCGGGTCTCGATGACGGCGATGGTCTGCGGCAGCGCGTCCGCGTCGACCAGGAAGAGGCCCTTCTTGTTCTTGCCCATGCGGCGGGACAACGCCATCGCCTCGGCGGCGGCGGTGCCCTCGTCGAGCAGCGAGGCACCGGACGTCGGCAGTCCGGTCAGCTCGGCGACGACGGTCTGGAAGTTCAGCAGCGCCTCGAGACGGCCCTGCGAGATCTCCGGCTGGTACGGCGTGTACGCGGTGTACCAGGCCGGGTTCTCCATGACGTTGCGCAGGATCACCGGCGGCGTGAACGTGCCGTAGTAACCGAGGCCGATCATCGAACCGAGCACCTGGTTGCGGTCCGCGAGGGAGCGGAGCTCGGCCAGTACCTCGGCCTCGGTGCGCGCGGCCGGCAGCTTCAGGGCCTCGGCGTTCTTGATCACGTCCGGCACCGCGGCGGCCGTCAGCTCGTCGAGCGAGCCGTATCCGACGTGCGCGAGCATCTTGGCCCGTGCTTCGGAGTCGGGCCCGATGTGGCGCTGCTCGAAGGGGATTCCCTGTTCGAGCTCGGAGAGCGGAATGCGATGGGCGGTCATTGCGGAGGCCTCCTGGTCTGACGCGACCTTCGAGGGGCACCCCTGCACGGGTACCCCGACGGCCTCCCCCTCTGTCATCTCAACCTGAGAGTTTCACCGGACCGTCCAGGGACGTCCCGGTTTTCACCGTCGGTGAGGGCGGAGGCCATCGGCACCCGCCCTGCTTTCCAGAGTGACCTCGTCCGTGCGGTACGTGAGCCTGAGAGATTCCGGGGAGGATTTGCTCCTTCGGCGCCTCCGGTGAAGTCTGGAGGACTCTCCCGCACGGGATCAGCAGCCGTCTGCCAGCCTACCAGCGAGGACAAGACACCAGCCTTCGAGTGGCCACCTTCCTGAATGTGCTCTTTCGTAGTGCTTACGGATGAGTTTGCGACCACGTGGAGGGCCCGTGCAGACCGACATCGATCCGCGCAACCTGATCGGCCGCAAGGCGTTCGACCGCAATGGCACCAAGATCGGCACGATCGACGAGGTCTATCTCGACGACGCGACCGGTGTTCCGGAGTGGGCGGCCATACGCACCGGCCTGTTCAGCAGAGACGCCTTCGTTCCGCTGGAGCCCAGCGAAGTCGTCGAGGGGACCCTGCGCATTCCCTTCGAACGAGCCCTGATCAAGGACGCCCCCGACTTCGGTGTCGGACGTCACCTCTCCCCCGAACAGGAACTCCAGCTCTACCACCACTACGGTCTCGACGTGGCGGCCCCTCCCCCGCCGCCGGACCGGGACTTCGGCCGACTCGCGGGCACGGAGGACGCCTGAGACCCCGGGTCCTGATCCTGCGTCCCGGGTTCCGACGCCCATGGCCCGGAACCCGCCGGCAGCCCATCGGCCGTCTCGGGTCTTCGCTCCACCAGCGGCAGCGGATCCGCCGGTTCCAGCCGCGGATCCTCCGTCCGGAACGTCTTCACCCGCCCGGGCTCGGAGTAGGGCGTCTCGAACCGCACCGTGACCCGCCCCAGCCCGCTTCCCTGCACCCATCCGTGCCCGTACTCGGCGTGCCGCACGTCGTGCCCCGAGGGCCACCGCCGCTCGGCGGGCGGTTCCTCCTCCGCGGCGGCACCCTCCGCCGGCTCGTCCGCCGGATGCTCTTCGGCCGTCGGCTCGGCAGAGGCCTGGGCCTGCGCGAACAGGTCCTCCTGCGTGTAGTCGGCGAGCCCGGAGACGCCGACCCCCAGCAGGCGTACGCCTCCGGTCGTGTCCACGCCCTCCAGCAACCGCGCGGCGGCCTCCCGCACCACCCCGGCGTCGTCCGTGGGCCCCCGCAGCGTCTCGGACCGGGTCAGCGTCGAGAAGTCGTACCTGCGCACCTTCAGCACGATGGTCCGCCCCGACAGTCCGGCCCCGCGCAGCCGCCGCACACACCGGTCCGCGAGCCGCGCCACCTCCAGCCCCACCCGGACCCGGTCGTGGATGTCCACGTCGTACGTGTCCTCGACCGACACCGACTTGGTCTCCCGCTCGGCCACCACGGGCCGGTCGTCGTGCGCCAGCGCCATCGCGAACAGCGCGTGCCCGTGCGCCTTCCCCAGCAGACGTACGAGTTCGTCCTCGCCCGCCTCGGCGATTTCCTCGACGGTGGTGATGCCGGCCCGCCGCAGATGGTCGCCGGTAGCCGGCCCCACACCCGGCAGCGTCCGCACCGGCATCGGCCCGAGCAGCGCGCGCTCGGTGCCCGGCTCGATCAGCACGAGCCCGTCGGGCTTGGCCTGCTCCGAGGCGATCTTCGCCAGCATCTTGGAGGCTGCGAGCCCCACCGACCCCGTGAGCCCCGTGACCGCCCGGATGTCCGAGCGCAGCTTGGCACCGGTCAGCCGCGCGGAGGCGTCGTCCCAGGCCGTCCCGCCCGCCTCCAGATCCACGAACGCCTCGTCCAGGCTCAGCGGCTCCACCAGCGGCGACAGGGTCCGCAGCAGCCCCATCACCTGCTCGCTGACCTCCCGGTAGAGCCCGAAGCGCGGCACGAGATAGGCGGCGTTCGGAGCGCGCCGGCGCGCCTGGGCCATGGGCATCGCCGAGTTCACCCCGAAGACGCGCGCCTCGTACGAGGCGGTGGCGACGACCCCACGCGGCCCGAGCCCGCCCACGACGACGGCCTTCCCGCGCAGGCTCGGCTTGGACGCCTGCTCCGCCGAGGCGAAGAAGGCGTCCATGTCGAGATGCAGGATCGTGGGCGCGGTTCTCACATGTCCGATGCTGCCCTACGCCACTGACAATGCCCCCGCACGCCGGGGCATCACGTCATCGAAGGTCCCACGCGTCACACCGCGCGGTTGCGTCTCCGCGCCAGCTCGTCGGCGGGGTTGTGCCCGAGAAGCGTCTCACCGGTGTCCACGCGCTCTCCGTGCAGCTGCGACAGGGCGCCCTCGACGTCCCGCCACACCACGCCCACGGCGATACCGAAGACCCCCTGACCGCCCTGCAGCAACGCGTGGACCTCGTCGGGCGAGGTGCACTCGTAGACCGTCGCGCCGTCGCTCATCAGCGTCATGCGCTCCAGGTCCTGGAATCCGCGCTCCCTCAGGTGCTGGACCGTGGTGCGGATGTTCTGCAGCGACACCCCGGTGTCGAGGAACCGCTTGACGATCTTCAGGACCACCACGTCCCGGAAGCTGTAGAGACGCTGCGTCCCCGACCCGTAGGCGGGACGCACACTGGGCTCGACCAGCCCGGTCCGCGCCCAGTAGTCCAGCTGCCGGTAGGTGATGCCCGCGGCGGCACACGCCGTGGGTCCCCGGTAACCGACCTCCTCGGGAACAGCCTCTCCCTCACCGGGTACCGCCGCCGGCCGCCGCGGAACGTGATCGGCCGCGCCGCCATGATGGGGATGCCCCCTGCTCGAGCCGAGCCGAGAGCTTGGGGGAGGGTACGGGCCGCTCTCCCCCAGACCGTGTCCGGGGGCACCCCCAGCCGTACCGTCGCCGCTGCTTCTCACGCCGACCTCCGTCCTTGACCTGCCTTCTCGACGGTAGGCAGTCACCAGGGCCGCGTCAACGATCGCCACACTCGGCACGCCGAGTGATAATCACCCTAAGAGTGGTTTCCCGTGCCCTACCGCGGGGAAAGGCTAGCCGAATGCTCCCGGCACGGGCCGCGGCACACCACACTCGCCGCGGGCAAATGCCACCGGGCGCTTCCCTCCGCTCCCCGGTGTCACTGGCTGTTGGTGCCGAAGTCCTCGGGCGAGATCTGGTCGAGGAACTCGCGGAACTTCTCCACCTCGTCCTCCTGCTCGTCCGGGATCGCGATGCCCGCGTCGTCGAGCACTCCGTCACTGCCGTAGATCGGCGTCCCGGTGCGCAGGGCAAGCGCTATGGCATCGGACGGACGGGCACTCACCTCGACCCCGCTGGCGAACACGAGCTCGGCGTAGAAGACGCCCTCGCGCAGGTCCGTGATCCGTACTTCGGTGAGCTCCTGGCCGACGGCCTCCAGCACGTCCTTGAACAGGTCGTGGGTCAGCGGTCGCGCGGGGGCCATGCCCTGCTGAGCGAAAGCGATCGCCGTCGCCTCCCCCGGTCCGATCCAGATGGGGAGGTAGCGGTCGCCTCCCACTTCACGCAGAAGCACGATCGGTTGGTTGGAGGGCATTTCGACCCGGACACCTACGACATCGAGCTCGTTCACACAGCAACCCTAGGCCGTGCCCGGGACGTTTGGGTAGTCGGGCACAGAACGGGTGGACGATCCACAGCCTGCACCGGTGCCCCGGATCAGCGCAGTCGCACACCCAGCGCGGTCTGCACGAGCGCCGCGTGCAGCTTCACCGTGAGGCCCGCGAGCTCCTTCGTACGGGCCTCCGCGTGCGCCCGGGTCTGCGGATTGCGGTGCCGCCGCAGGGGCGCGACCACCTGGTCCACGAGCCCCGCGTCGCGCTCCGCCGCCGCCTTCATCGCCCGCAGATGGCGCGGCTCGATCCCGAACCGTCCCAGCTCGACGACGAGCGCTGCGACGGTCACCGCCTCGGCGTCGTAGACACCGTCGGGCAACGGGCCGATCAGCCCGTACGACTCCCACTCCTGGAGCTCCTGCTCGCCGATCTCCGCGGCGGCCAGCAGCTCCTCACGGCCCACCCGGGCCGCCGTGGGCCCCTCGGGCTCGCCGTAGAGCTCTCCGAGGCGTTCTCCCTCGCCCGAGTCGCGCTGGCGTCCCACGGACGGCAGACGCACCTGCTCACCGCGCTCCAGGGCGTCCAGGTGCTCGCGGATCACCTTCAGCGGCAGGTAGTGGTCACGCTGCATCCTCAGGACGTGGCCCAGTCGCTCGACGTCGTTCGTGCTGAACTTGCGGTACCCGGAAGGGGTCCGCCGCGGCTCGACGAGTCCCTCCGACTCCAGGAACCTGATCTTGGAGATGGTGACTTCGGGGAACTCGTCGCGCAGCACGTTCAGCACCGCGCCGATGCTCATCAGCCCACTGTCCGCCGCGGCGGTACCGCTGCCGGCACCGCCGCTCGGTGTTTGAAGCATGGACATTCCCTCGGTGTCCCCCCGGACGGAGTTGGGGGAGGGGTCAGATGCCCCGCTGGCTCGCGTAGAACACCAGCCGGTACTTGCCGATCTGCACCTCGTCACCGTTCGACAGCGGGACCTGGTCGATCCGCTCCCGGTTCACGTACGTGCCGTTCAGGCTGCCGACGTCGGCGACCGTGAACGAACCGTCCGCCACACGACGGAACTCCACGTGCCGGCGCGACACGGTCACGTCGTCGAGGAAGATGTCGCTCTGCGGATGACGCCCGGCCGTGGTCAGCTCACCGTCCAGCAGGAAGCGGCTGCCCGAGTTCGGGCCGCGACGCACCACCAGCAGCGCCGAGCCGACCGGCAGCGCGTCGACCGCCGCCTGGGCCTCCGGGGAGAGCATCGGCGACGGCGTCTGGCCCGTCACCTCCGCGTCGTAGGCCTCGATGCCGGAGATGGAGATCGTGGACGTCGTCTCCGACGGACGCTCCGCGGCGCCCCGCAGCGGCGCACCGCAGTTGGAGCAGAACCGGCTGTTCTCCGCGTTGCGGTTACCGCACCTCGTACACACCTGGGCCGACATGGACGGATCCTCCTGCCGCGGCTGCCCACCAGGGGCATGGGACGCATACGGATCGGGGGCGAACCCTCCACCCGTGCTTGAGGCTGACGGGTCTCCGAAACCTATGCGGCCGGGCTGCGCAGGGTCAACAGACGACGCGCCCTGACCACCGGGACCGGTGACCTGGTCCCGGAACAGCGGGCGGTCGCCGCCCTGGGCCTCCGCATCTCCCTGACGCGGTGCACGGTGCCGGGCAGTCGCGTTGTCACCACTGCCCTCTCGCGCGCTCTTGCCGAACAACTTCGCAAACAACTTCACGGGCGATTCCCCTTGACCGAAACAGACCCGCCCGTGGGGCAGGACGAACCCTGATTGAACACACCGGTCGACCCGGACATCCTCACAACGTCCGTATCCACCAGACAGTTTCCACCACGCACCACCCATTCGGTGCGCCGACCCCCCGCAACCTCTTGCCCTCGCCCGGCGGCCCCCATGCGACCCCGGTTCACCGCGAGGACGACCGAGCGTAGTCAGGCCGCTCCGCCGGTCGCAAGGCGTCCACGACGATCTTCGTCGAGCGGTCCACGGTGACGGTGGCCTGCTCCTTCTCCAGTGTCTGCACCACGCCTCCCGGGATGTTCAGCGCCGGCTCAAGGTCCTGCGGCTTGCCGATGACCTTGAAACGATAGGGCTGGGTGATCTTGTTCCCGTCGACCTTCACTCCGCCGCCGGAATCGGCGAGGTAGGTACCCGCGACCACGCGTACGCCGTTCACCTGGATCGCCTCCGCGCCGGCCGCGCGCAGCTCCTGGATCGCGTCGAGCAGCATGTCCGCTTTGACCGTCCCCTTCGTGTCGTCGATCGTCAGGGTGATGCCGGGTCCCTGAGCGGATACGGTGCCCGCCAGGATGCCGAGTTGCTTCTCCTTCTCGACCGTCTGCTTGCGGGCCTCCTCGGCCTGGTCCGAGCTGTTCTCCAGCTCGGTGCGCTGATCCTCGAGACCCTGCTTCTCGTCCTCAAGACGCTGAGTTCGGTTGTCGAGTTCATCGAGAATGCGCACGAGATCCTCTTGGCGTGCTCCGCGCAGGGCGCTGTCGCCGTCGCTGTTGGATGCCACCTGGACGGCCAGGCCGAAGCCGAGGCCGAACAGCAGCAACGCGACGATGAGTTGGGCGCGCGACACGCGCGGCGGCCACAAGCCCTTGACCAGCCTCTGACGGCCGGAGAGCGACGGCTCGCCGTTCTCCTCGGCCTTCTCCGGCTCGGGCTCCTCCGCGGCCGCGGGGACCTCTTCCGGCAGCTCTCTGCGCAGCGGGTTCTCGGGGACTTCGTCCTCGTTGCTCTTGCTCATCGCCCTCACGCCCGGAACACGTGCCGACGGATCGCCGCGGCGTTGGAGAAGATGCGGATGCCGAGGACGACCACGACACCGGTGGAGAGCTGGGCACCCACACCCAGCTTGTCGCCCAGGAAGACGATCAGCGCGGCGACGACCACGTTCGACAGGAACGAGACGACGAAGACCTTGTCGTCGAAGATGCCGTCGAGCATCGCGCGCAGACCGCCGAACACGGCGTCGAGCGCCGCCACGACGGCGATCGGAAGGTAAGGCTCGACAACCGCCGGAACCTCGGGCCGGACCAACAATCCAGCCACGACTCCCACGACGAGGCCCAGTACGGCGATCACGATGTGCCCTTCTCTGTGCTCGGCTCTGCTGTACGTACGATCACACTCGGTGCGGCGGACAACCGGACGTCGCCCTCGGCGGAAATGCTGGTCCGGATGCCGTAGTTCTCCTGCAGGGCATGCAGATACAGCCCGTCGGCGCTGTTCTGGAACCTGGTGCTGAGCCGCTGGCCGTCCCCCACCGCGAGCACCGTGTACGGCGGCACGAGCGGCTTGTTGTCGACCAGTATCGCGTCACCCGCGGCCCTGATGGCCGACAGAGCGGTCAGCCGCTGTCCGTTGATGGCGATGGCCTCGGCACCCGACTCCCACAGACCGTTGACCACGCGCTGCATGTCACGGTCCCGCACACGTCCGGTGTCGGAGAACCCCGAGGTCTCCCTCGGATTGCTGCCGTCACCGCCCGTGCTGGCTTCCTTGGCGTCGTTCACGACGAGCTTCACGCCCGGGCCGTGCACATCGGTGGCACCCGACAGGATGCTCACGAGGTCGGCCTGCTCACCGCCGCCGTCCTGCTTCAGCGCCTCGCGCTGGCGGGCGCTCACATCGGCACGCAAGGTGTCGACGCTGTTCTCCAGCTTGTCCGCCGCCGACGTCTCCCGCTCGATGCGGTCGATCAGCTCCTGGCGCTCCTTGGCGACGACAGGCGCCGCTATCCGCGCGTTCGCCGCCCCCACGGTGACCACGAGCGCCGCGAGCACCAGACCAGCGGCAAGACCCAGCTTGGACCGGAGCGTCTTCGGCATGCCGCCGGCGCCGTCGGCCTCCCTGCGGGCGGCCGCCTCGGCGTACCCGTCGTCGAGGCTGTGATCCATGACGTTGGTGAGCAGCGACATGGAGGCGTCCGGGCGCGGGGGGCGCGGAGCGCTGCTCCGAACGGGGGGCTGCTGCGGCATGCCGCACATCGTCGCACGTCGCGGGTGCTACCTCCGAATGGCCCCACCAGCGTGCCGGACAGGCCCCCCTGGGGGCACTTGTCCGACACGCACGAGTGAAGGTCGTTTCAGCGGCCGGCGCTGTCCACGACAGCCGCCCACTCGTCGAGCAGAGCCTCCGCGGAAGCGTCGTCCGGACCCTCCGCCCACAGGTGGGTGACCGCCTCGGCCGGGTCGGGCAGCACCATCACCCAGCGCCCGTCCGTCTCCACGACCCGTACGCCGTCCGTCGTGTCCACGAAGCGGTCTCCCGCCTCCTCCACGACCCGGCGCATCACCAGCCCCTTCACGGCCCACGGAGTCGCGAGGTCCCGCTTGAGGACATGTGCCCGCGGAATCCGCGCGTCGATCTGGCTGAGCGTGAGCTGCGTCCGCGCCACCAGACCGATGAGCCTCACGAACGCGGCCGCGCCGTCGAAGACGCCGCTGAACTCGGGAATGATGAAACCGCCGCGGCCGTCGCCCCCGAAGATCGTCGTCTCCTCGCGGCCCACCCGCGTCAGGTCGTCCGGCGACGTGGTCGTCCACTCCACCTGCGTGCCGTGGTACGCGGCCACCTGCTCGGCGATCCGCGTGGTGGTGACGGGCAGCGCCACCCGTCCACTGCGCCGCTCGGCGGCGACCAGGTCGAGCATCACGAGCAGGGCCCGGTCGTCCTCGACGATCCGCCCCTTCTCGTCGACGAGCGAGAGCCGCTCGCCCACCGGGTCGAAGCGCACTCCGAACGCGGCCCGGGCGGACGCGACGATCTCGCCGAGCCGCACCAGACCGGCCCGCCGCGTGTCCGCCGTCTCGGTCGGCCTGGACTCGTCCAGCCCGGGATTGATGGTCAGGGAGTCGACCCCGAGCTTGCCCAGCAGGCTGGGCAGCACCAGTCCGGCACTGCCGTTGGAGGCGTCGACGACCACCTTCAGCCCGGATTCCGCGACGCCGGTGGTGTCGACGTTCCGCAGGAGCGATCCCGTGTACGAGTCGAACACACTGGCCGGGAAGTGCAGATCCCCGATCTCACCGGGGAACGCGCGCCGGTACTCCTGTCGCGCGAACACCCGGTCCAGCTTCCGCTGCCCGCCCTGCGACAGGTCGGCGCCCTGCCCGTCGAAGAACATGATGTCGACGGAGTCGGGCACTCCAGGTGTCGTACGGATCATGATTCCGCCCGCACTGCCCCTGGCCGTCTGCTGCCGGGCCACCGGCAGCGGTACGTTCTCCAGGTCGCGTACGTCGATGGCGCTGGCCTGCAACGCCGAGATCACGGCCCGCTTCAGTGCACGGGCACCTCGGGAGTGGTCACGGGCCGTGGTGACGGTGGAGCCCTTCTTGAGGGTCGTCGCGTACGCCCCCGCGAGGCGCACGGCGAGTTCCGGGGTGATCTCCACGTTCAGGATCCCGGACACACCACGGGCGCCGAAGAGCTGCGCCTGCCCTCTCGACTCCCAGATGACCGAGGTGTTGACAAAGGCGCCGGCCTCGATGGTCTTGAAGGGATAGACGCGGACGTTGCCCTGAATGATCGATTCTTCACCGACGAGGCATTCGTCGCCGATCACGGCGCCGTCCTCGATGCGGGCGGCCCGCATGATGTCGGTGTTCTTCCCGACCACGCAGCCGCGCAGATTGCAGTGCTGGCCGATGTACACGTTGTCGTGAACGACAGCTCTGTGCAGGAAGGCGCCCGTCTTGACGACGACGTTGGAGCCGATGACGGTGTGTTCCCGGATCTCGGCGTTCGCCTCGACCTTGGCGTAGTCACCGATGTAGAGGGGCCCGCGCAGCACCGCGTCCGGATGCACCTCGGCGCCCTCGGCGACCCAGACGCCCGGGGAGATCTCGAATCCGTCGAGTTCGACGTCGACCTTGCCCTCGAGAACGTCGGCCTGGGCCTTCACGTAGCTCTCGTGGGTGCCGACGTCCTCCCAGTAGCCCTCGGCGACATAGCCGTAGACCGGCTTGCCTTCCTTCATGAGCTGGGGGAAGACATCTCCGGACCAGTCGACGGATACGTCGGCCTCGACGTAGTCGAAGACCTCGGGCTCCATGACATAGATGCCGGTGTTCACGGTGTCCGAGAAGACCTGGCCCCAGGTCGGCTTCTCCAGGAAGCGTTCGACCTTGCCTTCCTCGTCCACGATGGTGATCCCGAATTCCAGCGGGTTGGGGACGCGCGTCAGACAGACGGTGACGAGCGCACCCTTCTCCTTGTGGAAATTGATGAGTTCGGTGAGATCGAAGTCGGTGAGCGCATCACCGGAGATGACGAGAAACGCGTCGTCCTTCAACGCGTCCTCGGCGTTCTTGACGCTCCCGGCAGTACCGAGGGGCTTCTCCTCATTGGCATAGGTGAGCTCCATGCCGAGCTCTTCACCGTCACCGAAGTAGTTCTTGACCAGTGAGGCCAGGAACTGGACGGTAACGACGGTCTCATTCAGCCCATGCCTTTTGAGCAGCCTGAGCACGTGCTCCATGATCGGGCGGTTCACCACGGGCAGGAGCGGCTTGGGCATGCTTGAGGTCATAGGGCGAAGGCGTGTGCCTTCGCCTCCGGCCATTACGACGGCCTTCATGTCGGAAGCGTCCTCCTTGAAGAGACGACGGTACAGCCGACTTCACCCGTCCTGATTGTCCCGCAGTTTTCGAGCGCGGGCCATCGGGGCACTGCAGCCGCCCAATCGGGCCGAGCTCAATCGGCCATGGTGTCCGCCCGGACCAACCGGCGGACCTGCACCACGTAGAGGACTCCTGCCCACCAATACAGGGTTGTACCCCATCCGGCGAACGCCCATCCGAAAACAGCGCCGACTGACGCGATCCAACCGCTCGCGTCACTGAGCAGCAACAACGGGAAGGCGTACATCAGGTTGAAGGTGGCCGCCTTGCCGAGGAAGTTCACCTGCGGGGGCGGATAGCCGTGACGCCGGAGGATCCACACCATCACCAGCAGAACCAGCTCGCGTGCCAGTAGCGCGGCCGTCAGCCAGAGCGGAAGAATCTCGCGCCAGGTGAGGCCGACGAGCGTCGACAGAATGTAGAGCCGGTCCGCCGCGGGATCCAGCAGCCGGCCGAGGCTGCTGATCTGGTTCCAGCGCCGCGCGAGCTTCCCGTCCAGATAGTCGCTGATACCGCTCAGCATGAGGACGAGCAGCGCCCAGCCGTCGCTCTTGGGGCCGCCGAACTCCGGCCAGAGGATCAACCACAGGAAGATGGGTACGCCGACGAGGCGCGCCATGCTGAGGATGTTCGGGATGGTGAGGACCCGGTCCGTCTGAACGCGGGTCTCCTGGACCTCCACCCGGGGGCCTCCTGTGGGAAACGAGCCAACGATGCCCCCTGACCCTACCTGCAGCCCCGACGCGGCAGCGCAGAGGGGGAGGCGTCACCGGAGAAACTCTGCCGGAAAACAAAAAAGCTCCGGCTCTCGGGATGAATTCCCGAGAGCCGGAGCTCTAATTTTAGTTCGGCGGCGTCCTACTCTCCCACAGGGTCCCCCCTGCAGTACCAT
>NZ_JBSFYW010000067.1:0-47859 GCF_053599975.1 Streptomyces sp. NPDC005141 | reverse complement strand
CGAAGAAGCCCTCGACTGCGCCTGCGGCCTCTACCTCAACGACCCCACCGCCTGGACCACACCACCCTCCACGAACTAACGCGGAGCAGCACTAGCCTGGTGCCATGTCCCATGCGAAGACCTCGTACGTCTGCCTGCCGTGCCGGGCTTCGTACAAGCAGCCCTACGACGCACACCGGCCGGAGCGGATCTGTCCGCGCTGCGCCGAGCCACTGATCCACGTCGGGTCGGCCTTCGCTCCGCCGCGGCGTCGGGACACCGCGGCCTGGAGGACACTCTCCGTCCTGCTCCACGCGGGCGTCCGCTTCCACAAGAGCTGCTGCGGCGGGCCCGGTCACCGCCCGCGCACCCTGCGCGAGGTCCGCGAGCGGATGACGTACGCCCGACGCACGGGGATGCCCTTGGCCAGGGCACTCGGCGCCTATCAGTAGGGTCGCTCCGCGACTGCCGCTGTGTCCTGCGACGACGGGCCCGGGCCTGTGCTCAGTTGTCCAGGCGGACCGGCATCAGCATGGAGAACGTGTTCTCGTCGTCGGGCCGTCGGATCGCGATGGGCGCGGTGGGGGCGCCCAACTCCAGGATCAGCTGGTCCCTGGCTCCGGCGGCGAGCGCGTGCAGCAGGAACTCCCGGTTGACGGCGACATGGTTCTGGTCGTCGTCACCGTCTTCGCAGAGGGTCACCGTGCCGTCGGCCGTCACCTTGAGCACGCTGAGGTCGGGGGCCTGGCCGTCCGGCCCGCGTACGTCGCTCGTGCGCACGGGACCGGTCCGCACCGCCTTCCGGAAGGTCGCCACATCGACGAGGGCGCGGCGTCCGGCCGGCAGATGGACGAGGCGACGGTAGTCCGGGAACTCGTGGTCGAGGCATTGGCCCGCCGTCTGCCGGTCTCCGCTCTCGAGGCTCACGCGGTCACCGTCCACGGCGAGTTGGACGTGCTCCTCGCCGCTGAGCAAGGCGCGCATCGCGTCGGCCAGCGGGGACGGGACGATGACCTGCGCGCGGGAATCGGCGTGCCCGTCGGCGTCGGCGTGCGCGACGGCCATCCGGTACCGGTCGGTGGCCACGACGTGAAGGGTCCCGCCGTCGACGTCGAACAGGACGCCGCCGAGCATCGGCAGCTCCGGGTCGGTGCCGGCGGCGAAACGGACCGCGTCGAGCGCGGCGGCCAGTTCCGGCGCGGAGACAGTCAGGCGGACGGCGGCGGTGCGGGGCAAAGACATGGGTTTCTCCCTGCGTTCGAGGAGTGCTCGGAGCGTGGAGAACTCACTGCGGGCATCGGACAACCCCACTTCAAGACGGCGCAGATGCGCCTGAAGGAGCCCTCGCACCAGGTCGCTGTCCGCACTGGACCAACCCGCGAGCACCAAGCGGATGTCCGCCAACGGCATACCGGCCCGGCGCAACCGGGCCAGCAACCGGGCTTCTTCGAGTTGCTCGGGGTCGTACCAGCGGTAGCCGCTCACCGGATCCACCCAGGCGGGGACCAGCACACCGCCACGGTCGTAGAACCGCAGGGCGCTGACGCTCAGTCCGCTGTCCCGGGCCATCTCACCAATGCTGCGCATCTCGCTCTCCACACCCGGAACCCTGAGCCCTCGACCAGGTCGAGGGTCAACCTCGGCCGGGTCGGCCGTTCCTTCACCGCTCCTCGGCCGCTCGCCGGTCGGTCCCCGACCGGTGTTCGGGCGGGTCCTCGGCCCGGCCCGCGATCAGGCCGGACAGTCGGCCGACGTCTCGGCCGCGCCCCAACGGATCATCAGGTAGCCGGAGCCGCCTATCTCCGCCACGGCATAGCGGGAGTACGGCCACGCGTCGCCGGCGCTGTCCTTCTGCCGCACGAGAGCCCGGCACGCCTCGCCCGCCGTCATGGCCGCCCAGCTTTCGACCTGCCCCTGGTTCCATGCGACATAGTCCGACCACACATACATCGTCGAGCTTCCGGGGTCGAAGCCCACCTTGAGTTCCTTGTTGCCCAGCAGGCGATCGGTGCCGAGCGTCGTGCGCATCCCGTTGGTCCGCTCGATGATCTTCCTGGCGGCGCGGTCCGCGACCTTGATCTCATCACGGTCGGTGCTGGGGATCATGGCCTGGCCGAGCCCCTCCTCGTCCGGCTGCGGGCCCTGACCGGCGTCGGAGGCCTGCCCCGTGTCGTTGTCGGCGGCCGACGTGCACGGTGAGTCGGTGAGGAAGTCGTCGTACCACGTCACCTGCGGGTCACGGCCCGTCTCCTCCTTCACCAAGACATAGGAGCGGTAGGGCAGATCCGGGTGCAGGCGCAGAACGACGTCCCGCAGCGTCCGGCACATCAGACCGGCGACCTCCGTCTCCGCGTACATCGTTCCCTGCTCGTCGGAGGAGAGCCCGTACGAGAGGTAGACCTCCCGGCGCGACGCGTGGAACCTGACGGTCTTCGGGGAGAACTCGATGCCCTCGCCGAGTTCCTGGACGAGAACACCTTGGTCGTGCAGGACGGCGCGCGCCACGTCGTGTTCGCCCTCGCCCTGTGCCGTCCGCGCCTCGGCCCAGCTCTCCGCACCGGCCGGGCCGTCGCTCGCGGTCTGCTTCCGCTTCGCCGCCGCGCTCGCCTGCGCGCTCGCCGCGGACGGTCCCGGGCTTCCGGTCGAGGAGGAAGGCGGAGCGGAGGCCGTGGCCGGGGTCCGGGGTCCGCCGCCCTCCGTCCTGCCGGGCATCAGGGCCACCACTCCGCCGGCCAGGCCCCCGATGACCGCTGCCGCGACAACCACCACGCCTGCCCACGGTCTTCGCCGGCGGCTCGCGGGCACGGGCCACACCGGATCGCTTCCGGTGGGTACGTCCCAGACGGCTGTGACCATGTCCTCGGCCCGTGTGAACAGCGTTTCCGCGCGCACCACTTGGGTGACCTGGGAGGCCAGAAGCTCCACACAGTCCTGGGCGGCGTCGGCGGCCGAGGGACGGTCCCCGGGCTCCTTGGCCAGTGCCTGCTGCACGATCTCGCGCAGGGGCGCGGGGATGCCGTCCAGGTCCGGATCGCCCGACATCACGCGGAACGCGACCACGTCGGGGGCGCCGGTCCCGAAAGGCGTTCTTCCGGTGGCCGCGTAGGCCACGAGCGCTCCCCAGGCGAACATGTCACCCGCGGGCCCGGCGGCCCCCGTGCGGTACTGCTCGGGGCTGATCCAGCCCGGGGTGCCGGTCATGACTCCGGTACGGGTGACGCTGGTGCCGTCGGCGGCGTGCGCGATCCCGAAGTCCAGGACGTGGGGGCCGGCGGGCGTGAGGATGACGTTCTGCGGTTTCACATCGCGGTGCGCCACGCCGACGGCGTGGACGGCGGCCAGCGCCTGTGCGGTGGCGGTCGCGAACGCGAAGAGACTTGCCCCGGTGAGCGGTCCGTGGGCGAGCACATGCCGGTTCAGCGTCGGTCCGGGTACGTACGCGGTGGCGAGCCAGGGGGTCGCAGCGTTCGCGTCGGCCCTGAGCAGGGGGATCAGGTACGGGCCGGTGACACGGGAGGACAGTTCCACCTCGCGCTTGAACCGGGCCCGGAACTCCGGCTCTTGGGCCTGCGCGGGATGAATCACCTTCACCGCCACACGCGTTCCGTCGGGGGCGACTCCGGCGTGGACGGTACCCATGCCCCCGGCACCGAGACGGCCGATGATCCGGTACGGACCGATACGGGAGGGGTCGCCGGCATGAGCCGGCTGGACCCTTCCGGAGGAGCCGGTTTCGCTCACAGATGGTTCCTTCGTGCGGGACTGAATGCCTGAGCAGACAGCGATGTGACAGGTAGTCGCGGATCAGCTTCGAACCCCAATAGGCCTTTTGGGTGACTGCCCGTCCGGATGTTATGCCCTGTCCTGCCTCATGGGTAGAGAAAACCCCTGCCCAGCGGTGGTGTGCCCGGTGCCGTCGCGCCGGATGCCGGGCGGGCTTCCGCGAGGGCGCTCCGGCGGTCGAGGGAACTGCGCGTCACCGGACCCGTGGGCGCGTGCGCCGGGCCCACCGGGCAGGGACGGGGCCCGGGAGGTCGTGCTGCCCGCGCCCCGGTCCCGGCCGACAATGGACGTACGGCGGGGACGGCCCCGGGGAGGCGCCGGGGAAGGAGCGTTCATGCCGCAGTGGCCCCTCTCCCCCGGTCGCGTACGGGCCGCGCGGAAGTCCGCGCGGGTCACGGTCGCGGCCGCCGCGGGTTTCTACCCGGCCCTGTACGCGCTGGACCGGCCGATCGTCGCGATCTACGCCCTCTTCGCGGCGATCTCGCTCGGGGTTCTCTCCCCCGTTCCCGGCGGCGGCCGGGACCGGGCGCGTACCGTCCTGTTCGCGCTGCCGGTCGCCGTGGCGCTGACCGCCCTCGGCACCGCTCTCGCCGTGACGACCGGCTCCGCCGTGGCGGGGACGCTCGTGGTCGGCTTCACCGTCTGCTTCGCCGCGGCGTACGGGCCGGCCGCGGCGAGTGTGGTCCCGGGGCTGCTGCTCTTCTACGTGCTGGCGTGCTTCCCGCCGTACGCGCCGGACACGCTGCCGCAACGGCTCGTCGGCGTGCTCGCCGGTGGCGCTCTGCTGGTCCTGTGCGAGCTGCTGCTCCTGCCCGCCCCACCCGCTCAGCCCTACCGTGCCCGGGTCGCCGCGGCGCTGGACCTCGCGGCCGCTTCGGCGTTCGCGGCGGCGCGGGGACACCGTCATGGTCCCGAGACACCGCGGCGTCTGCGCGAGGAGGGGCTGGCACTGCGCCTGTCGCAGGCGCCACCCGCATCGCGCCCGACCGGGGCGGGCCGCACCGCCCGCGGACTGGCGCAGGCCGGAGCCGCGACGCGGCGCGTACTGGACCAGTTGGCCCGGATGGCCGAGCGGCCGGAGTCCGCGCCGGCCGGCGATCCGCCCTCCGAGGCCCTGCTCCGCGGTGTCGCGGCCGGATGCGCCGCTACGGCGGGCGCGCTGCGCGGTGTGCGAGCCGTTCCGGGACCCGAGGCCCTGGAGGAGATGGCCGCCGACTTCGTCGCCGTACGCGGGCGCCCGTCCGGTACGCGGGCCGGCACGGGTGGTGAAGCGTCGCCGCGGCTGCTGCGCCACCGGTCCGAGGTACTGGCCACGGCTGCCTCGGCCATGACCGTCCAGGCCGCGGTGGCCGTGGCGATCGGAGGGCGCCGCACCTCGCCGGGTCTGCCGCACGAGCAGTTCTGGTACGCGGAGCCGCCCGTGGGACGGCTCCTGTCGCTGCGGCTGACCGGCAATCTCACCCTGCGCTCAGTCCTGTTCCAGAACGCCGTACGCACGGCCCTGGGGCTCGGCGTGGCCCGTCTCGTGGCCGGAGCCCTGGACCTCTCGCACGGCTTCTGGGTGCTGCTGGCCGTGCTGACCCTGGGGCGCACAACGGCGGGGGCGACCTGGTCCGCGGTGCGCTCGGCGGCACTCGGCACGCTGGTGGGTTCACTGGCCGCCGGGGTGCTGCTCTTCGAGGCCGGTGGTGCCGTCGACGTCTACGCCGTCGTGCTGGTGCCGGCGATGTTCGTGGCCTTTTCGGTGGGACCGATCGCCGGACCGGCCTGGGCGCAGGGGCTGTTCACCCTGGTCGTCGCCGCCGCCTTCAGCCAGCTCGCTCCGCCCGACTGGCGGCTCGCGGAGGCACGGCTGCTCGACGTCCTGACGGGCTGCGCGATCGGACTGGTGTGCGGCGTGCTCGCCTGGCCCGCCGGAGCCCGCGGCGAGGTTCGGCGCAGTGTCGCGGATCTGCTGCGTGCGGTGGCGCCCCTGGTGCGGCTCACCGTGGTCGCCGCGGTGGGCGCGCCCGGCGACCCAGTGCCTCGGCGCGCCGCGGCGGAGGAGGCGCTGCGGCTGACCCGGCACCGGCTCCGTATCGCGGAGGCCGCCTACGCGCAGTACCGGACGGAGGGGGGCCGGGATCCCGTCGACGGTGGACCCGACTGGCATGTGGCGCTCAACTGCGCCTCCCACGCGGTGGTCGGGTCCCACTGGCTGCCTCGGCAGGAGTACGGTCCGGCGCCCCCCGACGCGGTCCGGTGGGCGCGGGACTCGGTCGGGCAACTGGCCGCGGCGATGGACCGGGCGGCCGCACTCCCGTCCGGTGGTGTCCGGGCACGGCCGGCGCCTCTGCCGCCCGAGGTCGTCTCCACGACCCCGGCCCCTGTGCTGCCCATGCTGGTCGACATCGACAGCTGGCTCCAGACCCTGGCGGCGGACCTGACAGCGATCGACGGGGACGGGGGCGGTCCGGACGGGCGGCCTCCGGTCGCGGGTGACGGAACGGACGCGGGCAGCCGGCCGCGCTCGGGTGCCGCGCCCCGGGCCTGTTGACGTCGTCCGCGGGTACCGCGTGCTCACCGCGGTCCACGTCCATCCGGAACCGGACCGCACCCACCCGCCGATCTCGGCGTCGCGAGCGGGGTCGCTCCACGGCACGTCCCCGTCCAGGGCAGCTTCCGCCACCTCGATCTCCACCGGGTTCTGTATCGAGTGGGCATGACCCCCTGCCGCTGGATCGCGCCGTGGTCGCCGAGCTCGCTCGGACCCCGGTGATACACAAAGACCGATCACACGCCCGGACTTACGGAGTCACCGCACGGCTCTGGCTGTGGGGGTACGCGTCCGTCGTGAGCACCCGCTCGGGCGTCTCGTGCGTGATGGCCGTCCCGGGTTCGGGCAGGACTCGTGTGGCCTCCGGCGTACCCGAACGCTGCAGCCACGCGCGGTAGGCCGGTGCCTGACGGGCGGCCTCCCAGTAGGCCTCCACCAACTCGGCGTATCCGTGGTCGAGTTCGGCCTCCGAGCGGGCGGCGAGCAGCAGTCGCACCCCTATCGGGTCGCCCTGCAGCGGCCGGACGGCGACATCGGATCGCGGGCGCGCGGTGGGCTGGCTGACCGTGACGACCTCGCCGGTGGCGGCCAGGGAGTACGCCGTGAGGTAGTCGCCGTGCAGCATGTCGGGTTCGAGCCCCGCGTCGCGCAGGACGCGGCTGAGGCCGTCCCACTCGCCGTCGACCGTGGAGTCCACCATCCAGTGGTCGTCGGCCAGGTCGGCGAGCCGCACCTCGGACCGCTCCGCCGCCGGGTGGTCGGCGGCGAGCGTGACGAACTGCGGCTCGCGTTCGACCAGGACGCGCAGACAGAGCCCGGACGGGATGCACAGGGGACTGCCCTCGACCTCGTGCACGAAGGCCAGTTCGAGCCACCCCCCGGCGACCATCCGCAGCAGGGAGTTCGCGGAGACGTCCATCCGGAGGGTGGGTTCGGTCCGGGGAACACGGGCGCGCAGTCGGCGCAACCAGCCCGGCAGGGCCCGGCTCGCCGTGGCACCGATGCGCAGCGTGTACTCGTCCGTGGCTCGGGCCACCGCCGCCCTCGTCTCCGTGACGATCGCGGCCAGTTCGGCGACGAGAGGTCTGGCGCGGCTCAGGACCGTGTGGCCCAGTGGCGTGGGGCGGCAGCCCGTACCCGCGCGGACGAAGAGCTGAGCGCCGAGTGCCTGCTCGATACGGCGCAGTTGGGTGCTCAACGAGGGCTGTGCCACGCCGAGTTCCCGGGCCGCCTTGTGCAGGCTGCCCGTGTCGGCGATGGCGCACAGGGCACGTAAGTGCCTCACCTCGAGCTCCATGCCGGAAGGGTAGGGGGACGCGGAGCGACGCACCAGATGTTCAAATCGCGACGAAGCCTGACGAGTCGGCTCCCCGATAGCTCGGCGCTATCCCCGATTGCCATCATCCGCAGCCCCGTTGACCTACCCGAGACTCCTGCTGAACCCATCGTTCACTACCCCACACGAACGAGTAGGAGCACCCCACATGCTGTCCTCCCGCATGAAGTCGAAGGCCTCCAGGAGACTCCTGGCTCTCACGCTCGGCCTCGGTCTGGCCTCCGCCGCGCTGGGCACCGCGGTCCCGGCGAGTGCCAAGTCGGCGGACTCCACCCCGGCCGGTTCCCCCTCCGCCGGGATGGCCCGGTACTCCGGCTCGGCGGAAGACGCCGCCGGCAACAAGGCGTTCTTCGACGCCGTACTGAAGTCGGTGGCCAAGAAGCAGGCGGCCAACCCCTCCGTGCAGTCGGTGACCGTCTACTACAACGCCTCCCAGGCGCCGAGTTTCCGCTCCCAGATATCGAGTTCCGCCTCGATCTGGAACAGCTCCGTGTCGAACGTCAAGCTCCAGTCGACCTCGGGCGGTGCGGACTTCACCTACTACGAGGGCAACGACTCTCGCGGGTCGTACGCCTCCACGGACGGCCACGGCAGCGGCTACATCTTCCTCGACTACGCGCAGAACCGACGGTACGACTCGATCCGCGTCACCGCCCACGAGACCGGTCACGTCCTCGGTCTGCCGGACCACTACAGCGGTCCGTGCAGCGAGCTGATGTCGGGAGGCGGCCCGGGTACGTCCTGCACCAACCGCTACCCGAACGCGGCCGAGCGCTCCCGCGTCAACCAGCTCTGGGTCAACGGCCTCGCGAAGGCACTCGCCAAGCTGGACAAGGCGGCGCACTGACCCAGCGCCCGGCACACGTGCCGGGCGCTGCGCGCCGCGTACCTGGGCCGGCCCGGTGCGGGCCGTGGCATCGAGCCACGGCCCGCACCGGGCTCGTCCGCGTGCGGTGCCGCGGCCCGATGAGACGCCCTGTCCGGGCGGTGATCCGGCCGGTCGCGTCGCTCAGGGCTGACGTCCGATGAAGGCGAGCAGACGGGTCTGTACGTCAGCGCTCTCGGGGACCTCGACCCGGGGCCCGTACTGCCCGCTCTTGCGCAGCACATCGTCGAGCGGCAGCATCCCGTCGAGCAGCTGGGCGCACTTGCCGGGGTCGAGGCGCTCCTCCTGACCGCTGGCCCGCGCCAGGTCCCAGGTGTGCATGAAGACATCGGCCGTGTAGAAGCGGTCGACCGCCTGGTCCAGCGGAACCTCTCCGATGTGCGGGTTCGACAACGTCTTCCCTGCCGTGGCCGGATCGTCGAGGAGTGCCTGCACCCCGTCGCTGTGCACCGTCCAGGCCGCCACCGGATCGTCGTCCACCGAGGGCCCCTTCGGCAGTTCGACTCCGGAGCCGGCCTTCAGGAAGTCCGGGAACCACTCGACAAGATGGCGCACCACGTCCCGGGTGACCCATCCTTCGCACGGCGCGGGGTCGTCCCAGGCTCCGGGGCGCACTCCGCGCACGCGGTCCGTGAAGACCCCCGCGACGGTGCGGTGTTCATCGGCTGCGCTCGTCATGATCTCAAGCCTTCCGTCTCGGTCCGTCATGCCACGTTGCCGCTCGGGCGACCGGCGAGCAGCTCGTCCAGCCGCTCGTGGCCCTCGCGGACGCCGCGTTGCATGCCACTTCTGATCATCGAGTCGCGGGCCTCGATGGAGCCCATGAGGGACGTCGTCGTGACCCGGGTACGGCCGCCGAGGTCCTCGAAGACGGTCGTCTCCAGGCTGACGCCGTCCGGGAAGCCGTCGAACGCGAACGTCTGCACGATGCGCTCGTCCCGGCGCACTTCGTGGAACACGCCGCGGAAGCCGTACTCCGTCCCGTCGTCCTCGCGGTGCACATAGCGGTACGAGCCGCCGCTGCGCGCCTCGTACTCGTCGATCCGCATGGTGAGCCGACGCGGGCCGAGCCACTGGACGACGAGTTCAGGGTCGGTGTACGCCCTGAACACGCGCTCCGGAGAAGCGTCGAACTCCCGGGTGATGAGGATGGTGGGCAGCGCCGGGTCGGCGGCGATCTGCGTCTCGTGCCGACGGTTCGTTCTCGCGGTGCTCACGATGCCTCCTTCTTCTTCGTGGTGCCCTTCACCGGCTGGTCCTCCATCCGTTCGAGGACGGCATCGAGCCGAAGGAAACGGTCCTCCGCCTCCCGGCGGTAGCGTTCGATCCATCGCGTCATCAGGTCGAAGACCTCACCCTCGAGGTGACAGGGCCGACGCTGGGCGTCCCTGCTCCGGCTGACCAGACCGGCGTCTTCCAGAACCCTGATGTGCTTGGACACGGCCTGCACGGTCACGTCGTAGGGCTCGGCCAGTTCGTTGACCGTGGCGTCCCCGGCGGCCAGCCTGGCCACGATGTCGCGCCGGGTCGGGTCGGCCAGAGCGGAGAACACCCGGGACAGCCGGTCGTCGGTCACTCCTCACCTCACTTATTCAACCAATCGGTTGAATAACCGTACGGCCGGGTCCACGCCTTTGTCAACCAACTGGTTGAGTAAGAGCCGACGGGCGGGCCGGGCGTCCCCCACGACGGTCGGGGGAACCCCGGCTCATCCGGCGCGAAGATCTCCTCGACGGCACGGACAGTGCTCCGTGGTCCCGGCCCCGACCGCGGGTCAGTCCCTCGTGGGTGCCTGCTCCACCACGGCGAACACGGCGGGCCCGACCGTGAGGGTCCCGTCGGACAGCGGGCGGCAGCGGACTCCCCCACGGGCGCGCAGCGCCCGCTGCGCGCCCGGACCGAGTGTGGTGTCCATCCACGCGCACGGCCTGGCCGCACTGCGTACGGCCAGCACCACGGGCCCGGTGCCGCAGTCCAGGGAGACGGTCGCGCCGACATACGCGTCGATGTCCACGCCCCGCAGCAGGACATTGCGCCGGGTCAGCCGGAGGTCCGCTTCCGCGACCAGCCCGTCCGGGAAGCGTTCGGCGGCCATGAGGGTGATCGACGCGTTGCGATGAGCGGGGTGATGGAAGTAGCGGTCGCCGACGATCCCGAGTCCGTCGCGCACCTGCGCCGTCGTCACCAGGTCCGCGTCGGGCAGCGCGGGCACTCCGTCGCTCGGGCGGCCCTCGAACCGGTGCACGGGCGAGACCAGCGACTGAAGGATTTCCACACGCTGCATCTGATCGAGCCTAAGGGACGCCCTCATGACCGACCCGCGGAGAGGTGTGGGGCGAAGGCGGCCCGCACGGCCGGGCCCGGCCCCCTGTCACCGATTCCGCCGCCCGCACGGCGACGGAGGGCACCGAAGGGGTCGTACGCAGGACATCCCGCTGACACGGGGACGGCGCGCGTGACAGGGTCGGCGGTGATCGAAGACAGCAGCGGTGAAGGGGGCTTCCGTGGACACGCAGACGTGGGACACGCTGGTCGGCTCGATGAAAACCACCTACGTCAACGGAGTGGGCGAGGGCGCCGTGCCCAGGCCGGTCATCATGCCGCTGGTGCGAGGCGAGCTGGTCGGGCTGATCTGGGTCCGCCCGACCGAGCCCGGCGCCGACACGCTGACCGGTATCGCGGCACTGTCGAACATCGCCGCGGCGGCTTCCGCGGACGAGGTCGTCCTCGCCTGGGAGACACAGGACGTCGCCACCGCCGGCCGGCTGCCCGTCGTCGGTCCCGCCCCTTGCCTGAACATGGTCCACGCCACCCCGGACGGTCATGTGCTGCACCAGTTCCCCTACAGCGAGGGGTTGCCGTCCCACGGCTCCGAGGACGGCGCCACGACCGCTCTCGACTGGAACCCGGCTCCCGCGCCCCAGCCGGGCGGCGAACTCCCGCCACCCATTCGGGCCGCCGTCGACTACGCCTTCACCCCCATGGAACTGGACCACCCCAACCCCTTCGGCGTCACCGTCGTCCTGATGGAGGAGGACGGCTACACCGTGCGTCTGACCGAGAGCTTCGACCACTGATCGTGCGAAACCGTCGCACGGGGGCATGAACAGGGCCCCTCCTCGCGTCCCGCGTCCCGATCACCGTACGAATGGGTCCGTGTGACGCGCCGGTGAGGCATCAGGCCCCTAGGCTGGGCGTGCGCGGCAAGCCCGCGCGCCCTCAGCGGGCGGTCCGTGATCGCAGCACAGGAGGAACCGTGTCCGGTCAGTTCGAGGCGACAACCGAGATCAACCGCCCAGTCGAGGAAGTCTTCGCCTTCCTCGCCGCCGGCACGAACGACCCCAAGTTCAGCCCCAGGGTGCAGTCGATCACGAAGACGCCGGAGGGCCCGACGGCCGTGGGCACGATCTTCACCAGCACGGTGAAGGACGCCGGCATGAAGACGGGCCGGAAGTTCCGCATCACCGAGTTCGAGCCGCCCCACCGGATCCGCTGGGCGGAAGTCTCGAAGAACACGGTGACGGCCGACGAGGGCGGCTACGACCTCGAGTCGACCGGCGACGGCACGACCCGCGTGAGGATCTTCAACGTCCTCGCGGGCCATGGCATCGGCAAGGTCCTGGTGGGCTTCGCGCTGAGTGCGGCCCGCAAGGACGCGGACGCCTTCGGCAAGCGGATCAAGGCGGCGGTCGAGGCGTCCTGAGGAACGCCGGCCTCAGCCGGTCCCCGCCGGACGATGTTCGCGTGCCGCCCCTGGCCAGGCATACGTTCCCGGTCTCTGCCTGGCCATCCGGGTGGAGTCGGCGGTCCGTCCCCGGAGCCGATGACGAATCCCGGCTGGTCACCTGCGGTGAGGGGTGGTCCCGCGGTGGGAAAGACCACTGCCCCCGTCGCGGGGTCGCGTCGTTCGCCGGGGGTCGGCGCATCGGACAGCTCCGGTCCCACCGGTGGCTGCGGCGCAGTGTGGCCGCCGCGGCCGGGCCGGGCCGCGCTGTACCGGTGCTCGGCGATTCCTTCGGCGTGCTGGAGGTTGAGCCGGTGGATCATGTAGGCCGCCACCGCGATGAGACCCACGAGGGCGACGGCCGTCAGAAGGTCGTTCATGGCGGCCGCCTCACATTCCGACGATCAGGCGACTGGCCCGAATGTCCGGACCGGCCTGTTCCGGAATGGCCGCGGAGTCCGCCGAGGCGCCGCCCTCGTACTCCCACGCCTCGTCCGGCCCCAGGGGCCGGACGGCCACAGGGGCTCCGTGCCGGTCCTCATCCGCCGCCATGAGCGCGCTCGCGGTCAACGGCGGGCCGTCGTGGTCGGACGCGGCTGTCATCAGCCGGGCCGCCGACGCCGCCCCGGTCTCGGGCGGGATGATCAGAAGATCCCAGCGGCCGGTGCCGTGGGAGAGCAGCAGCAGCTTGTGCGGGTCGATCTCCGGGGTGAACCATCCGACCTTGACGACGTGGCCGTCCACGGGAATCTTGTGCGGAATGACCGGCCAGTACCGTGGGTTGACGGCGATGCGGGTGATGCGACCCCACAGGGGGTCCAGCGCCCTGGTCAACGCGGGCAGTTCGCTCAGCAGATCCCGCGAGCGGGGCCACCAGGCACCGTCCAGGAGTCCGCGGGAGGTGCCATCCGTCTTGAGAGCGAGACGCGCGGCCGGAGCGGCAACGGGCTCGACGGGCGGGAAAATTGTGTACAAGGTCGCCGACATGATGCGGACCCGTCTCCGAGCCGCCTGTGCGGCGGCCGGGGTTTCGTGTCTCGCCGAAGACGACCCGGCATGGAAGCCGGCGCGCGAAGTGCCCTCGGTGCTCGCCACATTACTCCGCGCATGGCCGAGGCGCGGCGCTGCGGCCGTCCGGATGTCGAACAGTCGTGGTGCCGTCTCTCGTGTACTGCCGTGGCGCGAACCGGAGTTCGCCGCCGGGGGTCCGGGCGAGGCGGAGAGGCGGTAGGCGTCGCCACGTCCTTGAGGTGGCGAGGCTCTGCGCCGAGCCGGCGCCCGGCGTCCGCCGGAGGTCCGTGGCGACGCGATGGTCACGCGATCCGGTAGGCCCCGTTTCGGAGCGTGCGGGAGTACGGTGGTGACACCGAGGACTCTTCCTATGCCGCTGCCCGGACGGCCTGTGTCGCTGCCCGGAGCGGTCCAGTTCTCACGACTCCCATCACAGGGGCAGCCCCTGACCCCGGCCGCGCCACCCGCACCGAGGCCGAGGAGTTCCGCATGCCTCTCATGTCCACCCCATCCACGACGGCCTGTCCGTCGGACGACCCCTCACCGCCCCAGGTCTACGACGGGACGTCACCCTTCCCACCGGACGGCTCGGTATCCGCGCGTGGCCGCGGGGAGCGGCTGTACGTGACGGTGACGGCGGTGATCGTGGTCCTGCCGTTCGTGGCGCTCGGTCTGGCCGGCTGGCTGCTGTGGGGACGCCTCATCCATCCCGCCGACGTGCTGATCGCCGCCGTTCTCTACACGGTCAACGGCCTCGGCGTCACAGTCGGCTTCCACCGCGGCCTCACCCACGGTGGCTTCCGGGCCATCCGCCCTGTGCACGTCGCGCTCGCGGTGGCCGGTTCGATGAGCTTCCAGGGCGACGTCATCGGCTGGGTCGCCACGCACCGCCGTCATCACGCCTTCACCGACCGGCCCGGTGACCCGCACTCCCCTTACCGCCACGGCACGCACCTGCGGGGCCAGTTGCGCGGGCTGTTCCACGCGCACGTCGGCTGGCTGTTCCGCAACGAACGCACACCGGCGGAGCGTTACGCCCCCGACCTTCTCGCCGACCGCGACATCCGGGCCGTCGCCCGGGCCTTCCCGGCACTGTGCTTCCTCACCCTCGCCCTGCCCTTCGGGCTCGGCTGGGCGATCGGCGGCAGCTGGGTGTACGGCCTGACCGCCCTTCTGTGGGCGGGCCTTGTGCGCATCACGCTGCTCCATCACGTGACCTGGAGCGTCAACTCGCTGTGCCACATGATCGGCGAGCGCCCGTTCCACACCAGGCGTCACGACAGGGCCACCAACCTGTGGCCGCTGGCCCTGCTGTCGTTCGGCGAGAGCTGGCACAACCTCCACCACGCCGACCCCACGAGCGCCCGCCACGGCGTGGACCGCGGCCAGCTCGACCCGTCGGTCGCCTTCATCAGCGTCCTCGAACGCCTCGGCTGGGTGTCCGAGGTGCGCTGGCCGACCCCGGAGCGTGTCGCCGCCCGTCGCCTCTGAAGTCAAACACTCATCCATGCAAGGCAGTTGGCAGGAGCGCCTCGATGACCACCGCACTGCAGCCCCCGCTTCCCATCCAGCCCCTCCTCCGCCTGCGCCTGGCACCTCACGGCGGTCTGCCCCGGGCCATCGACGGAGCGTGGTGGCCGCGGTCGTACGATCTGCTCGCCGAACTTCCCCAGCTGCTCGCCGGGTTGCCTCGCGCATGGGGCCACATCAGCAGCGTCACGGTCAACGGGGCCGCGTGGTCCGCGCTGCCCGGCCGAATCCTCGTCGGCGACCAGGTCGTTCGCCTGCACACGAGCCTGCCGGCATCCACTCGGCACTCCATCGTCCTGCTCGCTCCCGGCTGGGGACGCTGGGACCTGCTGCTCGTGCCTCCGGACACGACCTCGGAGGCCGCCGAACCCCTCATGGCGGCCGCTGCGGGCGTCACGGCTGATCCCACCCGCGACGGACCGCCCTGCGGATCGCCGGTGGGCTGACGGCCAGGGCGGTAGCGACGGCTGTCAGCCGACCGAACGGACCATTCCTGGAGGCCCGTTCACTTCCCGTCGGAGCGCGTTGCCGAGGAGCGGCTGGTCTCCAGCCAGGAACGTGCCGGTTCCGCCGGATGATCGGTGTCGACGGTGAGCTGGAGCCGCGTGCCCCCGTCGGCGGTCGCGGGATAGCTGCGCTGCTCGGTGGCGGCGAAGCAGCGCCGAAGCACTTCCGCCACGCGACGGGCGACATCCGGGGAAGCCGCGACGATGCCCACCTCGGCATGTCCGTCCGAGAGCGATTCCGATGACTGCATGGCGACCTCGTCGTTCGGGGCGGAGATCCGCTGACCGGGTCTTTCACTCTACTCCCGCGCGCCCCGCGGGACCGCCCTGCCAGGCCTGAGCACCCCGGGAAACGGCGGCGATCAGCCGCCGTGACCCTCGGGCCGGACCGGTGCCGGGATGGCCGCGGTGTCGAAGCCCCCCGAGATGATGCGTACGGCGAGGTCGGAGCGCCGCAGATGTCGGGAGCGGGCGTAGGACCGGAAGGCGGTGAAGGCGTCGTCGACGGAGGTGTTCCAGCGTTCCGCCAGTACTCCCTTGGCCTGCTCGATCAAGATGCGGCTGGTCAGCGCGGTCTCCAGCTGACTGTTCTCGACGTGCGACTGCTCCAGGGTGCGCTGCTGCAGGATCGCGATGGTCGCCACGTCGGCGAGTGCCTGGGAGAGCGCGATGTCGTCGTCACCGAGGCGGTGCCGGGTGGTGTGGAAGAGGTTGAGCGCGCCGACGACCCGATTGCGCAGGCGCAGCGGGATGGCGTGCGTGGTCACATACCCCGTCTCGCGGGCCCGCGCGGCGAACCGCGGCCAACCGGCGGTCGTCTCGGTACGCGACAAGTCGATGTTCGTCCGGGCGGTGCCCGAGCGGTAGCACTCCACGCACGGACCCTGGTCGTGCTGGAGGGCGAAGAGTTCCAGGAGGCGGGTGTGCTCGTCCGAGGCGGCGATGACCTGCAGTTCGCCATGCGCGTCCGCGAGGAGGATCCCGGCCGCGGATACGTCGAGCAGCTCGACGCAGCGCGCCGACAGCCGGTGCAGGAGGTCGATGACGTCGAAGTCCTCGACGAGGGAGTCCGCGACCTCCACGAAGATCTCGGCCAGACGTCGTTCGCGTGTCATGCCGATCATCCCTTTCCACCGTCGGGCGAATACAGCCCGCTCTTGTCGTCGTCGAAGTCGTCGTTGAAACGGAGCCTGCGGGCGACGACGTCTTCCGCTACCTCGCCGAGGGGGCGCTCACTGCCATAGGCGTGAGCACGCAGGCGCAGGAGGGCCACGTCCATGGGCACGCCCAGCTGCACGCTGATCATGCCCGTGGCCTGGTGCACGACCGCACGATGCAGCCCCGAAGGCCACTGCAGCACCATGCCGAGACCGGACACGTTGCCATCTCCGCTCACCCCTCCGCGTTGCTCCACGTTCAGGAAGGCACCGGTCAGCGCCGCCGCCAGGGCGGTCGCGTCCGCGTACTGCTGCTCACTCAATCGCCGGTCCTCGTCGCACAGCACGGTCAGTACGCCGACCCGGATGGCCCCCACGCCCAGCGGAAAGCAGCACACACCGTGCACGCCCATCTCCCGCGCGAGCGGCAGCAGCACCGGCCACCGCCCGGGGTGCACCCGCTGCAGGTCCGGCTCCAGGACGGGCGAGCCGGTCCGGACCGCGTCCGGCCCCGGGCCCTCGCCCAGCGTGAACTGGAGTTCCTCGAAACGCTCGCTCCGCCCGGGTCGACACCAGAGCGGCTCGGCCGCCCGGTCTTCGCCGACCAGCAACGACAGCGCGACACCCTCGGCGCCCAGCGCCCGCATGCACACCTGTGCCGGATCGCCGCCGCCCAGGCGCAGCGACCGCAGTGCATCGGCCATGCCGTCGCTGATCACCGTGCTCCGCTCCTTCCCGTACGGGAGTCTTCGGTGCGAGGTGCGGCCCGGCTTCCGACGTACATCACATGTCTCGGTCCGCCGACGCACCGTCGGCGGTACAGCCCATCCACGCGTCATGAGCGTTCGCGTATCGCGGGAAGCGCTCCAGCAGATCGCCCGCCCGGAACACAAGACCGGGGCCGGGCCGGGTGTGCACGACGCGGATCCATCCGAGCCGTTCACGACACTCCTCCCACGCCGCGCACAGCGGGGCCAGGACGCTGCCGTTCCATGAACGTCACGCCGCGCAGGTCCACTATGAGGAACAGCCGCCCGGTGCCGTGCCGGGCGTTCTCCAGGTCACGCGCGAAGGCGGCCGCTGTCGTCAGATCCAGCTCGCCGTCGGCCCGGACCACGCGCAACTCGTCGAACAACTCGGGATGCGGGCCCATGCGTCCCATCTCCTCTGCCGGTGGGATGGCTTTCGCCTTGCGCAGTGCCTCTGTTGCGCGGAAAGAGACTGCACGGAGAGGGCCGGGGGCACGGGCGGGCCGCAGGCCCAGGGTACCGCCGGGGCGGAGAGGGTGGTCACCGTTCTCCAGGTACGGATCGACGGGCCCCGGATCAGGACAGTGGCCCGCGGGGGGCGACCGCTGCCGATACGCCGGCATCGCCGCTGTCGGAGCGCACCGGGCGCTCGCGGGCCGCACCGTAAGTCCCGTCCATCACACATGCATCAACCACGGCGATTCGGCCATCAGCTCGTGGCCACCGGCCCCCGTATCCCGGAAGGCCGCGACCCGCCGCCCCGCCGCGCACGGATTCCGATGCGGCCGAAACACGTGTGTTCGATATCGCCGTGCCTCTCGTTGAGTCATCTGAAGTCGTCCTCATCCCCATCAAATCGCCCAGGGAGACGAGCAGTTGACCTCAATTTCCGCGTCCGTTCCACCACCGGCCCCCGCTGAGATCACGTACTCCGGGCAGTACTCCGTGAACCCGCTCGGCGAAGTCGGCTTCCGGGCCCTGTGCTCCCAGCTCCCGCGCGTCCTCGGCCGCATCACCGGCATGGCCTGGCGGATCGATCGCCGCGCCGTACTCCTCATGCTCGCCTGCCAGTTGGCCACCGGCGTCACCGCCGCCGTCCTGCTGGCCGCCACGGCGAGGGCCATGTCCCCGATCCTCGGTGGCGGTGCGGTGTCGGACCGCCTGTACGAGGCGTTTCCGGCCCTGGCGGTCGTGGCCGGGGCGAGCGCGGTCGCCCGGCTCTCGGTGGCCGTGGGCGCGTACGCGGAGCGGCGCATCACCCCGCGGCTGACGACGCTCACGGACTCGGCGCTGGTCGAGGCCGTCTGCCGCGTCGAAGCGTCCGCGTACGCGGTGGACGGCTTCTCCGACCGTCAGGAGGCCGCGGAGATGGGAGTGATGCGCACGCACGTCATGGTCATGGATGCCCAGCGTTTCCTGTCCGCCCTGATCAGGATGGTCACCGCCGGCGGCGTTCTGTCCGTGCTCAACCCCCTGATGCTGCCGCTGCTCCTCCTGGCCGTCGCCCCGGCCGGCGTCGGCGCGGTCCTCACCGCGCGGGTCGACTACGAGATCCACTACGCGAACATCGCCGACCGCAACGTCCGCGGGATGACGCGCTGGTGGGCCACCACACCGAAGTACGGCGACGAAGTCCGCGCCAACGGCATGACCGACTACCTCCTCTACTGGTACAGGGCCCTCTCCGAGCGGGTCGACCGGCGCACGCTCGCCGCCGCGCCCCGGACTCTGCGGATCGCGGTGCTGTCCTCCCTGGCCGGCGGAGCCTTCCTCGGGGCGGCCTGGGGCATGCTCGCCTGGCTGGCCGTCACGGAACGGATCGCGCCCGCGATCGCCGCCACGGCGGTCGTCGCCGTCCAGACCACCCTGGCCGCCCTGTCCCAGGTCGTCATCAACGGCGCCGCCGTGTTCCACACCAGCCTGTACCTCGGCGACATGCAGGCGTTCTTCGACGACGCCGCCGAGCGCGCGCCCAAGCGAGGGCAGGCGGTCATCGAGGCGCCGTTGGAGGAGATCCGGCTGGACGAGGTCACCTACCGGTACCCGGGAAAAACGAAGCCCGCGGTCGACGGCGTCTCCCTGACACTGCGGCGCGGCGACATCCTCGCCATCGTCGGCGTGAACGGCTCGGGCAAGAGCACCCTGACCCGGCTGATCACCGGGATCTACCTCGCCGACAAGGGCCGGGTCACCTGGAACGGCACCGACCTCGCTCACGCCGACCCCGCCACGGCCTGGAACTGCACCGGTCTCGTACCGCAGATCTTCGCCCAATGGCCCCTCCGGGCACGCGAGAACGTGACGCTGGGCCAGCCCAGGTCCGCCGACGACCACCAGGTGTGGGAGGCCGTCGAGGCGGTGGGCATGCGCGAGGCCATCGAGGAACTCCCCGCCGGGCTGGACACCCTGCTCGCGCGCGAGATCTTCGGCGGGGCCGAACTCTCCGGCGGCCAGTGGCAACGCCTCGCCTGCTCCCGGGCCCTGTACCGGCGGCCCCCGCTGCTGATCCTGGACGAACCCACCTCGCAGATGGACCCACGAGGCGAGCACGGCATCTTCGAGAAGATCAGGACCATCTCGGCGGACCGCATCATCATCGTCGTCACGCACCGGTTGGAGAACACCCGGATCGCCGACCACATCGTCGTCATGGAACAGGGCCGCCTCACCGAACAGGGCACGTACGACGATCTCGTGCACGCCGGTGGCACCTTCGCCGATCTCCTGCGCCTGTCCCAGGAACGCTGAACACCCGACCGGCTTCACGCCCCGCCACCCGCCCCCGGTTCACGCCGCCGCCTCCCGCCCCCTGCACGGCACCGCTTCCCGGCTCGGCTCCGCGGGATCGCGCGACACGAAAGGACCCTCTCCGTGACCGACACGAGCGCCTCCGGACCCCCGATCAGTCCTCGCACCATCGAGGTGCACGGCACAGCCGCCCTTCTCGTCGACGACTCCGGGCGCTATCTGCTGCACCTGCGCGACGCGAACAAACCCATCTGGCGCCCTGGGACCTGGGCCCTGCTCGGCGGGGGCACCGAGCCCGGCGAGACGTGTGCCGAGGGGATCGCCCGCGAGCTGTACGAGGAGACCGGCCTCACCGTCCCCGACCTCACCCCGTTCGTCATCCTGGACACCCTCGACGCGTCGGGCACGCTCAAGGACCGTGCCCTCGTCTACCGGGGCACCCTGAACCGGCCCGCCCACGAGATCCCGCTCCACGAAGGCATCCAGCTCCGCTGGACCCACGTCGACGAGACGGCGGACATGACCATGGACCCCGGCGCCGTGGCCGTCCTCCGCGAACACCGGAGGCGCCCGTTCCCCCGCCTCGACAGCAGTGGCACACCACCGACCGTGCGCGTCCGGGAGGGGAGCGAGCACCGGGGGCGCAGTATCGTCGGCGCCCATCTCGTCCTCGTACGTGGCGGCTCGGTCCTGCTCGGCAGGCGCCACCCTGAGAGCGCCTTCGCGCCATCGACCTGGCACGTACCGGCCGGACACCGCGAGCAGGGGGAGTCGGCGCTGGCCTGCATGGTCAGAGAGGCCTCGGAGGAGACCGGCATCACCATCGAGGCGAGCGACCTCTCCCTCGTCCACACCGTGGATCAGCACAACTCCTGGAGCCCCGTTCCCCGCGTGCAGCTGTTCTTCGCCGCCTCCCACTGGAGCGGCGAGCCGCAGGTCCTGGAGCCCGACCGGTGCACGGAGTGGCGGTGGTGGCCGCTGGACGCGCTCCCCGACCGCCTGGTCGACTACACCCGTGCCGCCCTCGCCGCCATCACCCGCGGGAAGTCCTACACACACCTGGGCTGGACGGAGTGAACTCCGCCGTCAGCAAGGAGGACAAGCGCCTCGGCCTGCTGGGACCGCTTCCGGCAACCGGGCCGACACCGCCGGACCGTCAGCACGGCCGGGGCCGACCTGGCCGCCACGGGGCCGTCCCGGCCCGCCGGGGCGTTCACCGCGCAGCGTCCGCGGCCCGGGACGGTCCGGTCGGCTCGGAGTTCGGGCCGGGCGGGGCGGACGGGTGACCCGGTGAGCGGCCGACGGGTTCCGGCTCGGGGGGTGCGCGCAGTTCGCAGATCACGGACCAGGCGACCGACACCATCGGCACGGCCACGACGGCGCCGACCACACCGGCCAGGATGCTGCCCGCGATGACGGAGAGGGCCACGACCACGGGGTGCAGCCGCACCGCCCAGCTCAGGACGAGCGGGTGCAGTACGTGACCCTCCAACTGGCCGATGACGACGATCAGGGCGAGCACCACGATCGCGACGACGGGCCCGCGGGTGGCCAGAGCGACGACGGTGGCCACGCCGAGCGCGACGGGCGAGCCGACCAGAGGGATGAACGCCGCGAAGAACTCCAGCAGCGTCAGCGGCAGTGCCAGGGGGACGCCGAGCACGTAGAGGGCGATTCCCACGAGCACGGCGTTGGTGGCGGCCACGATGATGATGCCGCGCGTGTACCCGGCGAAGGTCCGCCAGGCGGCCCGCCCCGCCCGGTCCAACGGGTCCCGCGAGCCTTCCGGCATCAACGTCTGGAACCAGCGCCAGAACCTGTCCCCGGAGCGGATGAAGAACAGCGAGCAGAAGAGGGCGAGCACCAGGCCGGTGATGAACTCGACCGCCCGGCCTGCGCCACTGAGGGCGCTGCTGATCAGTACGGAGCGGTGCTCGGAGACGAAGGTGGCCACCTTGCCCTGGAGATCCGACAGCACCGCGTGGCTCACGTGGAAGGGGCCGCCCTCCAGCCAGCGTTCGATCCGCCCCAGGCCTCCGGCGAACTCATGGCCCAGACGACTCGACTCGCCGGCCACTTGGCTACCGACCAGCGCCATCACTCCCAGGACCAGGACGAGGCTTGCCATGATGCTCACGATCACCGCCAGGGTCCTCGGCATGTGACGCGCCAGCAGATCGGCGAGCGGACGCAGGACCGCCGTCACGACCAGGGCCAGGAACAGTGCCACGGCGACCAGTTGCAACCTGCCCAGAAAGGCGAAGATCACGTAGATGGCCAGTCCGAGGACCAGCAGCCGCCACGCGTACGCGGCGGCCACGCGCAGCCCGTGGCTCACCGCCACTCCGTCACCGTGTCCGGTGCCCCGCCGCACGGCGGCACCGGCGGTACGCGCCCGCGCCACTGACCGGGCGCCGCGGGAGGAACGGTTCCCCACGACGACGTACCGCATCCGGCGCCCGCCGCGACCGGTGCCGGGCGCGTCCGGCCGCCGGTGAGGACGGTGCGATCCGGCGTTCACCTGTGTGCCACCGTCCTCCCGCCGTCGGGGCCGTCCGCCACGTGTGCCCGTACGGGACCGCCGCGCAACGCCGGGGGAACGGGTGACCGAGCGGCGTCGACCGTCGATCACACGGGCGTCCTGGCCAGCGTGGTGTCGCGCACCGGGCCCCGCAACCCGGGACACGCGCGGTCGCCGTCCCTTGGCGCGGCGCCCCACGACACCCCTCGCCGCTGCGGATCACCGCACCGGTCCGGACCGGGGCACTCTCCGTAGCAGGTATTGCCATGAGTGTCATTTACGGCATTCCATCCTATATTGGGTCTGTGATCAGGCGGCTGGACCTACTCGACACCGCTGACGACGACATCACGGAAAGCGAGGTCTTCCGGCTCGCCCTTCAGCACTCCATCGCGGAGCTGGGCTGCGTCGGCGGGGCCGTCTACCTGCGGGGCCCCATGTCGGCTCTGCGTCTGGTGTCGTCCACCGGACTGCCGTCGTCGCTCACGCGGGCATGGGAGATCGTCGACCAGGACGGGCCGACGGCGACGGCCCGTGCCGTCCGCTCGGGCGAGAACGTATGGGTGGCGGCTCTCCCCACCGACCTGGTCGAACCCGACGCGCCGCTGCTGTCCCGGTCCGGCTGGTTCTCCGTACCCCTGGTCGACAAGAACCGTGCCATCGGCGCGATCACCTGCCTCACCGGGGACAACGAGGAGCCGACACCCGCCCAGCGGACGTTCCTCACCGCGGTGGCCCAATGGACCATGAACCGCTTGAGGAAGATGCCGACGCCCGCCCGCCTGCGCACCGACCTCGACTTCACCCCGGTCGGGTCCTGGGACTGGGACGTGCGCACCGGCGAGCTGCTGTGGGACGAGGCGGCGATGAGGGTCTACCAGACCGATCCGGCGGCCTTCGTCCCCGGCGTCGAGAGCTGGATGAAGGTGGTGCACCCCGACGATCTGCCGAGCACACTGGCGGCGGCGGAACGCACCATCCGGACCCACGCGCCCTTCGAGGCCGAATACCGGGTCCGGCGCGGCGACGGGGGCTACACGTGGACGCGGGCGTCCGGTCACGTCGTACTGGACGACGAGGGCCAGGTCACGCGCATCATCGGCAAGGGCTGGGCCAGCGACGCCGCGCGTTCCACCCGCGACGCCCTCAGCCGCGCCCTGCAGCACATGAGCGACGCCTTCCTGTCCGTGGACGACGACTGGCGCATCACCTTCGCCAACCTGGAGGCGGAGCGCGTCCTCGGTTCGGAGGACGAACAGCTCTTCGGACGTGACCTGTGGGACCTACCCGCGCTGCGCCGCATGCCCGATCTGGAGGGACGGTGCCGGCGCGGCGCCGCGCAGTCCACGGCCACCGGCTTCGACGTCACGATGGCCGACACCGGCCGCTGCTACGACCTGCGGCTCGTCCCCGTCCCCAGCGGTCTCACCCTCTACTTCACCGACGTCACCGACCGGCGCCGTCGCGAGGCCGAGCAGGTGGCGGCCATCCGGACCGCGGCGGAGCGCGCGAGCCGGACGGTGGAGCTGACCACGCAGCTCGCCGCGGCGACCACCTCGCAGGACGTGGTGAAGGCCGTCGCCCATCGTGTTCTGCCGCCGTTCGACGCCCAGGGGCTGCTCGTGCTCGTCATCGAGGACCAGAAGCTGGTGCACATCGGGTCGGTCGGCTATCCGAGCTCCTTTCTCCGGCACATGCACGGAGCGCACGGCATGGAACTGTCCGATGCCGATCCCGCGGGGCGGGCGGTCCTGACGGGCGAACCCCTTTTCTACTCGTCGCGGCAGGAATGGGCCTCGGCCTTCCCCGACGGCGACCACCGGCCTCCGACCGACAAGGAGGCCTGGGCCTTCCTCCCGTTGACGGCTTCCGGCCACACCTTCGGCGTGTGTGTCATCGCCTTCGACGCCGCCCGGCGCCTGAACTCCGAGGAACGCACCCTTCTCATCACCATCAGCGCGCTCGTGGCGCACGCCCTGGAGAGAGCACGGCTCTACGACGCCGAGCTCACCCGCTCGCAGGAACTCCAGCAGGCCCTGCTGCCCGTGCGACTGCCCACCGTGCCCGAAGTCACCGCGGCGGCACGATACTTGCCCGCCGGGCACACCTCCGATGTCGGCGGGGACTGGTACGACCTGATCCCGCTGTCCGCGGGCCAGGTGGCCCTGGTCATCGGCGACGTGATGGGCCACGGGCTGCCCGAGGCCGTGACGATGGGACGCCTGCGCACCGCGCTGCACACGCTGGCCGCTCTGGAACTGCCTCCAGACGAGATCATGGGCCACCTCAACGACATCGTCGGCGCCCTCGGCGAGCACTCGTACGCGACCTGCCTCTACGCGCTGTACGACTCCACCGACGGGTCGTGCACCGTGGTGCGGGCGGGACATCCGCCGCCGCTCGTCGTACGGCCCGACGGCAGCGCCTACTTCCCCGAGGTCGCCGCCAATCCTCCTCTCGGCGCCGCGTTCCCTCCGTTCGAGACGACGGAACTGAAGCTGTCGGCGGACAGCCTTCTGGTCCTCTACACCGACGGACTCGTGGAGTCACCGCAACGGGAGATCGACCAGGGCATGGCCCAGCTCGCCGATCTGCTCCCCCGTACCGCCTGCTGTCCGGATCTGGAGGATCTGTGCGACACGGTCACCGCGGGCCTGCTGCCGGGCGGGCAGCCCACCCACGACGACGCCGCTCTGCTGATCGCACGCCTGCACACGGTGGCCGACCGGCAGATGGCTTCCTGGGACCTGTCGGAGGGCCCGGAGGCCGCGGGTGAGGCCCGCCGCCATGTCCGGGAACAGCTCGCTCAATGGCATCTGGACGACCTGGTGATGACGACGGAGCTGCTGGCCAGCGAGCTCGTCGGGAACGTCATCCGGCACGCCAGGGGCCCCATCGGGCTGCGGCTCCTGTGCAGCGGAACGCTCGTCTGCGAGGTGTCCGACGCGAGTCTGACCATGCCCCGCATCCGGCGCGCCTCGGAGACCGACGAGGGGGGCCGGGGGCTCCAGCTCATCAGCGCCCTGTGTGAACGCTGGGGAAGCCGGTACACCACGGAGGGCAAGGCGATCTGGACCGAGCAGTCACTCCCGGACCCGGAAGAACCGGCGGACGGGGATCTGCCCGCCTCGAACGCCGGACACCCTGTCTGAGACGGGAATCGAGGAGATCTCGCTCGCGCGCAGACTGCACCCGGCTAGGAGGATGTGTCGCTGGTGCCCGACCGGGTGGCTTGCTGATACAGCGTCACCAGCACGCCGTGCAAGGGCTGTTCGTCCCCGTCCTCCTCCGCCTCGTCGACCAGCCGGGCGAGCGTCTCGGCCAGTTCCTGCGCCTTCGCGGGGCTGAGACGCAGGTGACGCAGCGTCAGACAGGTCTCCGCGGGCGAGCGTTCCAGTTCCTGGGCGACCGCGGCGAACATCGCCGCGGTGCCGTCCGCGCGGGGTTCGGGGACGACCATGCGGCGGGCCGTGCGCTGGTAGTAGTACTCCGTTCCGCCGCGCACCTGACGGGTCTCGGCGATGTGGACCAGCCCGGCTTCGCGCAGCACTTTCAGGTGGTGGGCCACGTTGCCCTTCTTCGCGTCGAGCTGGGACGCGAGCCCGCTGATGGTGGCAGGCCGGTGGCCGAGGGCGAAGAGCAGTCGCTGACGCAGCGGATGGGCGAGTGCCGCGAACTGCTCGGGGCTGCCGATCTCCAGGAGATCCTCGGGCGGCTGCGGGCTGGGAGGCTGATCGTGCATTCCGAAAGTGTCTAACTCTCTTGACGCTTTCGCAAGGGCGGTGGTCTACTCCCTGCCATGACGACGCTGACGCAGCTACGACCCGCCCCCGTCATCGACGAGACGGCCCGGCTCCTGACCGAGCACTATGTCTTCCCGGAGACGGCCGAGCAGCTCGCGGGCCTGCTGCGACAGCGCCTCGCCGAGGGCGCCTACGACGTCGACAGTGCCGAAGAGCTGGGCCGATTGGTCACCGCGGACCTGCAATCCGTGAACGGCGACCGGCACTTGAGACTGGCGTACCACGCCGAGCAGGTACCTCCGGAGCAGGGGGCGGCCGCCCTGGCGGCCATGCGCCGGAACTTCGACACCTCACTGGGCGGCGCGCCCCGGGTGGAGCTGCTCGAGGGAGGGGTGGCCGTGATGGAGCTGGCACCGGCGCTGTTCCCGCTGGAGTGGGCGGCCGAATCGCTGGGTGCCGCGCTCACCCTGGCCTCGAGCGCCCGGGCGCTGATCCTGGACCTCCGCGCCAACCTGGGCGGCGACCCGGACACGGTCGCCTTCGTCTGCAGCTATCTGCTGGACGAACGCACCCACCTCAACACCATGTACTGGCGGGAAGGCGAGCGCAGCGAGCAGTCCTGGAGCCTGCCGCACGTCCCCGGCGCGCGCTTCGGCGGCACCAAGCCGTTGTACGTACTGTGCAGCGACCGCACCTTCTCCGGTGCCGAGGAACTCGCCTACGACCTGCAGCAGCTCGGCCGCGCCGTCGTCGTCGGCGAGCGCACCGGCGGCGGGGCGCACCCGCGTGACGGCTGGACGGTGCACCCGCACCTGGAAGCCACCATCCCGGTCGGCCGCTCGGTCAACCCGGTCTCCGGCACCAACTGGGAGGGCACCGGCGTGCACCCGGACATCGCCTGCGCCGCCGCCGACTCCCTCGACCGCGCTCACGCACTGGCCCTCGCGCGGCTGGCAGGCTGAAGCGGCGTGAACGGACTGACCGGCGCGCGGGACCTGCTTTGGCAAAGAGCCACGCCTCAGGGCTTCTTGAGCTGGTCGTAGCGGCCCAGGAAGTGCGGGGTGCCGTCCTGGACGCGGTGCAGGAACAGGCCGTTGGCCCAGTGGAACTCGTCGGTCACCGGGTCGAATTCGATGGTCTTGGCGAGGCCCTTGTAGGTGGCAGTACGTAGCCTGCGCACCATGGCGCCCCGCTCGACCCCGGCGCTGCCCGGCTCGCGTAGGCCCTCGGCGACGAAGTGCAGGGCGTCGTACGCCTCGACCGCGAACCGCTCGACGGTGCGTACGCCGAAGCGCTTCCGGTACGCCGTCACAAAGCGTGCGGCGCCGGGCAGTCGGGCCGGGTCGACGTAGGTCGCGCAGATCACCCAGCCCTCGGCCGCCGGGCCGGCTTCCGTGAGGAACGCGGTCTCCAGGACCGGTTCCGGTGCCAAGCGCGGTCCCCGGAATCCGGCCTGTTCCAACGCGCGGGCGCAACGGGCGGCCCGGTGCGGTGAGGCACCGCCGTAGACCACGGCCTGCGCCTTCGCGGCGAGCACGGCGGCGGCGACGGTGTCGAAGTCCTCGCTGTCCTCGGGCACCACATGGGTGGTCGTGGTGCCGTTGGCGGGCGGGAACGTAGCCAGGTCCTTGACGATCTGCCAACTGGTGCGGCTGGCGGCCCTGTCGTCGATGAGCGCGGTCCTGCGACTCTTCTCGGTGTGGGTGAGGTAGTGGATGAAGGCCGTGGACAGAGAGTTCTCGTCCGGTCTGAGCTGGAAGAACGCGCGGGTGCTGGTCTTGGAGAACCCGTAGGTGCCGGACGAGACGGTCACGATGGGCAGCAGGGCCTTCTCGTAGCGGGCGACGGCGGTCTCAGTCGTGGCATTGTCGGTCGGGCCGATCACGGCGTACACGTCGTGGTCCGCGACGAAGCTCCCGGCCACCTCGCCGGCCCGCTCCGTCTTCCCCGCGTCGTCCAGGACCTTCAGCGCCAGGTCGAAGCCACGGCCTTTGCGGGAGCGGGAGTTGAAGTGCTCGACAGCCAGCCGCACACCCCGCTCATGCGACCGGCCCACCGCCCTGCCCGTTCCCGACAGATCCGCGTGCAGCCCGATGACATACCGGGGCAGAGGTCCGGAACCCGTCGCGCCGGCGCTCCCGGCCGTGGGCCTGGAGGCGGCCCAGGCCGCGAGGCCCCCGCCGGACACGACGACGCCGGCCGCCGAGCCCAGCGTCAGCAGGCGACGCCGTGAGAGGGCGGGCCGCTCCGGCGGCAGCATGAGGGTGCCCGGCTCGGGGTCGGGAAGAGCCAGGACCGTGGCCGAGCGTTCCGCGATCAGCCGGGGCAGCGCCGACGGCAGCCAGTCGCCGTCGTGTTCGCCCTCACCGGCCAGCGCGTCCCGTACCTCCCGCGCGGTCGGCCGGGCCCCCGGGTCCTTGGCGAGGCAACCGGTCAGCAACGGGACAAGAGCCCACGGTACGGCGCCCAGGTCCGGCTCCTCGTGGACCGTACGGAAGACGACCGCGGCCGGGGTGCCGGTGCCGAACGGGCGTCGGCCGGTCGCCGCGTACGCCAGGACACAGCCCAGGGAGAAGATGTCGCTCGGCGGGCCGATGTCACCGCCCCGTGCCCGCGCCTGCTCGGGCGAGAGATAGCCGGGCGAGCCGATCACCACGTCGCTCGCGGTCAGCGCGGTGGCGCCGGTGTCGCGCGCGATGCCGAAATCGATCAGCCGGGGCCCGTCCAGGGCGAGGAGGACATTGCCCGGCTTGACGTCCCGGTGCACCAGGCCCGCGGCGTGCACCTCGGTGAGCGCTTCGGCCAGCCGGGCGCCGAGGGCGCGCACCGTCCGGTCCGGCAACGGCCCGTGCAGCGCGACGGCCTCGGCCAGCGACGGGCCAGGCACGAAGGCGGTGGCCAGCCAGGGCTCACGGGCCTGCGGAGCCGCCGCGGTGACCGGCACCACCCATCGCCCGGTGAGTCCGCCCGCCGCCTCGGCCTCGCGCCGGAATCGGGTCCGGAAGGCGTGGTCGGCCGCGTACTCGGCGCGGATCACCTTCAGCGCGACCAGTGTTCCGCCCGTCGAGCGGGCCAGGTAGACCACGCCCATGCCGCCCGCGCCGAGTCGGCCGAGCAGCCGGTGGCCGCCGACGAAGGGCGGATCGCCCGGCCTGAGCGCCTGCACTCCACCACGCCCCGGCTGCTGTGCCCCGCTCACCACTACACCTCGGACGGGGCGGCGCCGAGGAAGCGGAATCGGCCGCCCTCGACCCGGTGCAGGAAGACGCCCCAGCCGGCGAACGTGCCGTCGGCCGGCTTGAAGGAGAACTCCTTGGTGATGCCCTTGAAGCGGCTCTTGCGCAGCAGGCCCAGCAACTCCTGGCGTTTCGGCGGCCGTCCGCCCTTCGTGGCCCTCACCAACTCCTGGAGGACGAGATTGACGGTGTCGTAGGCCTCGGCGGCGTAGTAGCCGGGCGGGGCACCGAAGCGTTCGCGGAAGGCGGCGGTGAAGGCCGCCGCGGCCGGCACGGCGGAGGGGTCCACGAAGGAGGCGGTCAGGATCCACCCCTCGGCCGCGCCCCCGGCTCCCTTCAGGAACGCCGGGTCGATCACGGCCTGCGGAGTGAGCCGCGGCCCGTCGAAGCCGGTGTCGGCCAGTGCGCGGGCCACCCGGGCCCCGCCCCGCGCGTCGCCGGCGTAGATGAAGGAGCCGATCCCGGCCCGCAGCATGTCGGCGACGACGGGTTCCACGTCGTCCGTGTCCGCCGGGATCACCCGGGGGTACACCGGTCGGCCCAGTCGGCGCAGCATGATGGCGTTGATGGAGGCGGACTCCTGGGCGTACGTCCGCGCGGTGCGGTCCTGGAGCAGGCCGGGGCGCAGTTTCCCCTTCTGCCGCATGAGATAGATGCTGATCGGCAGGGCGACGGCCGCGTCGCTGGGCCGGCAGTGCACGAAGGACCGGTACTGCTGCGAGGTCAGGATCAGCCCTCCGGCCGATACGCACAGCAGCGGCAGCAGAGCCTCGTCGTACGCGCCGAGGACGGCGTTCGCCGTGTCGTCGTTGGTCGGGCCGAGTACGGCGAGCACGTCGGTGTCCTGGATCAGCTTCCTGGCCGCGCCCGGCGCCCGCCCGGCGCTGCCGCCGTCGTCGGCCGTCCTCAGCACGAGCTCGAAAGGCTTGTCCTTGCGGGAGTTGAACTGCTCGACCGCCAGCCGCGCACCCCGCTCCTGCGCCTCGCCCGCCGTCCGCTGCGCCCCGCTCAGGTCCGCCTGTACGCCGATGGCCCATCGGTGCTCTCCGCCGGCCGGTGCCCCCGGGTCGTCCTCGTCGCGCAGCGCGGCCCAGGCCGCCACACCGCCCGTCGCCATGAGCACGGCCGCTCCGGACGCCAGCACGAGCAGTCGCCGACGGCTGGGCGGGGTCTTCACCGTGTCTCCCGCGTCCGCGGCGACGGTCGGCTCGATGTCGGGCAGCGCGAGCATCTCGGACGAGCGGTCGGCGATGGCCCGTACGACGTCCTCGGGCAGCCAGTCGATCTGCCGGCCTTCGGGAATCGCGTCCTCGATCAGCAGCGCCGTACCGAACTGCTCGGCCGTCGGACGGTCCGCCGGGTCCTTCGCCAGACACAGGCGCAGCAGTGTCGGCAGGTCGTCGTCCTCCGCGTCCTGCCCGCCTTCGACACCGGCCAGGTCGGGTTCGTCGTGGACTGTTCGGTAGAGCAGGGCGTCCGCGGTGCCGGTGCCGAACGGCGGTCGGCCGCTCGCCGCGTACGCCAGCAGACAGCCCAGCGAGAAGATGTCGCTCGGCGGTCCCACCGCCGCGCCGCGCGCCTCGGCCTGTTCGGGCGAGAGGAATCCGGGTGTGCCGACGACCAGGTCGGTGGAGGTGATCGCGGTCTCGTCGGACGCGCGGGCGATCCCGAAGTCGATGAGGCGCGGGCCGTCCACGGCGAGCAGGACGTTGGCGGGTTTGACGTCCCGGTGGACCAGCCCGGCGGCGTGCACCTCGCGCAGGGCGGCGGCGAGCATCCTCGCCAGGGCGCGCACGCTCCGGGCCGGGAGCGGACCGTGGCGGGTGACCGCTTCCTGGAGCGAGGGGCCGGGCACGAAGGCGGTGGCCAGCCAGGGCGACGCCGCGTCCGGGTCGGCGCCGGTGACCGGCACGGCCCAGGGGCTGGTCACCCTGCGGGCCGCCTCGACCTCACGGCGGAACCGGGCGCGGAAGTCCGGATCGTCCGCGTACTCGGCCTGGATGACCTTCACCGCGGCCAGCGCCCCGGCCTCCGTACGGCCGAGGTAGACCACGCCCATGCCGCCCGTGCCGAGGCGGGCCAGCAGCCGGTGTCCGCCGATCGAGGCGGGGTCGGTGGGGAGCAGGCGCTCGCTCATGCCTGCCCTTCCAGTTCGCTCTCGGCCTGGCCGAGCATCTGGCCCGCACCCTGTTGCAGGGCGTCGTCGACCTCTTCCCCGGACCGGCCCTTGGACCCCCTGCCGACGACGGCCACGGTGACCTGCGCGAGGCGGCTCTGGATCCAGTAGTAGTAGTGGGGGCCGCCGAGTTCGTCGCTGAGGTACTCGCCGCTCTCGGTGAGTGTGTCCTCGGCGGTGAAGTTGCCCAGCAGGCCGAAGTTCGATCCCTGGGAGAGCAGTCCTTTGATCCGCTCTCCCTGGCGGAGCTGCTGGTCGGGGCAGCGCAGCGCCTCTTCGAGGGTCTCGGCCATCTCCCATTCGGCGTCCTTCACCGTTCGGTGCACGGTGACGACGGCGGCGACGCGGATCGGGCCCTTGCCGTCCTGCGCGGGCAGTTCGCTGTAGCGGGTGAGGGTGGCGAGCACCGTCGAGGGCAGTGACCGCCGCTGCCAGACGCAGTTCGCGTCGAGCACGGGCCAGAAGCCGGGGTCACTCTCGTACGGCTCGCGTTCGACGAAGCCGGGGCCGAAGTTGACGGGGGCGGCCGCGACGGAGCGGGCCAGGCGCGCGGCCTCCGCGTGGGTCTTCGGGGCGAGGCCGGGATCGGGATGAAAGTCCAGGCCTGTGCTGCTGGGGGTCGGGGCTGGTGTCGATGGGGAGCCCGTGCCACTGCTCGCGGTCGCGGTCCTGGAAGCGGTGGGTTTCGCGTTCTCCTCGTCCCCCGCCCCCGAGCAGCCGGCCAGCACCAGCCCCGCGGCCAAGGCTCCGCAACACAGCCGCACCGGTCTCCGATACGCCATGAACGCCCCCCATCCGCATGGGTGTTCCCCCGAAAGGAGCGTATCGACTATGCCTCCGCGGCACTACGAACGCATCGCGGTCCGTCGCGCTCGCGGCGTGATGCGGGGGGGCGCAGCCGAACAAGCGGTCCGGGCATCTCTCCGTGCCGGACCGCTTGTTCGGTCTCGAGGTCAGATCTCCCGCGCCGTGCCTGGGAGTTGTCCGCTCAGCTGCGCGCGAATTCGAGGAGGTCGGCGTTGAACACCTCGGCGTACTTGGGCACCATGGCCAGGCCGTGCGGTGCGCCCGGGTACACCTTGTAGACCACGTCCTTGACGAGCTTCGAGGACTTGTCGCCGGCCGCCACGATGGGAACGATCTGGTCGTCGTCGCCGTGCACGATCAGGGTGGGGACGTCGATCTTCTTGAGGTCCTCGGTGAGGTCGGTCTCGGAGAACGCCTTGACGCAGTCGTAGGCGCCCTTGATGCCCACGGTCATTCCCCAGAGCCAGAACTCGTCCCGGGTGCCCTGGGTGACGGTCGATCCATCGCGGTTGGCCCCGTAGAACGCGGCACTGAGGTCCCTGTAGAACTGCGACCGGTCCGTCTCCACGCCTTTGCGGATCTCGTCGAAGGCGTCGATCGGCAGACCTTCGGGGTTGGCTTCGGTCTTGAGCATGAGCGGCGGGATCGCGCCGACCAGGACCGCCTTGGCCACCCGGCCGGTGCCGTGCCGGCCTATGTAGCGCGTGACCTCGCCGCCGCCGGTCGAGTGTCCGACCAGAATGACGTCCTGGAGATCCAGGGCTTCGATGACCGCTGCCAGGTCGTCGGCGTAGGTGTCGAGGTTGTTGCCGTCCCAGGTCTGGCCGGAGCGTCCGCCACCGCGCCGGTCGTGGGCGATGGCCCGGAAGCCGTTGTCCGCCATCACCTTCATCTGGGCGTCCCAGGCGTCCGCGGTCAGCGGCCAGCCGTGGGAGAAGACAACGGGCTGGCCCGATCCCCAGTCCTTGTAGAAGATCTGTGTGCCGTCCTTGGCGGTGGCGAAGGGCATGGTGTGCGTTCCTCTCGAAAGGGTGCAGAACTCCACGCAGCACGCGAGTTCAGTGCCCTGGCCGGACCGTTCCACGCCACGAACCAGCTTCCTGCGCAAGGGGAGTCGACGGAGAGGCCGGAAGCGAAGAATGACCGGAATGAGCACGTCGTCGACATCACTCTAACCGAGTAGCAGCGCCGTAGCGCGTCGGCCGGTAGGCACCCCGGTCCACCCGCAGCTCCGTCCTCCCCATGCCGGCGCGGCGCCGTACAGCCGGTCCAGAACAGCCACGGTCACGACCGCGTAGGCGACGTGCGGGACGATGTCGGAGACCCAGTCCGAGACGGACCACGTACGCGGATCAGTCACACCCAGGGCCGTCATCGGCCCGTTGGTGCCGATCAGCGCGCCGACCGTCGCAACGGCGTACTGCGAGGCGCGAGTTGGGTGCCAGCCGGCGGCACGGGCGAGGGACAGTACCGCCCCCATGCCCAGGCCGGCGGCGAATCCGGTCATCGGCGCCAGCCCCGCGATCCTGTTCTCCAGGGTCTCGCCCTCACCCGGGATCCGCACATGCAGTTTCTCCGCAAGTTTGCGGAGAGTCACTTCGGGTGTCGAGCTCGCGGGCCTTGCACGTATCGCCATGTCCGCGTAACTGACCATGTTGAGCGCGGTCGTACCGGCGGCACCGGCAGCGGCTCCGTAGAGCAGTGGACGGATCGCACGGGACATCAGCGTTCACCCTCTCGCGGCGCGCGGACCCGGGAGTTCGCGGGACTCGGACCCGCAGAACCTCCTGCGGTTCCACGACCGCCGGGCCGGCGAGTTCCTTCCGGGCCGCAGGGGAGCAAGCCACCTGCCGCAGGTGAGCAAGCCATCAGTCCACTCTAAAATGGACTCCCGTATCCGGCTACATGAGGGCGGCACGCACGCGCCGCACCACGGTGCCGCGCTCTCCCCTTCACCCCGCCAGGGAGAACCGGCGGGGTCGCGGCATGGCCGACTCCCCTCATTTTCCTGGCGACTTGAAGCGTAGGCGTCGCGGATCGAAGTGAAGGGCGCCGCGAGATCAGCCCGCGTCGAAATCCGCTGCTGACCAAACCAGTTGATTCCGCACCCGATTCAAGAATCCTCGAGGATCGACCCACCCTCCTTCCTGAGCACCGGCTCGAAGGGAAGCACCATGGCCGAGCAGAACGAAGAGGGGCGCTACGCGACCGCCCTCGAAGCGGCCGAGCGATTGCTCGGCATTCCGCTGGAGCGGTTCCTCGAACCCGGCACGGGTGAGCCCGCCAACGGCGCGGACTTCAAACGACTGGCCACGGTCCACACCTTCGGTGACGCGTGGCCGCGAACCGCGGTACTCGACACCCGTACCCGCGCCCTGGTGTCCGTGACGATCGCCGCGACCCTGGGCACGCTCGAACCGCTGCGGGGGCAGCTGCGCATCGCCCTCAACAACGGGGTGACACCGGAGGAGATCGTCGAGGCGTTCATCCACATCGAGGCCTACGCGGGCGCGGCCCGCGCCTTCGACAGCTACCAGATCGCCCTGCAGGTCTTCGCGGAGGCGGAGAGGCCGAAGGACCCGGAGGAGGCATAGCGGGCTGTGCGCCCGCACCGGCCGGCCCCCGCGTCTCAGGACCCGCCCAGGCCGTTCAGGAATGTGTCCACGACCATGTCTGCCGCCTGCGGGGGCTCGATCCCTCCCCCTCGTCGGCCCGCGAGGCCGTCGCGGCGGTCGTCGAGCGGTTCGGGTCCCTCGATGTGGTCGTCAACAACGCCGGCTACGCCGCCGGCGGCTCGGTCGAGGATTTCCCGGAGGACGAGTTCCGCGCGCAGATCGAGGCGAATCTGTTCGGCGTGGTCAACGTGACGAGGGCGACGCTTCCCGTCCTGCGCCGACGGCGGTCCGGACACATCGTGCAGATCTCGTCCATCGGCGGTCGTGTGGGCGGTACGCCCGGACTCAGCGCGTATCAGAGCGCGAAGTTCGCGGTCGAGGGATTCTCCGAGGCCCTGGCGAGCGAGGTGGCCCCGCTGGGCATCGAGGTGACCATCGTGGAACCGGGCGGTATCCGCACCGGCTGGGCGGCCGGTGCCGCGACCCCGGTCGGCCGGATCGGTGCCGACTACGAACAGACGGTCGGACAGTGGCTGGAACGGTTCGAGGCCTACAGCGGCAACGAACCCGGTGACCCGGCCCGTATGGCAAGGCGCTCGTCGACGTCGTCTACGCGCCGGACCCCCCGCGTCGGCTGCTGCTCGGCAGCGACGCGCTGGACATCGCCCTGGGCGCGGAGGAAGGACGGCTCACGGAGGCCAGGTGGTCCTCGTCCCCTGAGCGGGTCCTGCGCGTCGCCCGGAGGCTGCGCACCGGAACCGTCACCCTGAACGGCTCACCCATCAGCTTCGACGGCCCCTTCGGCGTCTACAAGGCGAGCGGGTTCGGCCGCGAGTACGGGCCGGTGGGCCTGAACGGCCATCTCGAGCACAAGACGATCACTCGGCACAGGTGACCGCCGCGGGCCGGAGCCGTGAGACACGCAGACCGCTGTCGGGGCGCTCGAAGCAGGCGAGGGTCCGCGCCGACCGGGTAGGCGCTCAGCGGCGGCCGGAGTCCGTAGTCCGATCGACCGGCTCCCCTGCCGCGTGGCCACGGGATTGCCGCTGAACGCACAGGGATCCGCAGAGACCGGGCGGGGGCCGGTCGCGGACTCTCCCGCTGTCACCTCGCGCGTCCGCTCTCGCCTCCTCCACCGCCGTGGCCGAAGAGGTCGCCCGCCACCACGCCTCGGGTGGAGAAGGTGACGGGCTCGCCCGGCAGGAAGTCTCCCGGCGGGATGCCGGGGTGGTGCCCGTCGCGCGGTGACGCGTGCCCGGATCGCGGGCCGAGTGCCAGACGCGAGACGATCCGGTAGCGGTCTCCTCGGTAGATCGAGTGGACGTACTCCACCGGTCGGCCCCGGGCGTCAGAGGTGAGGCGTTCGAACAGGAGGGCGGGGGACAGCTCCGGCACATCGAGCAGGCCCGCCTCGTCGCGGGTCACCACCGTGGGTTCGATCGACTGGACCGCCTCACTGACCTGGATTCCGTGCCGTTCCCCGAGGTGCTCGTACAGGTCGCCGTTCTCCAGTTCGTCACTGGTCAGGTCGGGCACCAGGTCGGCGGGGACGTGCAAGTACTCGATGGCCATGGGCGAGCCGTCGACCAGGCGGAGCCGTGCCACGTACCGGATTCTGGCGGCGGGCGAGATCCGCAGTCTGCGACCCACCCGGGCGCCCGCCGGGAGCGTGCTGAATTCCAGGAGTCTGCTGGTCCATGTGCCCGCGGCCCGGGGCAGGCTGAAGGTCTGCCGGTCCGACACCAGCTCCTGGGTGATCTTCTCCGCGGCCACGAACATGCCGCGGCCGTGCTCGCGCACCAGGAGTCCGGCGACGACGAGTTGGTCCACCGCAGCCCGCAACGTGGGCCGTGAGACGCCGAGTTCGGCGCAGAGCGCCCGCTCGGACGGAATCGCGTCACCGGGGCGGCGTTCCTCGATCAGTTCGAGGATCGTGTCACGGACTCTCTCACGCTTGAGTACCGCGCGGGAGGCGGCGGGATCGATCTCCATGCAGGACTCTCGTTCGTCGTCGGTACGGGCCAACTGGTATGGCTTCTGACCATAACTGGTCCGCTGGTCAACGGGGTTGACTCTGATCAGCGTCGCGACACAGGTAACCCGAACCCTCTCGATCCGAGCAAGTCCCCTCAGATACAAGGGGGTTGACGCACGCAATGGTCTATGCCACTTTCATGCGACGCCAACTGGTAAGCCGTGTCGGTCAACTGGTCAAGCACGGAATGTCTCCTCGTGTTCCTGAGTACCCCCACTCTCCCGCGCTCTGCGGGAGCCCCCGAAAGGAACTCACATGAGAAACCGTCCACCCACAGGCCGCCGCCGCGTGGCCCTCGCCCTGTCGGCTCTCCTCGGCGGCACCGCCCTGGTCGCCGTTCCCCTGAGCGCCCCCGCCGCCGCGGCCGGAGGTCTCGCCGTCCAGTACCGCACCAGCGCGAGCGGGGCCACCGCCGACCAGAGCGAGCCCTGGTTCAAGGTGCGCAACACCAGCTCCTCCTCCGTGCAGTTGAGCCAGGTGAAGATCCGCTACTACTTCAAGGCGGACTCCGCGAGCACCACCTATCGCTTCGCCTGTTCCTGGGCGGTCAAGGGGTGTGCGAACGTCACCGGCACGTTCGGCACACTGACTCGTCCCACCGGAACCGCGGACCGGTATCTGGAGATCGGCTTCACGTCCGGGGCCGGCTCACTGGCGCCGGGCGCCGACACCGGCGACATGCAGCTTCGCTTCTACCAGTCCAACTGGCAGAGCGTGAACCAGGCGGACGACTACTCGTTCAACGCCGCGCAGACCTCGTACGCGGACTGGGGCAAGGTCACCGCCCAGCTCGCCGGCGCCACCGTGTGGGGCACGGCACCTGAAGGCAACGACCCCACGGATCCGACCGACCCCACCGATCCGCCGACGGATCCGCCCGGCGGCGGCCAAGCCCTGTTCGACGACTTCACCTACTCCTCGTACACCGACCCCGCGATCTCCGCCCATGGCTGGAACGTCCGCTCCAACTCCGGTGGCCCAGGGGTCCCCGGCGCGACCTGGGACCCCTCCAAGGTCACCTTCCCGAAGGTGTCCGGCAACTCGGTGATGAACCTGGAGACCTCGACCGCGGGCACCGCCGCGTCCACCAGGCAGACCGAAGTCGTCTCCAAGAGCACGAAGTTCAAGAACGGCACCTACGCGGCGCGGGTGAACTTCAGCGACGCTCCCCAGTCCGGCCCGGACGGCGATCACCTGGTGCAGACGTTCTTCACCATCAACGACCTCAAGGCGCCGATGGCCGACGACTACGCCGAGTACGACTTCGAGTATCTGCCCAACGGCGGCTGGGGCGAGTCGGGCAACATCCTCTACACGACCTCCTGGGAGACGTACAACCCTGATCCCTGGCAGGCCGTCAACCAGCACACCGAGGCACGCCAGAGCTACGCCGGATGGCACGACCTGGTACTTACCATCGACAGCAGCAGCATCAAGTACTACATCGACGGACAGCTCTTCGGCACCCACGACGCCCAGTACCTGCCCGAGCGGCCGATGTCGATCAACTTCAACCAGTGGCTGATCGACCTGGCCGGACAGACCTCGACCACGGCGCGCGCCTACAACGAACAGGTCGACTACGTCCTGCACGTCAAGGACCAGGTCCTCACCCCGGCCCAGGTGGCCGCGAAGGTGACCGCGTACCGCGGTGCGGGCACCGCGTTCGTGGACGAGGTCCCGGCTGCCTGACCTCCCTGCTCCGCAGGGTTCCTCGTTCCGGCCGGGCCGCCGGTCCGGCCGGAACAGGTGGGCCGCCGCCAGGGGGCGTTCCGCGGAGAGCAACTGCCGTTCCCGGGGCCTCGACCGCTGTCGAGCGTCGAGCAACAAGGCACCACTGCACCAGAGTTGCCGATGGTCATGGACAACACGCGGGTTGGACGAGTCGCGGCCGGAGCACAGTAAGAAGGTGGAATGGACAAGCCTCCTCAGCACCACCATGGGTGCGCTCATCGCCCTCGCCGCGTCCGCGCTGGCGGAGCGGCGCCGCTGGCTGCGGGAGAGCGCGCAACGTACCCGGGACGACCGCCGCGCCGCCTATGTCGCCTTCCTCAACGCCACCGCGGAGGCCAGCGAGATCCTCATCAACATCGCCCGCGGACACGACCGCGACGAGACGTCGCTCGCGCGGGCCGGGACCGTGCTGCGGGACAGCAACACGCTGTCCCGCAGGCTGGAACTGTCCCTCGTCGCCGAGGACCACATCGTCCAGCAGGCCGCCCTCACCATCGCGCTTCTGCGCACCTACCGCGACACCGTCGCGCGCGGACTGACCTTCGACACCGAGGAGTTCCAAGGGGTGCGCACCGCCTTCAACGAACAACGCGACCGCCTCACCCAGCACATGCGCGGCACACTCTGAGCGGGATCCCTGCCGGCGGACGCACGGGCGCCCGCCGGCAGGGACGCTCACGAGCCGGGTGCCGCGACCGGACCGGTCAGTGGTGTCCGGCTCCCTTGCCCAGACGCGCCAGCACCGCTCGCGCCATGGCTTCCTGGCCCTTGGCGTTGGGATGGGCCGGAGCGGCGGGAGAGGTCGGGCGCAGTGGTTCGATCCAGCGGTCGGCGGGCGCCTTGCACATGTCGTGGCCCACGGTCGGCCCGTAGGTGTCGACGTACTCGGCCCGGTTCAGCAGCGCCACCGTGCGCAGCATCAGATTGAGCCGCTTGCCGGTGTCCCGCAGATAGGGGAAGTCCTTCGCGGCGAACGGCACCGTCGGGTAGCAGCCGCTGCCGTCGTCGGGCAGGAGATCGGGGTAGCCGACGACGACCACACGCGCGTGCGGCGCTCTGGCATGCACGGCGCGCAGCACCCGGGCGACCTTGGGAGCCGTCTCGACGATGTTCAGGGTGAGTTGGTCGAATCCGGAGGCGCCGTAGTACTGCTGGCAGGGATTGCCCGCGAGGTCCTTCGAGCTGAGCCCGGCGCAGGTGGCGATGATGGATCCGAAGCCCATGTCGTTGCCGCCGATCTGCACGGTCACCAGGTCGGTGTCGCGCTTCACCGCGTCCAGCTGGGGTCCGTTGGTCCCCTGTGCCTTCCACATCTCGTCGGTCTTCGCGCCGCCGCAGCTCACGTCCGTGAAGGAGCGGACCTTGCGCTCGGCCGCGGTGATCGAGGGGTAGTTGTGGTCGGACCGCGCGCAGTTCGCGTCGATCTGCTGAGGAATCAGGGGTCCGGACGTGTACGAGTCGCCGAGCGCCACATAGTCGACGCCGGAATGCGTGTGCCCTTGCCCCGCCGCGGCGGGCGTCGCCGCGGCGACGCCGGCGACGAGCGCGCAGCTGCTCAGCGCGGCCCCCAGCGCCATGGCGCCGCGACGCCTCGGGACGGCGTCGTCCGGACGCGTGTAATGGTTCATCGTGCCCCTCCCCTGAAGCCATGACAGCCTGCGGGACGGGCACCGGCTCCCTCGGCGCGCAGCAGGGATCGCGACGCCGCGGAGGCCGGACGGCTCCTGCCCGACAGACCCAACGTCGCTTGTATACCGGCCGGTAGACCGCCGGGCCATAGTCTGATCAGTCTCGGCTTGTCCAACCTTCATCAGCTTCTGCCCCGGACGCGTCCGCGGCTGTTCCTCTCCGCGCCACTGACCGGGAATCCCCGGACCTCACAGGGCGCGTGACCCAGATCACGCCATCTGGGTGCATAGTGCGGCCCCCGCCGACGTCTTTCTCCAGGTGTACGAAGGTGGCAAGGGCGGGGACGGTGTGGATGCAACAGGCAAGGACCGAAGGGATCGACGGCTTCGACGGCTTCGTCGCGGCCCGCTGGTCGGCGCTCTTCCACCTCGCACGCCTGCTCTGCGCGGGCGACCGGCACCGCGCCGAGGATCTGCTCCAGGAGGCTCTGGTCAAACTCTGGTTCGTCTGGCCGAAGGTCGCCGACGAGGCGCCCGAGGCGTACGTACGGAAGGTCCTGGCCCGCGCGGCCGCCCGCTCCGCACGGCGACGGTGGTGGGGCGAACGCCCCGTGGAGGAACTGCCGGATCTGGCGCACACCGGGGACGAGTCCGCGGCCGTGGTGGAACGGTCGCGGCTGGAGGCGGCACTCGCCCAACTGCCGCCCAAACAGCGGGCGGCCGTCGTCCTGCGCTACTACCAGGACCTGCCCGAGAAACAGGTCGCGGAGGTCCTGGGCTGTCCACTGGGCACCGCCCGTTCCCACGCGTCACGCGGTGTGGCGCGGCTCCGCCAGATCCTGGCGGATGTCATCGAGCCGGTGGGGTGAAGGGAAGCATGGACCACTTCGAGCGCGAGCTGTCGCGGATGATGCGCGACGCCCAGGAACACACCCCCTTCGAACCCGCCCAGCAGGACAGTCTCCGGGACGGTGTGCGCGTCCGGCGCCGGATCCGCGCGGCTCAGAAGGCCGCGAGTTGCGTCCTGGCCGTCGCCGGGGTCGGCCTCGGCGTGTTCCTGCTGCCGCACGCCCCGGACCGCGACCGCCCCCTGGCCCCTCTGCCGCGGCCCGCGTCCAGTCCCACCTCCCCGTACGCCACCCCGACACCGACCCCGTCCCCGGGTGGGACACCCACCGGGGAGGCCACCTCCGAGAGCACGGACGGAGTGTCCGGCCCGCCCAACGCACCCACGACGACAGGGAGTTCGACCTCGGTGGCCACCGACCCCGCGGGAACAGCGACCACCGGCGCGCCGGCCACCGCACCGGCGACACCGAGCAGAACACCCTCTCCCCCGCCGACTTCGACGCTCGAACCGTCGTCGTTCGCCGGCGAGACCGGCACCGGCTAGTTCCGGCACGGTCCCCACCGGACCGCACGACCGGGCGGATTCGACCCCTGGCCGGTTCGGCCTCGGACGGCTTCGGCCCCGGAGGGGTTCTCGCCCGCACCGTCCACCTGCCCTACCGCCCCTGCCCGCGCACCACCCATCCGCACCCCCCATCCGCACCCCGTTGTCGCACTTCGGCCGCGAGCGTCTTCGGCCTGCCTCACGACGACGAACAGAACAGGACAAACGATGACGAAGGCATTGCGGTCCGCTCCCACAGACTTCGAGAGGGGACTACAGGTGGCGCGCAAGCCCGTGGAGCGGCTGTCCGTGGACCACCTCCCCGTCCGCCTTCCGCTGCCGGCGGACCACGCGGAACCCGTCCTGGACGTGGTCGTCCCCGTGTTCAACGAGGAGACGGACCTGGAGCCCAGCGTGCGGCGCTTGCACGCCCACCTGCGCGACACGTTCCCGTACCCGTTCCGCATCACCGTCGCCGACAACGCCAGTACCGACGCCACCCCGCACATCGCCGCCCGGCTGGCCGCCGACCTGCCCGAGGCCACGTGGATACGGCTCGACGAGAAGGGACGTGGCAGAGCCCTGCGCACCGCCTGGGCGGGCTCGAAGGCCCCGGTACTCGCCTACCTGGACGTGGACCTGTCCACCGAACTGAGCGCACTGCTTCCGCTGGTCGCCCCGCTGATATCCGGGCACTCCGACATCGCCATCGGCTCCCGGCTGGCCCGCGGCTCCCGGGTGACCCGCGGGCCCCGGGTGACCCGCGGGCCCCGCCGCGAGATCATCTCCCGCTGCTACAACGTCCTGTTGCGTTCCACTCTCGCCGTCGGCTTCTCCGACGCGCAGTGCGGTTTCAAGGCGATCCGCCGCGATGTCGCCGAGCGCCTGCTGCCCCTGGTGGAGGACTCGGGGTGGTTCTTCGACACCGAGCTGCTGGTGATCGCCGAACGCGCCGGGCTGCGTATCCACGAGGTGCCGGTCGACTGGGTGGACGACCCCGACAGCCGCGTCGACCTCGTCTCCACGGCCATGGCCGACCTGCGCGGCATCGCCAGGATCGGCCGCGCGCTGGCCCGTGGCACGCTTCCGACGGCACGGCTCGGGCGCGCCCCCGAGGGCGGGCCGCCCGGCTCGCTGACGGCACAGTTGCTGCGGTTCGGCGCCGTGGGCGCGGTGAGCACCATCGGGTACGTCCTCCTGTACGCGGCCCTCCGCCCGGCGGCGGGACCGCAGGCCGCCAACGCGTGGGCGCTGCTGGTCTGCGCCATCGCCAACACCGCAGCGAACCGGCGGCTCACCTTCGGACTGCGCGGCCGGGGTGGCGCACTGCGCCACCAGGCCAAGGGCCTGGCCGTCTTCGGCCTCGGTCTCGCCCTCACCGGCGGCTCACTGGCCGCGCTGCACCGCTGGACGCACGGACCCGGACGGTCCATCGAGATCGCGGTCCTCGTCACCGCCAACCTCGCCGCGACGCTGCTGCGCTTCCTGCTCCTGCGCACCTGGGTGTTCACCGCCGCCACCCGTGACAACGGCAAGGGAACCGATCCGCGATGAACGACCACGGCCCCGCGAACACCCCGGCAGAGCACGACAACAGGCCCCGCACGGGCTTCCGTTGGCCCGTGGCCGGACAGCCGGACGGTACGGGTCCGGCCCACGGCACCCACTCGGCGCGCGCTTCCGCGGCCCACAGCACCCACTCGACGCACGGCACCCGCGCGCACAGCGAGGGAGCCGGCCGCGACGCCGTTGCACAGGTCGGAACAGCGGCCTGGGCGACGGACCGCCACGGCCTCGGCTCCCACCCGTCGCCGGCCCCCACCGACGCGCGCGCAGCGGCCCTGCTTGCCTCCCCCGCCCCCGCCGTCGCCTCGGCGCGCGAACATGCCCGCGACCGTGCCCTCGACGGATGGGCGCGACTGTGCCGGGCGGGGCGGCGGCACGGCCCGGTCCTCGCGTTGTACGGCACCGTGAAGCTCATCGGCTTCTGCGTCTTCATGTACCTGCTGGACTCCTCCGGGGACTTCCGCAGGAAGAACCCCCGCTTCGGGGGCGGCGCCCACGTCTGGGACGTCCTGGCGACCTGGGACGGGTGGTGGTACCAGCAGATCGCCGCGCACGGCTACCACCCCGCGCTCGTACCGGTGCCCGGTGCCACGGGCCTGATCACCCTCGAGGGCAACTCGGCGGCGTTCTTCCCCCTGTACCCCGCCCTCATGCGCCTGGTCTCGTCCTGCACCGGACTCGGTCTGCTCAGTGCGGGACTCGTGGTCTCCATCGCGGCCTCGTTCGTGGCCGCACTGGGCATCCACGCGGTGACCGCCAGGGTCGGCGGACGACGCGCCGGGCTGGCCGCGGCCGGGCTCTGGGCCGTCTGGCCCGGCTCCGGCATGGAGTGGTCCGCCTACTCGGAATCCCTCTACATCGCCCTCGCCGCCTGGGCCTGCTACGCCGTCATGCGCCGGTACTGGCTCACGGCCGGGCTCCTGACCTGCGCCGCGGGCCTCACCCGGCCGACGGCCACCGCGCTGATCGCGGCACTCACCCTCGCCGTACTGACGGACCTGCTGCGCCATCGGCGCGCGGTGCGCCGCTGGGGGGACCTCCCCCTCCCCGACGGAACAGCGCGCCGGGGCGCGGTCCTGCGCCCGCTGACGGCCGTCGCGATCGCCCCTGTCGGCCTGGCCGGCTATCTCGGCTGGGTGGGACACCGGATGGGTGACTACAGCGGGTACTTCAAGCTGCAGGACGGCGCCTGGGCCCACTCGTTCGACTACGGCCGACACACCGTCAAGGTGTTCAGCTCACTCATGGTCGGCCACTTCGACTACCTCTACGCCTACCCCTACGAAGATGCCATCGGCGCCGCCGCCGTCCTGCTGGCCCTGATCATCCTGCCCCTGCTGTTCCGGCTGCGCCCGCCACTCGTCCTGACCGTCTACACGCTCCTGACCATGGCACTCGTCCTGGGGAGCCAGCAGATCTTCGGCAACGTCTCCCGCTATATGCTCCCCGCCTTCCCCCTGCTCATCCCGTGCGCCACCGCCATGCGCCGACTCAGCACACCGGTCCTGTGCACCGTCCTCACCATCGCGGCACTGGCCTCGGGCTCCTACGCCGGATACGTCCTGTTCGAAGTCGGCATCCCGTGACCAACGCCGTTACCAGGGGCGGCCGTCGGGCCTGTCCTCAGATGCCCGCGACCACACGCCACGGCTGCGGGGACGCGCGGCGGGCTTCAGATCGCCGGGCAGGTCAACCACCCCTACACCCACGACGGTTGACCTCTGGTGCGGGACCCGCCGTGCTGTGGCGCGCTCGACCTCTGCCTCGCCGACGGAGGCATCGTCCCGCTGATCCCGCGCTCCCGGCCGGGGCACGGCAGCACCGCCGGCCGGTCGCGCGACGATCCGGCTACGGGTTGGTCGGCTCGGCCTGCTGTACGACCTCGAAGGACCACAGCGTGGATCCGCTCGCCGCCGGCTTGGGACGCTCGGCGCCCTGCGCGTCACCGCCCTGGTGGGCAGCCTTCATCGGGCCCTCCATCCAGGCCTGGAAGGACGCCTCGTCACGCCACCGGGTGTAGACGAGGTAGCTGTCGGTGCCCTCGACGGGGCGGAGGAGTTCGAACCACTCGAACCCGTCGGAGCCCTCCACTGCATGGGCGCGGGAGGCGAAGCGCTTCTCCAGCGTCTCCCGCTGTTCGGCGGGCACGGTCAGTACGTTGATCTTGACTACGCTCATGACCCCATCCTGCCGCACGACCGTGGGCAGAAGGCCCGTGGACCGCCCTGTGCCGGGCCCGGACGGCTCGAACGGGCCGTCGATCAGGCACGCAGCCAGACGCGCAGTGAGCCGATGGGCTCGAAGCCATGGCGAACCGCCGCCGCGAGGGCCTCGCCGTGCTCGTACCCGACCACCGGCAGCATGGGGAACAGCGAGTGCACCGCCTCCAGTACGACCGGCCATGCCGTGTCAGGGCCGCCGTCCAGCGCGAAGACATTGGACAGTCCGACCACTTGGTCGCTGCGGCTCGCTGTCGCGCCGGCGACGACCCGGCCGTACTTGGACCGCCCGGCGATCACGAACGTGGCCGGGTCGTCGAGCAGTTCGGGCCGGAAGAGGTCCGCGCTGCCGTCTCCGTCGTCCCAGGCGAGCGCCCAGGCACGCAGCGCCTCCGGTCCGGCCACGACGTCCCAGGCGAGATCCGGGACAGTGGCGGGCGCGATCGCCTGGCGGTGGATCCACTGCGCCTCGAACAGCACCTGGAAGCCCGCTCCGGTCAGATCGAGGTCGGCGAAGCTGTCCTTGACGGACGCCCCAGGCGCGGTGTCGATCCGGGCCGCCAGCGCGGTCGGGTCGGCGCCCGGGACCAAGGTGACCGCGTCCGGGTAGTACTGCGGAGTGCGGGTCGGGGAAGCCCAGGCCTGCGGCCCGAATCGGCCCACCGAGCCGTGCGATCGACTCATCGCCGCGCACCATTCCGCGTTGTTGGACGCGGCGGCCAGAACCAGGGACTGCTTGGTCGTATCCACGGGTGTGGATCATGGCGCGTCCCGGCCGGGCTGTCGAACGGTTTCCGGACAGTCGTCTGCGGGTGGAGGCGCCTCGGACAGGCACCCCTGCCCTGTGGAGAGGCGCCCCTGCCCTCCCGCCTCCCTCAGCCGGCGGCGAGGAGCTGAAGCGTGTCGATCACACGGTTGGAGAAGCCCCACTCGTTGTCGTACCAGGCGACCACCTTGATGTGGCGCCCGTCGACGCGGGTGAGGGCCGAGTCGAAGATCGACGAGGCCGGGTTGCCCGTGATGTCGGACGACACGAGCGCGTCCTCCGAGTACTCGAGAACACCGGCGAGCGGCCCCTCGGCCGCGGCGCGGTAGGCCGCCAGGACCTCGTCACGCGTCACGTCGCGGGCCACGGTCGTGTTGAGCTCGACGATCGAGCCCACCGGGACCGGCACCCGGATCGAGTCGCCCGACAGCTTGCCCTCAAGGTTCGGCAGCACCAGGCCGATCGCCTTGGCGGCACCGGTCGTGGTCGGCACGATGTTGACCGCGGCGGCACGGGCACGGCGGGCGTCGCGGTGCGGGCCGTCCTGCAGGTTCTGCTCCTGCGTGTAGGCGTGCACCGTCGTCATGAAGCCGTGCTCGATGCCCGCGAGTTCGTCGAGCACCGCGGCCAGGGGCGCGAGCGCGTTGGTGGTGCACGACGCGTTCGAGATGATCGTGTGCACGTCCGGGTCGTACGCGTCGTTGTTGACACCGAACGCGAGCGTCACATCGGCGCCCTCCGCCGGCGCGCTGACAAGAACCTTCTTCGCACCCGCGTCGAGGTGGGCCCCGGCCGCCTTGGCCGAGGTGAAACGGCCGGTCGCCTCCAGCACGACGTCCACTCCGAGCTCGGCCCAGGGCAACTGGCCCGGTTCACGCTCGGCCAGCACCTTGATGCGCCTGCCGTCGACCACGAGGGTGTCACCGTCGACGCTCACCGGGCGCCCGAGCCGTCCGGCGGTCGAGTCGTAGGCGAGCAGCCGCGCGAGCGTGGCGGGCTCCGTCAGGTCATTGACCGCGACGATTTCCAGGTCGGTGTCGCGTTCGAGCAGGGCGCGCAGCACATTGCGTCCGATGCGGCCGAATCCATTGATGGCGATACGAGTCATGAGTGGTGTCCCTTCGGTTCCCTCCCAGGTTCGCGCGCGGCATCGGGCCATGACAGCGGCGAGATCGCCATGGTCCGCAAGGATCGCGCCACCTGGTGGCGGGCTACCGGGACTACTCGCAGCGCACCGGGCTTCAGCCCGATGGTGAAGCGAATCTGAGGATCCAGGCCTGCGTGAGCAGTGCGAAAGCGCAGTGCCTGCCAGTGCGGATGTTCGACATGTCGGCGATGAATCAAGTGCAGTACGGTCACTGTGTGCAGCTTCGGTACGGCTTCCGCGTGCGACACGAGGTCGCACCGTTCAAGTGGATGGCCCGGTCTCAACTGGGCTTTTCCAGACCAGTGTTCTGAGGTCTGGCCCCACGCTC